>NZ_FJND01000001.1:0-120646 GCF_900067165.1 Trichococcus sp. ES5
GTGGTCTGGCATGATCTCCATTTCCTGAATTTCGACGGATAGACCGGTGCACGTTTCTACAATGAGCTCCTTTAAGCGTGCCGCTACTGGTCCGACAAGGACCTTTCGCCGATATTTTGGACACCAGACAACATGGTAGGTACAAGAATAAGTGATGTTATGATTTGATTTATATTTTTTATTTTCCATACATTGATTATACAGCGAATTCCCACATAACACAACTGAGTGCACGTCTTATATCCCCATAGCTAAAGCAAGGGGCTTTACGACGATCTTTCGGTAATTATCAAAAAGCCGGAAGGTCATCAAACGACTTTCCGGCTTCTTTTACTTTATCCAGTGGATTGACTCTTCAACCGCAACTTCCCCTTGCACTTCCCGCACACATACTTCTTCAGATCTATCCTTCTTTTCCGCGGATACATCTGTCCGCAGGCACTGCAACTGTACAACCATTTTGGCGGCGTAACTATTCCAGCCTGGCGCAGGTCCTTTACGAACCGGCTCCCCCCGCTCGCCTTCAGCAAGTTCCGGAAATCGGCATCCCGATGCTGGTAGCCCCGGCCTTCCAGATGCAAGTGGTAATGGCAGAGTTCATGCTTCACAACTTTTTCCAGTTCCTCTGCCCCATGAAGTTCCAACACTAATGGGTTGAAATCCAAATCGTGGCTTCCCAGGTGGTAGCGTCCGCCTGTCGTCTTGAGGCGGCGGTTAAAACTGGCGCGGTGGCGGAACGGTTTCCGGAAAACGGTACTCGAAATGTGCTCCACCAACCTTTGCAGTTCTTGTTCGTTCATCAATTGTTCCTCATTATTTTTGCGGCAGCATCGTCAAGGCAACCCGGCCTTTGTTCGTGTCGACATGATCGACCCAAACGGTCACGATATCGCCGACTGCGACCACATCGGAGGGGTGCTTGACGAAGCGGTTGCTGAGTTTGGAGATGTGGACCATGCCGTCCTGTTTGACCCCGATGTCGACAAAGGCGCCGAAGTCCACAACGTTGCGGACGGTCCCTTGCAGTTCCATCCCTGGCTTCAAGTCCTCCATTGAGAGCACATCTTGGCGCAGCAAAGGTTGGGCGATGTCGTCGCGCGGATCGCGGCCCGGTTTCGTTAGACCGGCGATGATATCCTGCAACGTTTCCTTACCGAGACCGGTTGCTTCGCGGGCTTTGGTGCGATCCAACGCTCCCAGCGCTTCACGGGCTTGTTCGGTTCCGATGTCCTTCAGGCTAAGCCCAGCCAGTACCAGCACTTCTTTGGCGGCCGGATAGGATTCGGGATGGATATCGGTGTTGTCAAGGATGTTCTTGCCCCCAGCGATGCGCATGAAGCCGACCGATTGTTCGAAAGCCTTCGGGCCGAGACGCGGCACTTTCTTCAATTGTTGGCGGCTGTCGAAGGCGCCATTTTCTTCACGGAAAGTGACAATGTTATTGGCAATCGTTTTGTTCAGGCCGGCAACGTGCTGCAGCAATGGCGCACTGGCCGTGTTCAGGTTGACGCCGACTTGGTTCACGGCGGTTTCGACGACGAAGTCCAAGCGTTCGCCCAACTGTTTTTGGGAAACGTCATGCTGATACTGGCCGACACCAACCGATTTCGGATCGATCTTCACCAATTCGGCAAGCGGATCCTGCAGACGGCGCGCGATGCTGACGGCACTGCGTTCTTCGACCTGGAAATCAGGGAATTCCTCACGAGCGATATCGCTGGCGGAATAAACCGAAGCGCCCGCTTCATTGACGATAGCGTAGTAGACCGTATTCAGCACTTGCTTAATCTGCTCGGATACGAATAGCTCGGACTCGCGGCTAGCGGTTCCGTTCCCGATGGCGACCATTTCGACTTTGTAGTCCTGAAGCATTTTGCGGAAAGCCGGACCGGCAGCAGCGCGTTTTTCCTGGTTGGCTGGTTTGTGCGGATAAATAACGCTCTTCGCCAATACTTTACCGGTCGCATCGACGATCGCCAACTTGCAGCCGGTACGGTAAGCCGGATCCAAACCAAGCACCACTTTGCCTTTCAAAGGCGGCTGCAGCAACAGGTTGCGCAGGTTGTCGCCGAAGACGTCGATCGCTTGCGCATCGGCGGCTTCGGTCAATTCGTTGCGCAGTTCGCGTTCGATGGCCGGTCCAATGAAACGGCGGTAGCTGTCTTCATAGGCGGCCTTCACGTACGGCGCAGCGATACTGTTCGGATTCTTCAGAACTTTCTTCGACAAATACGCGAAGATTTTCTCCTCATCGACCGCGATCGCAACCTTCAGGATGCCGGTTTTTTCGCCGCGGTTCATAGCCAGGATGCGGTGCGGTACGGCCGTGGCCACACCTTGGGAAAAATCGTAGTACATCTCGAAGACGCCCTTTTCGTCGCTCTCGGCATCCTTCACCGTGCTGACGACCTGGCCGTTTTTGCGCGTGAACTCGCGGATATGTTCGCGGTAAGCCGGTTCATCGCTGACGATTTCGGCTATGATTTCATGGGCCCCAGCCAAAACGTCTTCTATAGTAGAAAGTTCCATTTCCTCATTCAGGAATTCCTTGGCCTTCGCCTCTACTGATAAGGATCCGCTCGTCGGTCCGTTCATCAGCCACTCGGCAAACGGAGCCAAGCCTTTTTCGCGGGCGATTGCGGCTTTCGTGCGGCGTTTTTGTTTGTAGGGACGGTATAGGTCTTCAACGCGTTGCATCTTTTCGGCGCGTTCGATATCCGCTTTGAGCTTTGGCGTCAGTTTGCCTTGCTCTTCGATGATGCGGATGACTTCTTCCTTGCGCTTGTACAGGTTCGTCGCGTATTGGTGGCGCTCTTCTATTTCGCGGATCTCGACCTCATCAAGCGATCCGGTCGCTTCCTTCCGGTAGCGCGCGATGAAAGGGACGGTATTACCCTCTTCCAATAGCTGCAGTACTTTTTCGATTTGTGCGGGTTTGAATTGGCTTAGCTCTGCTTTCACCAAGTCCATAACGATTTGTTGAGCTGTTTCTGTCATAGTGTTATTTATTCCTGCCTTTCAAAACAAAAATGCCGTTTCGGCACCTTCATCATTTCTGTATTATATGGTCCGCTTTCAGACCGGTTTTGTCAAATACGACGCCGTGCAGCGATCCGCCGTAGACGGCTCCGCCATCGATACCGATCTTATCGTCCGAGATCCAAAGGTCCGATCGATCGTTGTCGCCGTGGAGATAAAAAGTTGGAGTATGCCCGAACACGATTGTTTTGCCGCTGCGGTTCTTCTTTTTGTGGAACGGTTCGCGGATCCAGAGGAAGTCCTCTTCGGAGCTGTCGTGCCAATCTTTCTTCCCCAAATCTACACCGGCATGGACGAACACGTATTGTTCCCATTCATAGTACAAAGGAAGCTCAGCCAAAAAAGCGAGCAGATCCTTGTAGTAATGTTTCATCATCAGGGCGATTTCAGTAGGCGAATACTCTTCATCGATGCGCTCATGCAGAAAACTTTCCAAGGAACCCAAACCGCCGTTCAGAAAATAATTGCCTGCGTATTCCTCCGGCTTCGCGATGAAATTCATCAGGATAGCCTCGTGGTTGCCCTTCAGATAAATAGCACCGTACTTCTCCACCAGTTCCTTCGCCAGCAGAAAACAGGCTTTCGAGTTTTCGCCGCGGTCCCCTAGATCGCCGATAAAAATCAGCTGCTGCTTCTCGCGGTCCCACTTTTCCAATAATTTCTTCAGTAAGGTGATTTCCCCATGGACATCGCCCACCACAAATACTTCTTCTTTCATGCTCTGCACCTTCTTTCGTCCAGACTGCTTCGGTACTTCTCATTTTAGCATATCACCCGCTTTCCTGCTCAGGCATATTTACCGAAAAGATCCTATTTTCCTGAAATGCCAACGTTAAGAAGTAATAGCAGCGCTTTTGAACCGCTTTCATTACTGGGTCAGGCAAATCACGAACATTAAACTAACAAATTGATTAAATCATTCACTTATTTATTGCAAGCCTTAGGGTGATTGGTTATAATAGTCGAGTGGCAAGCAAGGAATGCATTTGAAATCATTTATTGTATCTGTTTCCTGTCGCTGCCGAAAAAAATTCAGATGGGAGATCTTTTCAAAATGGAAAATTTCTTTAAACTCAAAGAGCACGGAACAACAGTTTCCAAAGAAGTCGTTGCAGGGATCACAACTTTCTTCGCAATGTCTTATATCATCTTCGTCAATCCAGCAATCCTTTCTTTATCTGGGATGCCTAGCCAAGCAGTCTTCTTGGCAACAATCATTTCCGCTGCAGTCAGCACTTTGGTGATGGGCCTTTTCGCCAACGTACCTTATGCTTTGGCACCGGGTATGGGCTTGAACGCCTTCTTCACTTTCACTGTCGTCTTCTCACTTGGTTTCACTTGGCAACAAGCTTTGGCCATGGTATTCATCTGTGGGATGGTCAACGTTCTGATCACTGTAACCAAAATCAGAAAAATGATCATCAAATCGATCCCTGAAAGCCTGCAGCACGCAATCAGCGGCGGGATCGGCATCTTCATCGCTTATATCGGAATCAAAAACGCCGGCTTCCTTGAATTCACTTCCGATGCTGGCTCCATCACAGCGATCAATGGCGCTCCTTACGACGCAACGGCTGAGACTTTCACTGGCGGAGTAGGATCAGTCGTAACTGGCGGCGGCATCGTCCCTGCTTTAGTTAATTTCACACAAATGCCTGCTTTATTGGCTTTGATTGGTTTGGTCATTACGGCTGTACTGATGGTCAAAAATGTCCGCGGCGCAATCCTTATCGGTATCGTTGCGACCACTTTGTTGGGTATCCCGATGGGTGTTGTTGATATTTCAACAGCAAGCCTGCAAGCAAACTCGCTTGCAACAGCTATTTCCGAATTAGATGTGACATTCGGTGCTGCATTCGGTTCAGAAGGTCTTTTGTCCTTGTTCTCCGATGTTTCCCAACTGCCTTTAGTCTTGATGACCATCTTCGCATTCAGCCTTTCCGATACTTTCGACACAATCGGTACATTCATCGGAACTGGCCGTCGTACTGGTATCTTCTCTGCAGAAGATGAAAAAGCGCTTGAGGAAGGATCCGGATTCAGTTCGAAGATGGATAAAGCTTTGTTCGCCGATTCAGTCGGTACGGTAATCGGTTCGATCTTCGGCACTTCAAATACGACTACTTACGTTGAAAGTGCTGCCGGTATCGGTGCTGGCGGACGTACTGGTTTGACTGCAGTTGTAGTTGCCGGCATGTTCATCATCAGTGCATTCTTCGCACCGCTGATTGGTGTTGTTCCCGCAGCTGCAACAGCTCCTGCTTTGATCCTTGTCGGTATTTTGATGATGGGATCATTCACGGAAATCAACTGGCATGATCTGGAAGATGCAATCCCTGCTTTCTTCGCATCCATCTTCATGGGTCTTTCTTACAGCATTTCCTACGGTATCGCAGCCGGCTTCTTCTTCTACTGCATCGTGAAAGTCGTAAAAGGAAAATCGTACGAAATCCACCCGATCGTGTGGTTCTCTTCGGCTTTGTTCTTGGCCAACTTCATCATTTTGGCATTGCTTTAATATGACTGGGCGCATTTCCGATTGATCGGAAATGTGTCCATTTTTTTAATTGTTTTCGTTTTCGGTAATAAATTGTTGCGATTCCTTGCTTTTGTCGATATAATTAATCCGAGTGTTAAACTGAATATCTCCATAGGGGAGTAACTAGCAGTACAAGGCTGTGGTAATGTCAACAATAAGTAGAGTAATCCTATCTTCTGGTGTTACCTTAAATAGTGAGACTTATGCATACAGTGTTGTCTGATGGACAATTTTATGCATAGGTCTCTTTTCATTTTAACACTACTACATTCAGGTTAAGAGAGGGGAAATACTGTGTCAAAAGAACAACTGAATAAAGCGTTCTTCGCGCAAACGGAAGAGGAAGTCTTAGCTGAACTTAACTCGACTAGAGATGGCCTTACCAAAGAGGAAGCCGCGAAGAGATTGGCTGAGTATGGAGAGAACGTACTAGAAGCAGGTGAAAAACGCACCACTTTGCAAAAATTCTTGGATCAATTCAAGGATTTCATGATTCTCGTTCTATTAGCTGCAGCGATCATTTCTGGTACTATCGGTCATGAAATCGCTGATGCCATCATCATCTTAGCTGTTGTTATCATAAACGCATTCTTAGGTGTATTCCAAGAGAACAAAGCCGAAGAAGCAATCGAAGCTTTGAAGAAAATGGCTTCACCGCTTGCCAACGTAAAACGTGACGGAGAAGTTGTCCAAGTCAAGTCAGAATTGCTTGTGCCTGGTGACATCATCATTTTGGAAGCCGGAGATGTTGTTCCTGCAGATATCCGCCTTTACGATGTCAATTCCCTTAAAGTCGAAGAAGCTGCTTTGACTGGTGAGTCTGTACCGGTCGAAAAAGACTTGCGTGACGTTGAAACCGACGCTGCTTTAGGTGACCGCAAGAACATGGCGTTCTCAAGCACAAACGTTACTTATGGCCGTGCGGAAGGTGTCGTCGTCCTTACAGGGATGAACACCGAAGTTGGACATATCGCGAACATGCTGCAGAACGCTGAAGAGAAGAAAACACCATTACAGATCAACCAAGATCAAATGGGTAAATCTTTGACTGTTCTGATTCTGGTAATCGCTGTATTGATGTTCATCATCGGATTCGGATTCAACGGCCGTCCTTGGTTGGATATGTTGATGGTTTCGATTTCCGTAGCTGTTGCGGCTATTCCTGAAGGTTTGCCTGCCATCACGACAATCATCTTGGCATTGGGTACGCAAAAAATGGCGAGCAGAAATGCGCTTGTCCGCAAATTGCCTGCTGTTGAAACATTGGGTGGTACTGAAGTTATCTGTTCCGACAAAACCGGTACATTGACTCAAAACAAAATGACGATCGAAAAGGTATACTACGATGGCCAAGTCCACGATGCTAACGAAAATATCGATTTGGAATTGCCTGTTATGAAGATCATGAACTTGGCAAATGACACAAAAATCGCCAACGATAAATCGTTGATCGGTGACCCTACCGAAACAGCAATGGTGCAATACGGTTTGGAAAAAGGTTTTGACCTTTCCGCTAAATTGGTTGACATGCCGCGTGTTGGTGAAGTTCCTTTTGAATCGGACCGCAAATTGATGTCCACGATCCACCCGGAAGGCAACCAATTCTTGGTCGCTACCAAAGGGGCTCCTGATGAGTTGTTGAAACGCTGCACGCACATCATCAAAGCTGGCGTCATTTCACCGATCACAGATGCTGACAGAAACGCAATCCTGGACACAAATCACAGCTTGGCTATCCAAGCATTGCGTGTATTGGCGATGGCATTCAAAAACGTCGCTGCTGTACCTGCTAAAATGACGACTGAAGCAGTCGAAACGGAATTGGTGTTTGCAGGTCTGATCGGTATGATCGACCCTGAGCGTCCGGAAGCGAAACAAGCGATCGCTCAAGCACAAAAAGCTGGTATCCGTACGGTCATGATCACGGGTGACCATAGAGATACTGCTTCTGCAATCGCAACGCGTTTAGGTATTTTGGATGAAAACACTTCTGCTGGCTCAGTCATTACCGGAGCTGAATTGAATGATATCTCTGATGATGATTTCTTGCGCACGGTTCAGAACTACTCAGTCTATGCCCGTGTTTCTCCTGAACATAAAGTACGTATCGTTAAAGCTTGGCAAGATAACGGCAAAGTGGTCGCCATGACTGGTGACGGCGTGAACGATGCCCCTTCATTGAAACAAGCTGACATCGGTATCGGTATGGGTATCACAGGTACGGAAGTTTCTAAAGGTGCTTCCGACATGGTATTGGCTGATGATAACTTTGCAACAATCGTTCATGCGGTTGAAGAAGGACGTAAGGTTTTCGCAAACATTCAAAAAGCGGTTCAATACTTGCTTTCTGCTAACTTGGGTGAAGTATTGACCTTGTTCATCGCTACTGTTTTGGGATGGCAGATCCTTGAACCAATCCACTTGCTGTGGATCAACTTGGTTACGGACGTATTCCCTGCTATTGCTTTAGGTTTGGAAGAAGCTGAGAAAGATGTTATGGAACAAGCGCCTCGTGGTCGTTCTTCCAACTTCTTCTCTAACGGCGTATTCCCTAGCATGATTTACCAAGGTATCTACGAAGGTGGAATCACCCTGTTCGTATTCTGGTTGGCGACTATCTACTACGGATATGAACTGCACATTGGTGAAGCAATGGCCTTCTTAACATTAGGATTTATCCAGTTGTCGCATGCCTTCAACTGTAAATCCGTCTTCAAATCATTGTTCTCTGTCAACCCGTTCGGCAACAAAATGTTCAACTACGCAGTCTTGCTGTCGTTGTCATTGATGCTGATGGTGGCATTCGTTCCAGGATTAAACACAATTTTCGGAATCTATGACATGACTGGTCAACAATGGATGATCGTTATTGCAGCTGCTTTGTCGGTAATCCCATTCGTAGAGATCATGAAAGCTATCTTGCGCGGTATCGGATACGACAAAAAAGTGAACCAGATCAAAGAATAATACATGAATATTTAAAAACCCCATCGCGACTTATGGTCGTGATGGGGTTTTCTTTTGCGGTTTGGGTTGAAGGCCTGGATTTTGGATTGAGATTCCCCGCCAAAACCATTTTGGCGGGGAATCTCGCGGTGTCAGCGGGAGATTTAGCCCGCCGAAGTAGTTTTGGCGGGTTTTCGTGTAGTATTCGTGACTGATTTTCCCCGCCAACTTTATTTTGGCGGGTTATTTTTGAACCCAAACTCAATTCCTAGACAGAATTAATGCAAGGATTTGCCCATAAAGTAGTTATATGAATCACGTTATCCCCTCTATATAAATTTTGCCCGCAATATTATTCGTAATAGCGCGCATTCCCGCTTCCTTTAGAAGTATATTCCTCCCTCAAAACCCGAAAAATTCGGTCCCTTCTTCCTATTCCGCACCAATCCGTCATATGAGCTGAGGTCACTGGTTCATTCGGGAACAACAAGCGGAAGTCCTCAATGCTGTTTTTGATTGCCTTTTTGACATTTACTTTCTTTCCGCAGTTCCCGCATGTTTGACGATGGCCGCTGAATGTTCCTAAAAGAGCGCCACAGGCAGTGCAAGGGATTCCTTTTCTTAACTGGTTGTAACGATATTTCGGCATTTTGCTTGGATAATCAGGCTTGTGGAGTTTTACAAGTGCATCCGCCAATTTTTTCTGTTCAGCAGTCGGTTTAGCGCCTGTATGCAGATTTTCAAAATATCCAGAAATCTGGCTCGGCAGTAACAACTGCTCATCAGCAGGCGCACCCAGAAGAGTAAACTCAGGATTAACGTAGACGACAAAGGCATCTACTTCCATCTTGCAGCCCAACTCCAGAAGAAGCAATTCCAGCCGAACTCGTGTCTTCTGCAATTGCAAATCAGGATTCTCCATAATGACTCCGTTGAGTTTGGTGAATTTATCTTTTCCCCAATAATGTACTCCTTCATAGTTTTTTATTTCGCATATTATTATTTTGCCGAAAAAAATCAGCACGGTATCGATTTGGAAAGAAGATCGCCTGATTTCCAATTGTAGATCATTAAGAATCAAGCAATACTCTTTCAGTTTTTCGATTAATTCATCGAAGCGCATCTCCCCTTCGAATCCTTTTATTAAATTGAGATAATAATAGTAGTCATCGCTTGATAAATGCATGCGTGAAGACAATATTTGATAAATGTTCAAAAGCTTCGACTTTTTCCGTTCCTTATACGCGATAGTGATCACCCCTATATTTGTTGTCAAATACAGTATGCGCGGAGTCTATGGGATTGCTCTTCACATTTTTGCATTTTTATCGAATCATGAGATGGTTCGCATTATCCGTTTGGTCGAATTATCACGTCATTTACCCCGCCAAAATTGATTTGGCGGGGTAAAAAACCTCGGCATCGTCTGAAATAGCCCGCCAAAACGCGTTTGGCGGGCTATTTCACGGTGAAGTCTATTCAGTTTGCCCGCCAAAAAGGTTTTGAAGGGTTATCTCGCACGCTTGGTCGCTTGCGACCAAGCGTGCATCTCGTTCTACCGCATAGTCACAAACTCTTCCGCGCCAGTGGGATGGATGGCTACGGTATTATCGAAGTCGGCTTTGGTGGCGCCCATTTTGATGGCTACTGCGAAGCCTTGTATCATTTCATCGACACCGTAGCCGATGCCGTGGAGACCAACGACTTGCTCGTTCTCTCCTGCGCAGACCAGTTTCATTTTGACTAGCTGTCGATGAGCCGTAACGGCTGTGTACATCGACGCAAAGCTAGACTTGTACACTTTTACCTGATCCGCGCCAAACTTCGCTACGGCGTCTTTTTCGCTCAATCCGATGCTGCCGATTGGCGGGTGACTGAAGATTACAGTCGGGATGTTGTCGTAGTCCAGTTTTTCATTCGGTTTGTTGTTAAACAGGCGTTCCGACAATCTGCGCCCGGCTGCAATCGCAACAGGCGTCAGCATGTTCTTGCCGGTTACGTCTCCGACTGCGTAGATGCCGTCGACGGAACTGTTCTCGTATTCGTCGACGATGATGAATTTTTTGTCGCTGACTTTCACATCGGTCGCTTCGATGTTTAGACCGTCAATGTTGGCGGTCCGTCCGATCGCCCAGATGATTTTGTCGAAGACTTCCGATCTGCCGTCCTCTAGGTGCAGCGTCAAAGTGCCGTCTGCATTCTTTTCGACAGCTTTCGATACGGCATGCGTATGTAATGTCGGACCATCCTTTTCGATTTCCTCCATCAGTCCTTCGATGATGCTGTCATCGTATTTGCGCAACGGCTTATCATAGCGGACATAAAGATGCGTATCCACTCCCAAATTGTGCAGCACGCCGGCCAATTCGATGGCGATGTAGCCGGCTCCCACGACTGCGACTTTCTCGGGCAGTTCGGTCCATTCGAAGAATGTATCGGAAACGTCGCCTAGCTTTGCGCCAGGAATCCGTGGACGGATCGGTTTTGCACCAGTCGCAATCAAGATATGTTTGGAACAGATCAGCTCGCCGTTCACCTCAACAGTATGGTTATCGACGAATTTGGCAAAGCCTTCAATCACATCGACATTGCGGCGTTCGAAGCCCGCTTGATAGGAGTTGCGGGAACGCTCTACATAGGCGTCCCGGTTCTTCAGCAAGGTCGGAAAGTCGATTTTGTGTGCACCTGTATCAAACCCATAATCTGGTCCGTATTTGTGGATTGCTTCCGATATTTGGGATGCATACCACATGATTTTTTTCGGTACGCACCCGATGTTCACGCACGTTCCACCCAATAAATTTCCTTCGATAACAGCAGTTTTAGCACCGTATTCTGACGCACGGTTCATCGTCGCAATGCCGCCGCTGCCACCTCCGATGGCGATAAAATCATATTGCCTCATTTTGTTCCTCCGTTACTATCTATAGTATTCTCAATTATTTTTTCTTTCTTCCAACCAAACACAACCAATCGTCTGCGATGCCGGCAAAATGGCCTGGTAGCGGCCGTGGTTATCATACGCTTTATAGAAAAGCTTGCCGTCCTCGTTGTAGCCATAAGCATAGACGACTACCCAATGGTTTTTGTACTTGCTGTTGAAAAGTCGCGTCGTTCCGACGATGACCGGTACCGGATTCGGACGGTCCAACAAGGCCGGCACGATTTTTTCCGTGATGAGTCCCGATTTTACGGACCAATCCGGAATGTCCATAAGCAAAGCCTTCAGTCCGTGCTGCACGTCCCAGAAGAAAGTTCCCTTGTAGGGCAGAAATTCATCAACGACCGTCAGCAAGCCCGCCAACAGTGTATCTTTATCCAACGACTTCTTGTATTTCTGCAGAACCGCATCATGCACCAGCACAGCGCTGCAATAAGTGCCACAGATGCCTGGGGTGCCGCTGTTGATCCAGCTGCGGTATTTCGCGAATCGCGCAGGCTTCAACCCCTGCCACTTTTTCGGCATATTCTTTTTTGCTTGAATCTCTTTAGCTGCCTGATTTGACATCATGACAAGTTCCTTTCTTGACGAAGTGAATGTGCTATTCTTTTATTATACACCCGATCAGCTGATTAAATGGAAAAGGATGCTTACGGCACCAGAAACAAGTATCAGCCAAATAGAGTCGATTTTTGTAGTCCGGAGCGCATACAATGCCGCAATAAAGATTCCAACCGCAAGGAAATTGACGGTGATTCCGCCGATTAGCGTTCCGCCGGATTGGAACAGAGCAGCCACAAAAAGCGCCAATCCTGCCGCGGCAATCAGAGCTACGACTGCCGGTCGCAGCCCACCAAGGATGCCTTGCATGATTTTGATATCGCGGTACTTATAGTAAGCCCATGCCAAAATCAATGAGAGGATGATTGAAGGCGTGACTGTACCAAGAGTCGCAACAATTGCCCCTGCAAAACCGCCCACTTTGGTTCCGACGAAGGTAGCCGAATTGATGGCGATCGGTCCCGGCGTGATCTGCGAAATCGTGATGATGTCCGTGTATTCCTGCATTGTTAGCCAGCCATGATTCACGACGATTTCATTCCGGATCAGCGGTAAGGACGCGTAGCCACCGCCAATCGTGAACAGACCGATTTGGAAGAAGGACCAGAATAATTGCAAATAAATCATTTGATCGCCCCTTTCTTCTCTTGATAGCTCAGATTGACAAAACCGATCAATCCCGCCAAGAAAATGATCAGGACGACGTGAACATCAAAGAAATAGGAAGCGATGAACGCCACCAACAGTAATAGAATATTCACAATGTCGCGCTGCTTGACGACCCCGCTGACCATGCCGATGACGACATTGACGATGACTGCAGCCACACCCGCTTGCATCCCGATCATCAAAGCATCCACAATCGGATTTTCACGAAAATTCATGTAAAAATAGGAAACAATCGTGATGATGATAAGCGGGGGCGCAACCGTACCGAATACAGTCACCAAAGCTCCCAGAAAACCCGCCACACGATAGCCGACCAGAATGGATGTATTGACGGCAATCGCACCAGGCGCGGACTGCCCCAAAGCAACCAAATCCAACATTTCATCTGAATCAATCCATTTCAGTTGTTCCACGAATTTTTTTTGCATCAACGGTACGATCACATAGCCTCCACCAAAAGTGAATGCACTCAGCACAAAAGTTGATTTGAACAATAGCCAAAACAACCGAACTGACTTTTCTTGATTTGCCAAAGAATCTCCCCACCTCTTCATTATTTTAAACTCATATATCTTTGATTCTACCAAAGTTGGTTAGTGATGTAAAAAGAACGATCTACCAGAGGGCAGTAGCAAAAGATTGCAGAAGTGTTATTGACATTTTTCCAGTTATAGGATTTTCTTAAGAATGTTCAAAATAAATCGAAAATCTTCTTCCACCGATCCCTTCTGAAGTCATCCTGACTTTCGGCGGAAGATGGCTTTTCTTGTTTTTTGATGGATATATCGTATACTTATAGTAAGAAAGCAAAGTTGGATAGGCAGTTTCCCCGCCTGGTCATTTGCAGTTACTTTGTATGGAAAGAAAGGGATTAAATCATGAAACTCACTTTTACCGATTCCGCCATTACGGAAATCCAAAAACGTTACGAACTCAAGGACATCAGCCTCTTCTATGCGGTCGGCGATGATTGCGGCTGCCCGAGCACCGGCATCTTCATGTTGAAGGCGCATGATGCCGGAATGGCTGAATACGATACCATAATCGAAACGAACATCGGACCTGTACCTGCTCAAAAATGGGCTCTGGTTTTTCTCGACAGCGACAACGTCATCGATTTCAATGCCGGTCAGCATGCCTTCCAATTGAAAAGCGAACGCGGTTTCCTGAACATGAACCTGTTGCTGGAGCAGACTGTCGCACAGTAAAGTCAAATACACAAAAAGAACAGCCCCCACTTTTCCATTAAAACGGATTGTCGGGAGCTTTTCTTTTTTTGGCATCAAATCAGTATTTCACTTTGATCACTCTGGCGGCGCGCACTTCATCCAGTCGTCTGACCGATGTATGAAGCGGTGCTTGTGTGACGGTTTCCGGCGTTTCTGCTGCTTCGCGGGCGATTGCGATCAGCGCGTCCGCAAAGTCGTCGAGCGTTTCCTTGCTTTCGGTTTCCGTCGGTTCGATCATCAAAGCTTCCTCGACAATCAACGGAAAATAGACAGTCGGCGCGTAATAGCCGTAATCCAGCAAGCGCTTGGCCATGTCCAAAGTCCGCACACCGCCCTTCTTCTGACGGTTGCCGGAAAGGACGAATTCGTGCTTGCAGATGACCGGATACGGCGTGTCGAAATCATTTTCGAGAAGCTTACGCAGATAATTGGCATGCAGCACGGCGCTCTCCGATACTTTGCGCAAACCGACTGGTCCCATTGTGCGGATGTAGGTGTAGGCCCGGACAAGGACGCCGAAGTTCCCGTAATAACCTTTGACCGGACCGATTGAAGCGGGATGATCGCTGTTCAGCACATAGCCTTCTTCTGTCTTCTCCACTCGCGGAATCGGCAGAAACCCTTTCAGATTTGCCTTTACGCCTACTGGACCGGCTCCCGGTCCGCCGCCGCCATGCGGCGTACTGAATGTCTTGTGCAGGTTCAAATGAACGATATCGAAGCCCATCGTGCCTGGCGTCGTTTTGCTGAGGATGGCGTTCAGGTTCGCACCGTCGTAATAAAGCAATCCGCCGGCACCGTGGATGATTTCGGCAATCTGCACGATGTCGCGCTCAAACAGCCCCAGCGTATTCGGATTCGTCAGCATCAAAGCGGCAGTCTTGTCATCGACTGCCTTGCGCAAAGCTTCGAGATCGACCAAACCTTCAGCGGTCGACGGGATGCTTACGACATCGAAGCCCGCGATATGGGCACTCGATGGATTGGTTCCATGGGCGCTGTCCGGCACGAAAACCTTCGTGCGCTGGAGATCGCCATTCTTTTCATGGTAGGCTCGTACCATCATCAAACCGGTCCATTCGCCGTGCGCTCCGGCTGCCGGCTGCAAAGAAACACCGTCCATGCCGGTGATGACTTCCAAGTCTTCCTGCAGTTCATGCATCAACTGCAGCGCGCCTTGGACGGTTTCCACTGGTTGATAAGGGTGGATATTGGCGAAGCCGTCCAAACGGGCGGTCACCTCGTTGATTTTCGGGTTGTATTTCATTGTGCAGGACCCCAGCGGATAAAAGCCGTTTTCTATGCCAAAGTTGTCCTGGGAAAGGTTGGTGTAATGGCGCATCAACTGCAGCTCGCTGATTTCCGGCAATTCGGCCGGCTGTTTGCGGACAAGATGCTCCGGCAGTTTGGCTTTGAAATCCGCTTTTGGGACATCACTCTTCGGCAGGCTGTAGCCGACGCGCCCTGGACGGCTTAATTCAAAAATCACATTTTTTGTTTTACGCATGCTTCATCCCCTCCAATACCGCAATGAATCGGTCGATTTCTTCCTTCGTGCGTTTTTCGGTGGCACAAACCAGCAACTGATTCGGTTTTTTATAGGTTTTGGCCAAGCTGTAGCCACCGATGATGCCCGCCTCCAGCAAAGCCTTATTCGCTTCTTCAGCAGGGAAAGGCAGATCGATAACGAACTCGTTGAAGAACGGCGACTGATTCAGGATCGCGAAGCCTTTATCCTGCAAAGCTTGGGCAAAATAAGCTGCTTTGTCGACGTTCAGCTGCGCCATTTCCTGGACGCCATGTTTGCCGAGGGCCGCCATGCAGACCGCTGAAGCCAACGCGTTCAAGGCTTGGTTCGAACTCATGTAGGAAGTCGCTTTTTCGCGGCGGATATGCTGCTCTCGGCTTTGAAGCGTCAGCACAAAAGCGCGTTCTCCCTCGGCATCAACAGTTTCCCCGACAATCCGTCCGGGAACTTTACGGATATGCTTTTGATTCACGGAGAAGTAACCGCAATGCGGACCGCCGAATGACATCGGCAAACCGAACGGCTGCGTATCTCCGACAACGATATCCGCCCCCAACTTACCGGGCGCTTCCAATATTCCAAGCGCCAACGGATTGGCCATCACGATCAACAGCGCCCCTTTATCTTCCGCAATCTTTTTGACGACAGCCAAATCTTCGACCGAGCCGAAGAAATTCGGGTACTGGACTACGATTGCGGCGGTATCCGGTGTGGTCAGGCATCGCGTGACACCGAAGTTGGTGACGTCTTTTTCCATCAACACTTCGATGACTTCGAGGCCACGACCTTTTGCGGCAGTGTGGACGACGGCACGAGCATTCGGATGGACCGCTTGTGAAAGAACGATTTCCTTGCGTTTCGTAACGGCCGCTGCCAAACCAACAGCTTCGCTCAAGGAAGCAAAACCATCATATAAGGAAGAGTTTGTGGCTTCCATCCCGGTCAATTCGCTGATCATCGATTGAAACTCAAAAATCGCCTGCAGCTCTCCTTGACTGGCTTCCGCCTGATAAGGGGTATAGGCCGTATAAAATTCAGAGCGCGAAATCACTGCATCCACAACGCTTGGAATATAATGATCATACGTACCGGCGCCCATGAAAATCGGCATCTGTCCGGCACTGACGTTTTTCTCGGCCAAATCTTTCATTTGTTTCAATAGTTCCGATTCGGAAACGGCAGCCGGAATCGCCAACGCTTCCTTCAAACGGATTTCGTCAGGGATATCCGTGAACAGGTCCTCCATGCTTTCGACCCCGATGACAGCCAATATTTCTTTTTCGTCTTCGGCCGTATCCGGTAAATAACGGAATCTCTCCTCAGTCATTTTACGCTTCCTCCTCGGCCACGAATGCTGCATATTCATCGTAGCTCAACAATTCATCCAATTCATTGATATCGCTCAGGCTCATTTCGTACATCCAGCCGCCTGCAAACGGTTCTGCATTGACGATTTCAGGGGAATCAGCTAAAGCTTCGTTTTGTTTCGTCACTGTTCCAGAGACAGGCGCATACACTTCCGAGACGGATTTTACGGATTCTACCGTCACAGACTCGTCCCCCTTTGCCAATTCAGCATCCATATCAGCCACGAAATCCACGAACACGATATCGCCAAGTTGTTCTGCTGCATGCTCTGTGATGCCGATGCGTACTATTTCATCCGTAATCTTTTCTACCCATTCGTGCTCTTTTGTGTAATAAAAATTTTTGTAGTCTGCCATTTTGATCATCCTTTCGCGCACGGCGCTGGTTTATTTTTGTTTTTCATTAGTATACGTGCCTAAAATTATTTTTTTCTTTTGTAGAATGGTTTCGGAACAATCCGAGCTTGGATACGTTTGTTGCGTATTTCAATTTGGATTTCTGTTCCGAGGGCGGCTGCTTCCGACTTCACTAAGGCCATTCCGATACTTTTCTTCAAAGTCGGCGACTGCGTACCGGATGTGACGACCCCGACCTCCGCTCCGTCCGAGGAAAAGACTTTATAGCCTTCGCGTGGAATCCCTCTTTCGATGGCTTCGAAACCGACGATCTTTTCTTTTGGTCCGTCTTCGCGAATTGCCGTCAAGGATGCTTTACCGATAAAATCACTCGCTTTTTTCGTCTTGACTGCAAATCCCAACCCAGCAGCCAGTGGGGTGATTTCCTCAGATAATTCATGTCCATACAGTGGCATCCCGGACTCCAATCGAAGCGTGTCCCGCGAACCGAGTCCACAAGGCAAAGCACCATAGGCTTCTCCGACTGCCAGCAGTTTTTCCCACAGCAACGCGGTCTGCTCACCCGCCAGATATAATTCAACCCCGTCTTCACCGGTATAACCCGTCCTCGAAATCAAGACATGCGGAATGCCCGCCACTTCCTGTTCCGCGATGAAATGGTAATTTCCGATGGCATCCAGATCAGCGTCCGTCAGTTCCTTCAGAATTTTGATGGCGGCCGGTCCTTGCAGAGCGAGCAGACCGATACTGTCGGAAATATTGCTGATACTCGCTTCTGACTTGTTGTTCTCCTGCATCCATGCAAATACTTTATCCGTGTTGGATGCATTGCAGACCAGCAGGTAGCGCGCTTCGTCCATTTTGAAAAGGATGACGTCATCGACTGCCCCGCCATCCGGGTAACACATAATATTGTATTGAGCCTGGCCGATTGTCATCACGCTGATATCATTCGTCAGCAGTCCATTCAGGTAGTCTTTTGCTTTATCGCCGGATATTTCGATCTCTCCCATATGCGAACAATCGAACAATCCCGCGCGCTCACGAACGGCCTCATGTTCGGAAAGAATGCCGGAAAATTGGATCGGCATCTCCCAACCCCCGAAATCAATCAGCTTCACGTCATTCGCTTTATAATATTCAAATAATGGCGTGTGTTTGCCTGTTGTTGGTTCACTCACGTTTAAATCCCCCTTTTCTTTACTGGATTCCCCATTTTTGCGACTATTTTTCGATTACCGTCGCATTAACGTGTAACCGCTTCACTTCCCTTTGTTATCTATTTTAGCACAGAAAATGAGCAAAAACCTCTCATGAAAGATTGTTCGTATTAAGCGCGAAATCAATCTCATAATAGCAAGTAATAATTTTAATTAAGAAAAATACACTTATCTTATTGATGTTATTTTGAATAATCGTTCGTGTTTTGTCCAAAAACAGCATTTCCGCCAATTATTAATGGATTCTTAAAAAGGTAGTTGTAAACAAGCTAAATAATGTGTAAAATGAATAATTAAAAAGATATAATTGATTTCTCTCGCCAAATTTTCATATTCGGCAGAAATCACGAATCATTTTTAATCATTGTATAAGAAATTTTCCTGAATTTTAATAAATTAGCGAGGTGGAAATATTGAAAAAAGTTTTAGTTGCAAATCGTGGCGAAATCGCGATACGTGTATTTCGTGCACTGACTGAACTGGGAATCCCTACTGTGGGCGTATATGCGCAAGAGGATGAAGGTTCTGTGCACCGTTTTAAAGCAGATGAAGCCTATTTGGTCGGAAAAGGCAAAAAGCCTATCGACGCCTATCTGGACATCGAAGACCTGATCCGCATCGCTAAAGATTCCGGTGCAGACGGCATTCATCCTGGATATGGTTTCTTATCTGAAAATATCGACTTCGCTAGACGCTGCCAAGAAGAAGGCATCAAATTCATCGGTCCTTCTTTGGAGCATTTGGACATTTTTGGCGATAAAATCAAAGCAAAAGTTGCCGCTGTGGAAGCTGGCATTCAATCAATCCCTGGTTCGGACGGTCCTGTCGCGAACGTCGATGAAGTTATTGCGTTTGCGGAAGCCTACAACTACCCGATCATGATCAAAGCGGCTTTAGGCGGCGGCGGACGCGGTATGCGGATGGCCTTCAACGAACAAGAAGCTCGCGAAGGTTTCGAAAGAGCCCGCAGTGAAGCTTTGTCCGCGTTCGGCAACGATGAAATTTATGTCGAAAAGTACATCCAAGATCCTAAACATATCGAAATTCAAATTTTAGGGGATGAGCACGGTAACATTGTTCACCTCTACGAGCGTGACTGCTCTGTGCAACGTCGTCACCAAAAAGTAGTCGAAGTGGCACCTTGCGTTTCCATGTCGGATGAGGTCCGTCACGAAATCTGTAACGCTGCTCTTCAATTGATGAAACACGTTGGCTATGTAAATGCCGGAACCGTTGAATTCCTATTGGAAGGCGATCAATTCTACTTCATCGAAGTGAATCCGCGTGTCCAAGTGGAGCACACAATCACAGAATTGATTACAGGAATCGATGTCGTCCAATCACAGATCCTGATCGCTCAAGGACAAGATCTGCATAAAGAAATCGGTATCCCGCAACAGGAAAATATCCCGTTGATCGGTGCTGCTATCCAATGCCGGATCACGACGGAAGATCCGTTGAATAACTTCTTCCCTGATACCGGAAAAATCAATACGTACCGTTCTCCAGGCGGTTTCGGTATCCGATTGGATGCTGGTAACGGATTCCAAGGTACGGTCGTAACACCGTTCTTTGACTCTTTACTAGTTAAATTATGCGTTCATGCTTCGACATTCGATCAAGCTGTCCGCAAAACGGAGCGTTCGCTGATCGAATTCCGAATCCGTGGCGTAAAAACGAACATTCCATTCATGTTCAACGTCATCACGCACCCGATCTTTGTATCAGGCGATGCGAAAACGACATTCATCGATACGACGCCGGAATTGTTCGAATTCCCTAAAACGCGTGACCGTGGTAACAAAACGATGCAGTACATCGGAAACATTACCGTTAATGGCTTCCCGGGCATCCAAAAAGGCCACAAGAAGTTCTACGATAAGCCTCGGATTCCGACTGACATCGTTGTTCCGGAACAAAAAATCATTACCGCCAAAAATATCTTGGATGAAAAAGGCCCTACAGCAGTGAGCGAATGGATCAAAGACCAAAACCGCGTTCTCTTGACGGATACAACTTTCCGTGATGCGCACCAAAGTTTGCTGGCTACCCGTATCCGCACAAATGAGATGCAAGCCATCGCAGCCGAAACGCGAGCGGCCATTCCGCAATTTTTCTCTTCGGAAATGTGGGGAGGAGCTACCTTCGATGTTGCCTACCGCTTCTTGAGCGAAGATCCTTGGAAACGATTGAAGAAACTGCGCTCGCAAATGCCGGATACTTTATTGCAGATGCTTTTCCGTGGATCCAATGCCGTCGGATACCAAAACTATCCGGACAACGGTTTAGAAGAGTTCATCAGACTTGCCGCTAAAAACGGAATCGATGTTTTCCGTATCTTCGACAGTTTGAACTGGACGAAACAAATGGAGAAGAGCATCCAGTATGTGCGCGACAATGATAAGATTGCTGAAGCAGCCATCTGCTACACTGGCGATATCAATGATCCGACACAAACAAAATACACCATCCAATACTACAAAGAGATGGCCAAAGAGCTTGAATCACTGGGTGCACACATCATCGCAATCAAGGATATGGCTGGCCTTTTGAAACCGCAAGCGGCTTACCGTCTGATCAGCGAATTGAAAGATACCGTCAATCTGCCGATCCATCTGCATACACATGACACAAGCGGTAACGGCATCTACACATACTCAGAAGCAATCAAAGCTGGCGTAGACATCGTAGATGTGGCCATGAGTGCCATGAGCGGCACGACCAGCCAACCAAGCATCAGCAGCTTGTACTATGCCCTGGAAGGTTCTGAACACGCGCCGGAAATCAATATCCATAACGTACACAAAATCAACCGTTATTGGGAAGATATCCGTGATTACTATGAAGAATTCGAAGGCGGCATCCAGACGACTTCAACAGAAGTCTACAATCACCAAATGCCGGGCGGACAATACACGAACCTGCAACAACAGGCGAATGCGGTCGGCTTGAACGACGAGTGGGATAAAGTCAAAGAAATGTATGCTGACGTGAATAAAATGTTCGGCGATATCGTTAAAGTGACCCCTTCCTCAAAAGTTGTCGGCGACATGGCTCTCTTCATGGTCCAAAACAAATTGAATGAAGAAGATATCTACGCTAAAGGCGATACCATCGACTTCCCTGAATCCGTCATCAGCTTCTTCAAAGGTGACTTGGGCCAACCGACAGGCGGATTCCCCGAGAGATTGCAGGAAATCATCCTGAAAGGCAAAAAAGCCATCACAGAACGACCAGGCAGCCTGCGTGAGCCAATCGACTTCGTGGCTTTGAAAGCCGAACTGGAGGAAAAAATCCAGCGTCCAGCCAGCGATGAGGATGTCATCAGCTACCTGATGTACCCGCAAATCTTCCTGGATTACGTGGCCGTCTACGATAAGTTCGGCGATGTCACAAAACTTGACACCCCTACTTTCTTCCACGGCATGCGTATGGGCGAACAGATCGAAGTTCAGATCGAAAAAGGTAAAACTTTGATCATTAAATTGAACTCGATCGGTGAACCTGATTCGGACGGAATGCGTATCCTCTACTTCGACCTGAATGGCCAAGGCCGTGAGATTGAAGTCAAAGATATGTCCATCACCAGCACGAAAGCGATCCGCAAAAAAGCGGAACCTACCAACAAAGAACACGTCGGCGCAACAATGCCGGGTTCTGTATTGGAAGTTCTCGTCAAACGCGGCGACCGCGTTTCTCAAGGCGATCCAGTCGTGATCACTGAAGCGATGAAGATGGAAACGATGATCCGTTCAACAATCAGCGGTGTCGTCGATCAGATCTATGTTATCGACGGCGATCAGATCGAAGCCGGAGATCTGCTAATCGAGATCGAAGCAAAATAAAAATATAGAAAAGCGGAGCGGGTTCGTTCAGCCCTGAAAGAATTTTAGGAAATCTTACCGACTGAGCATCGTAGAGCGCAACAGGTACGATTTATCTAAATTCCGAAGGGCTTACCCGTGTAGCTGGACAACTTATTATAAGCACAAGAAGGGGAGGCTCCAAAGGAGACCTCCCTTTCTTGCCGCTTTCCCTAGAGCTACATCTGTAAATGTCCGATAACTGCGCTGTATCGGACAACCAGTAACCTACCAGCAAGAAAAAAGGCAGTTCATTAGGGATAAGTCTTTCATATTCCTAATGAACTGCCGCAAGGAGGAACTTTTTTGAAAAATGAATTGAAACCCTATATCCACGTCGCCCAATACTATGAAACAGATCAGATGAAAATCATCCACCATTCGAATTACATCCGTTGGTTCGAGGAAGCCCGCATCGACTTCCTTGATCAGGTCGGTGCAAATTACGCGAAACTCGAAGCGAACGGCATCGTCAGCCCAGTACTGACAGTCGAGGCCCAATATAAGTCGATGGTCCGCTATGGCGATTCCGTCTACGTCCTGCCTGAAATCGAGTCGTACAACGGCGTCAAATTGAGTCTTGCCTATCGCGTCATCGATGTCGCGACCGGCCAGCTGCGCACGACCGGAAAAAGCCAGCATTGCTTCCTGAACGAGGCTGGACGCCCTGTTTCGTTGAAGAAAGTCCAACCAAGCGTGCATGAAAGCTTCGAAAAATATCGCGCGCATATTTTCAGCATCTGAGGTGCCCCTGCTTATTTATTCCCAAATCAATATCTTACTTTCGGCTTTAAGAACGTCCAATAATGCCGAAAAGTCGACAGTTCGGACCACTTTGGGTGATTGGTATACTGTCCTGGGCGTTCACCCGACAGAGGAGCATTCTGTCGGGTGTTTTGCGGTTTTCGGTGATCATTCTGTCGAGAGATTTGCGCACTCTCGGTTCTTCGGTATACCGTTCTGGACTGATGCCCGACAAACGGGCGATCCTTCCGGTATTTAGTAGTTTCCGGTAGTTATTCACCTGACAGAAGTTTTAACTCTCGACTATCCGCACCGGCAGAGCACCGAGAAGGCAGATAACTGCGAATTATGCGCCAATAAGCATGAAGAGGCCGGCTCTTAGCGAGCCGGCCTCTTCATGCTTATTTTGATGATTGCTTGTTTTGTTCCAGTATGCTGACGAAGCGGTCGGTGAGGTTCGCGGTATATCCCCACAGTCGATGATGCTCAAGATGGTAGAAAGGCACACAGTGGACACCGACCTTAAATTTGTAGTCTTTCCCGTTTGGAATCAGTTCAAACGGAAAATCATCGGGATGCTCCAGCCGGACCGTCGAAGAATAATAGGTAGGCCGATTGTCCATGAAATACTGAAGCGGCACCGTGAAGATTTCCTGTACCTCTTTATTGAAATGGATATCATCCTTTTCAACACCGGTGATTTCCCCGACGAAGCAATGAATGATTGCGCGATCATTCATGATATAGTCCATCTCCCCCAAAATTTTTATGTTTTCGCTCTTTAGGTTCAACTCTTCCATGGTTTCCCGGATTGCCGCCGCTTCAAAGCTTTCTCCCGGCTCCACTGCACCACCCGGGAAGGAAGTATCCCCAGGTTGGGATATATGCGCTCCCCGTACTTCATAAAGAACATGAAGCGCTCCGTCCACTCTTATCAAAGGGATCAGAACGGAAAAATTGCGCTGTTCCCCGATCGGCTCCGGCTTATGTTCCGCAATTATTTTTTTGATATCCTCCAGCATTGTGCATTCACCTACCGCTTGTTTTAATTTCATTATACAGGTTTTTATCTCGAATTCGAAACAACATGCTCAAGCTGCACATCAAACATTTATCCAGCGATGATCTTCACGTGAAATTTACGGTTACGCGGTCCATCATAGTCCCAGAAATAGATGCTTTGCCAAGTCCCCAACAGCATCCGTCCTTCCGTCACAATGATCGTTTCGCTGACACCCGTCAGAGAGGATTTGATGTGGGCGTCGGAGTTGCCTTCGCTATGTCTGTAGCTTCCCTTATTCGGAAAGGTGTCCGTATAGCCCCAATTCATGTCCTTCTGCACATCCGGATCCGCGTTCTCGTTGATCGTGATGGCAGCTGTCGTATGCGGACAGAAGACAACCAAGATGCCGTCCTTCACGCCGCTTTTTGTCAATGCGTCCTCGAGATAGACATCAATGTTCGTCAATGATTGCTTTCCGCTCGTCTGGATACGGTAAGTGAACAAATTTTGACTCATTTCCTTTCCCTCCCACTCTTTCAAATGTTCAACGTACTACTTCGATGCCGGAAACATTTCCGACATCGTGGTAAATTTTTCCAGTTTTCTGATCGGTGAAATCGACTGTAACGATGCCGGAAAGCCCTTCTTTGATCAACTTGTCCATACCCTGCCTGGTCGGCGCCATCAACGCCCCGCCGTGGAGCACCTCCGCACAAATGGTGAGGGATGCGGATGCATGTGAAACTTCGATCTCGATGCGATCATCGGTCAACAAACCTAAAGTGAATTTGCTGCGGTTATAGGTCGCAAAACGATATTCGATCCCATCCACGATAAAGTTGCAAATGAACCCTTCAAACGAGGATCCCCGATAAGGAATTTTCGCCACCGAGAAGAAGAGGCTCGTCCCCTCATCCCGGAAATGGTTGCACTGGATCCAGACATACTCCTCCGGAAAAGACGTTCCCCAGTCCTTTTCAAGGTAGCCTTTTCCGCCTGTAAAATCACAAGCTTTGGTTCCGAAAGCCACTGTTCCGTCAACGGCATGATTCATGCTGATAACGCCGTGATAGCATTCCATGTTCGGGATATAGGCAAAGAAACCCATAATGGATGGCGATAGCGGTGTCCGTTTGATTGCCTGGAACGGCCCTAATTTCAGGATGCCTTCCATCCGGAAATCGTCCTCTTCCAGATGGACGCTGACGAGCGTTTCCGAAAAGACGCTATTTCCAACTTTAAGCACAAATGGCGTTTGGTTGTATTGAAACGCAGACAAGAGGTAGCGGATGTAGCCGGTCCGCAACTCTTTTCCGGGCGCTTCTCCGACGTGGACATAGGAATATTGGATGAAACAATGTGGATCTTCAGCGGTAAGGGATATTCCCGGAATCAGACTGAGGACGGTTTTTTCATCAGCCGAAACACTCTTGAAATACCACCCTTCAAAATAGGGTACTTGCTTTTTCAGATCGCCTTGAAACAGTATTGGATGGGTCACTTTGTTTGCCATAGCGCAGCGCTTCCTTTCGCATGCATTCTTATCTTTACTATGCAACAACAGCCCTTGTTCCGTCAATTTTTTGCATTTCCGGTACAACAAAAAAGAGCCCACCTTCAAACGAGGCAGACCCTTCTTCCAATTTGTTATTGTTTGATGATGGATACGACGCGGGCGCCGTCTACTTCTATTGTCACGCTGTCGCCGGCTTTGATGAACGGCAACTGCTTGTCGATGGATACTTTAGCTATATAGATGGTTTCTGCATCGCCCTCCAGCGTGAAGTAATAGGTCGTTTCGCCGTCGATGACGACTGATTCCATTGCAGTGATGGCACCGCTGATGGTTTCCGTCTCGACGACCTCTTCCGATTCCTCATCCGCGTCGTCCGTTGCGCTCACGACGCCACCGGTATAGGCGCTCCATGCGGCAGCCAACGAATTACCGGTCCCGACTTTCTGGTAGTTGGTCGCATTCACAAAGGCGTACATTTTGATCAAGCCGGCATCATCTTTCAAGGATAACTGATAGACTGGCTTGTTTTCCATATTGAACAAAAGCGGGAATGTGCTGATGTAGCCTTTTTCCTGCACGGATCCCTGGGCGCTCTCCATGGCACTCCATTCGGTCGCTGTGCTGATGTTGTAGCGTTTCGATTCCTTGGTCCTGGAATTGACCAGCACAAAGCCGATATTTGATTCATCCGCCGCCACGGAAGTCAACCCCGTGTACAGGTACAGATCGTCATTGAGCACGATGTAGTTGTAGCCATTCGCATTTTGGATGACACCCTTCTTGCTGATGACGCTGTTCAGGAAACCGCCTTGGTATTGCCCGTTGTAATTGATCTGCGTCATCACCATATTCGCCGGGAACACGCGATCTACCCAATCCGGCACATCTGCGACGCTGTAGCGCGTGATGTCACCAGAGGAAGCATCCACGACGAACACGCCGACGACTTCTTTGGGTCCCATGAAGCTGAATTTCTTTTCAACGATGGGCGCGATGTAATACGGGTTGCCCTCTTCATCCAATTCAAAGACCGGGTTTTCGAACATCACGGTCGGATAGTTGAAAAAGATATGTCGGGTGATGTCATCCCCGAAAAAGCCGGAATGGGAATAATGGATGGTCTTTTCCAGATCCACCAAATCAGAATCTCCCGTCACCATATCGACGGTCACATAATGTGGAATGCCGTCTGCGCGGTTGTTCAACCAACGGAAAAAACTGACATATTCCAATGGCGAAACACGGACCGAATCGCCTTTATAAGCGATCTGTGTGTATTCCGTGCTGACGTCGAATTGCGAAACCAAGTTGAGGACTTCGCCAAGCTTACGGCTTCCCAGACGCTCCGCCATATCGCGGTCGATCGTCGGGATCTGCGAAGGATCCGTGATGGTCAGGTCCTCCTCAAAATTGCCATCCGTATGCGTAATCAGGCTGGCGTAATCTTTGGCCCTGAAAATTTGGGAACCAAAAAGCATCCCGCCAATGATGAAAACAACGCTGATTCCGATGATGGCTCCAGAAATTTTATTGACTTTATCGGCTTTCGACCGATCCAAGACGTTCATCAATGCTGCACTTGCGACCAAATACAAAAACATATTCGTCCAAAACTCCGGCGACTGGATCGACACCGGGGTCAACGCCGAATACCAATATCCTAGAAGAACGACTGCGGGTAGGCCATAGGCAATCGCCACACTTTTCCAATTTTTCACAACTTGACACCCTTTCTTTTCCTGCAAATTTTTCCCTCTTAGATTACTTAAGGATTTGTTGTTATTATACCATTTTTTTGAGTTATATTTCGGAATTCAATATATGGAATTATGCGGGCCGCCCCAACAGTTTTAGGCTCCTGTTCGAGTTTGCGTTCGAATGTGGCTTCGCCGGAGGACAGCACTCCGGGAAGGCGTCAACTCCTGCAAGCGTTGGCTGGCCGGAGTTGACGGCATTATTCTTGGTCTTTCTCCGGCGAAGGCGGGTTCGCCGGAGTTGGCAACTATTTTTCTTTTTTCATCTCCGGGTACAGCACCCTCGCCGGAGCAAGGCACACAACTCTCCCGCTGTACCAAATCCGCAAAAAAACCGAAGCAACGATTCCCCGTTGCTTCGGTTTTTCCAACTAATATCAATAGATGGCTGTGTCGCCTGACAAGAAACGGTCCACTTCGCCTGCGGCTAGTTTCCCTTCTTGCAAAGCCCAGACAACTAAGCTTTGTCCTCGGCGCATGTCACCACATGTAAAGACTTTTTCCACGTTCGTTTTGTAGTCGGTCTCTGCTGCTTGGATATTGCTGCGCAGATCGCGTTTCAAAGTCAACTCATCCGGAATCGTATCTTCAGGACCGGTGAAGCCCATCGCCAACAAGACTAAGTCCGCTTTCCAGACTTTTTCTGTTCCTTCGACGGGTACTGGATTCATTCTGCCTAAAGCATCACGTTTCCATTCGATCTGGACAGTATGGACAGCCGTAACTTCGCCGGCTTCATTCTTTTCGATTTTGGTCGTATTGATCTCATAGTTGCGCGGATCGGAGCCGGTCAAATAGATTGCTTCTTCTTGGCCGTAATCTGTTTTCAGCTTTTTAGGCCATTCTGGCCATGGGTTCGTGTTTGCATCACGTTTGTCCGGAGCTTGCGGCATAATTTCGAATTGATGCACGCTCTTCGCGCCGTGACGGATGGACGTACCGACACAGTCGGTCCCGGTATCCCCGCCACCGATAACGATGACGTGTTTGTCTTTGGCGGTGATTTTGCTTTCCTGCGGTTCGCCTGCAAGGATATTTTGTGTGTTCGCGGTCAGGAAGTCCATGGCCATGTGTACGCCTTTTGCATCATTGCCTTCGACATTGATGCCGCGCGCGCGGGTTGCACCGCCGCAAAGAACGACTGCATCATAGGTATCAACCAATTCCTGAGCTGCGATGTCTTTGCCGATTTCAGTGTTGCAGACAAACGTAACGCCAGCTTCTTCCAGGATGTCCAATCTTCTTTGGATGATATCCTTGTCCAATTTCATGTTCGGGATACCGTACATCAACAAACCACCCGGACGGTCGCTTCTTTCGAAGACAGTGACCGCATGGCCGACTGAAGTCAAGTAGTGCGCAGTCGCAAGGCCGGCAGGACCTGAGCCGACAACCGCAACGCGTTTGCCGGTAGCCGGAGCTTTAGCCGGTTTTACCCAACCATTCTGGAAAGCATGTTCGATGATTTCGTATTCGATGCTGCTGATCGTGACGGGTTCACCGATTAGCCCGACTGTACAAGATCCTTCGCAAGGAGCAGGACAGACACGTCCTGTAAATTCCGGAAATGGATTGGTCAAGGATAAACGTTCGTAAGCTTCTTGCCATTGACCGCGATACACCATGTCATTCCACTCGGGGATGAGATTGTGCAGCGGGCAACCGGAAGCACCGTTCGGCAGCATGATGCCTGCCGAACAGAAGGGAATGCCACAACTCATACAACGGGCCGCTTGTGTGCGAATTTTTTCTTCGGATGTTTCTTCACGCATTTCGCCCCAATTTTTGATACGGACTTCCGGAGAAATCTTTTCATAATTGGAACGGCTATATTCCTTAAATCCAGTAATTTTTCCCATCTTATCCCTCCTCCTTAGTTTGTCGTCACTGGTTTATAGCGCTCATCAAAGGCATAACGCATTGCGTCTTCACCGGTGATGCCCCTCTGGTTGGCTATTTCGATGTTCTCCAGGATGAACTTGTAGTCGTTGGAGATGACCTTCGTGAAGCGGGATTTCATTTGATCCCAGTTAGCCAAAATATTTTGGGCTTTAGGACTTCCCGTAAAGATCATATGCTCCTGCAGCATGCGCTTGATTGTGTCATGCTCTGTATCATTCAAATCTGTCGTTGCGCTGACCATTTCCATATTCAGGTTGTTTTCATCGAAATCAAGGATATAAGCTACCCCGCCGGACATTCCGGCAGCGAAGTTGCGTCCGGTTTTACCGATGATCAGAACCGTTCCGCCGGTCATGTATTCACACCCGTGGTCGCCGATCCCTTCAACGACTGCATCCACTCCGCTGTTCCGGACACAGAACCGTTCTCCAGCAATGCCGTTGATGAATGCTTTACCGCTGGTTGCGCCATAGAAAGCAACGTTACCAGTGATGATGTTCTCTTCAGGTGCGTAGGTAGCCTCATTCGGTACGCGTACGATGATTTTACCACCGGATAAGCCTTTACCGATATAGTCGTTCGAATCGCCTTCCAGCGTCAATGTCATCCCTTTCGGAATGAATGCGCCGAAACTTTGTCCTGCCGATCCCACGAATGTCAATTGGATCGTATCTTCCGGTAAGCCTTCAGCACCGTATTTTTTCGATATTTCGCTGCCGATGATGGTTCCGACAACACGGTCGATGTTTTTGATGGCTGATTTCGCAACGATGCGTTTCTTAGCATCAATTGCCGGTTTCACGATTCTCAACAGGCGGCGCATATCCAGTGTTTTCTCCAGCTCATGGTCTTGCTCCGTCATGTTGTATCTGCCGACATTCGGTGCTGCATAGGGTTGGTACAATATGCTGGACAGATCGACTGTTTTCGCTTTCCAATGCTTGACATTTTCTTTCATCTTCAGCTTATCGCTGCGTCCAACCATTTCATTGATCGTACGGAAGCCTAATTTCGCCATGATTTCACGCAATTCTTCGGCAACGAACATCATGAAATTCACGACGTATTCCGGTTTGCCTTGGAAGTTTTTGCGCAATGTTTCATCCTGCGTTGCGATACCCACTGGACATGTATTCAGGTGGCAGACGCGCATCATGATGCAGCCGATAGCCACTAGCGGTGTCGTCGCAAAGCCGAATTCTTCGGCACCCAACATACACGCGATAGCAACATCGCGACCAGTCAATAATTTACCATCCGTTTCGACGCGGACACGGTCACGCAACTTGTTCAACACCAATGTTTGGTGCGCTTCAGCCAAGCCCAGTTCCCACGGCAAGCCGGTATTACGGATGCTGGTTCTTGGTGCTGCACCTGTACCGCCATCATACCCGCTGATCAGGATCGTATCGGCATTTGCTTTCGCAACACCGGCAGCGATCGTACCGACGCCGGCTTCAGAAACCAATTTCACGTTGATGCGCGCATCACGATTGGCATTTTTCAAGTCAAAAATCAATTCTTTCAAGTCTTCGATAGAGTAGATATCATGATGCGGAGGCGGTGAAATCAAGCCTACACCTGCGATGGAACCACGTGTTTTGGCGATTTCAGGATAAACTTTCGGTCCTGGCAATTGTCCACCTTCACCCGGTTTTGCACCTTGGGCCATCTTGATCTGAATTTCCTTCGCATTCACCAAGTAGTGGCTCGTAACGCCGAAACGTCCGGAAGCAACTTGCTTGATGGCACTGTTGCGGGAATCTCCGTTTTCATCCAATTCGAAACGGCGCGGATCTTCTCCACCCTCACCAGAATTGCTCATCCCGCCGAGACGGTTCATAGCGATCGCTAAGGTTTGGTGCGCTTCGATACTGATCGAACCGTAAGACATCGCTCCGGTCTTGAAGCGTTTCACGATGCTTTCAGCCGATTCGACTTCTTCGATCGGAATCGCATCTTGAGCATTCGGCTTGAATTGCATCAGTTGACGCAGCGTGTAGGCGTTCGTGTCCGCATTGATTTCGCGGGAGAACTCTTTGTATTGCTCATAGTCTCCTTGACGAGTCGCCTGCTGCAGACGGTAGATTGTGCTCGGATTGTACAAGTGTTCTTCACCCATGGCCGAGTATTGGAAATGACCGCCCACTCCCAACGTTTCGCTGTAAGGCGCTGTAGCTTTATAAGCACTGCCATGACGCATTCTGTTTTCAGTGGCGATTTCCTGCAGTCCGATACCTTCAATACGGGTCGGCGTGCCTGTGAAATATTTAGCGACAACTTCGCTGTTGACTCCCAGTGCTTCAAAAATTTGTGCACCGTGATAACTGCGCATTGTTGAAATACCCATTTTCGTCAGTACTTTGGACATACCATGGACAGCCGCGTGGATGTAATTCGCTTCCGCTGCTTCAGCATCCAGTCCGTCCAGCAGATCTTCTTCAGCAAGATCGCGGATGGTCGCGTAAGTCAAGTATGGATTGACCGCATTACAGCCGTATCCGACCAATGTACAGAAGTGATGCACTTCTCTTGGTTCTCCGGATTCCAGCACAAGGCCGACGTTCGTGCGTGTCTCTTCGCGGACCAAATGATGATGCAGGCCGGAAACAGCCAATAAAGCCGGAATGGCAGCCCATTCAGCGTTCACACCACGGTCGGAAAGGACCAGAATGTTGGCGCCGGAAGCAATGGCTTTGTCCGCTGCACTGAACAGACGTTCCAAAGCTTTTTCCATCCCCTTCGCATCGTCTTCGACACGATATAAAAGAGAAAGCGTGACAGTTTTGAATTTATCGTCCTGCAGCGCTTTGATTTTCGCCAGTTCGGAGTCCGTCAAAATCGGGCTATCCAAGTAGATGGCATGCGTGTCTGCATTATCCGGATCCAATAAATTCCCGCAATTTCCGACAAGCATGGTATCGGAAGTAACGATTTCCTCGCGGATACCGTCAATCGGAGGATTCGTAACTTGCGCAAATAACTGTTTGAAGTATAGATACAGCATCTGCGGTCTGTCTGATAAGACTGCCAACGGAGAATCGATCCCCATGGCGCCGACTGAATCAGTTCCCGTAACAGCCATCGGTTTGATCAATAATTGGATATCCTCAAACGTATAACCGAAAGCTTTCTGCTGGTGCAGCAATTCTTCAGGCTCGACAATTTCGTTCAATGGAGCAGGCGCAAGGTCCTTCATTTTGGAAATGTGCTTTTCAGCCCATTCTCCATAAGGTTGTTTAGCCGCGACCGTTTCTTTGATTTCCTCATCCGAGATGATGCGTTTCTGCTTCGTATCGATCAACAGCATCTTACCTGGTTCCAGACGGCCCTTATAGGCGACATCTTCCGGACGCACATCTACGACACCCACTTCGGATGAAAGGATGACGCGATCATCTTTCGTCACATAGTAACGGGACGGACGCAAACCGTTTCTGTCCAATACCGCTCCGACGATTTCCCCATCCGTGAAGCCCATTGCTGCAGGTCCATCCCATGGTTCCATCAAAAAGTTGTTGAATTTATAAAAATCTTTTTTGGATTTAGACATTGTTTTGTTCTTTTCCCAAGGCTCAGGAACCATCATCATGACGGCTTCCGGCAATGAGCGGCCGTTCAGATACAAGAATTCCAGATTGTTGTCGAATTGGGAAGAATCACTCCCTGTTTCATCAACGATCGGGTAGATTTTTTCACTGGCATCCAGCAAATCCTGGGACATGCTGCCTTGACGGGCACGCATCCAGTTTATGTTGCCGCGGATTGTGTTGATTTCGCCATTATGGATCAAGTACCGGTTGGGATGGGCTCTTTCCCAGCTCGGAAAGGTATTCGTACTGAAACGGGAATGGACCATCGCCAAAGCGGATGTGAAGTCCAGATCCGTAAGATCAAGATAGAAACTGCGTAATTGTTCTGCAGTCAACATCCCTTTGTAGACGATCGTTTTCGAAGATAAACTGGCAAAATAGAACGATCCGCCTCTTTTTTCGCTCATCGGAACGATTTGTTTTTCGGATAGTTTGCGGATGATGAATAATTTGCGTTCGAAATCCATTTCCGTCATTTGAGGTTCTCCTTTACCGATGAAGACCTGGATAAACCTCGGAATGGCAGCTTTAGCAGTCGCACCGATTTCCGAACTGTCGATCGGAACCTCACGCCAGCCCAGCACTTTTTGGCCTTCGGAAGTAATGATCTCTTCCACCATTCTCATTTGTTCGTGACGCAAATCTTCATACTTATGGGCAAAGAGCATCCCTACACCATAGTCGCCTTTTTTAGGCAAATGGATTCCGAGGACGTCGCACTCCCTGCTGAAAAAATGATGTGGAATCTGCACCATGATACCTGCTCCGTCACCTGTTTTGGCATCAGCGCCGGAAGCACCTCTATGCTCCATGTTTTCCAATAAATCCAACGCGTCAGAGACTAATTTATAAGAACCCTTACCATTGATGTCAACGACAAATCCCATACCGCATGCATCATGCTCGTAGGCGGGATCATACATTCCTTGCTTTTTTGGAGGAGTGTAACTATTCATTTCGGCGTCCCTACTTTCTATTTTGTTATTCTGATATTATAATCAAACTCTCATTTAATTACAATCCATTTTCATTCATTTTTTCACAATTAGTTGCATATTTTTTTTGATAGTAACAATATTAACTTCTAGAAAAACATTCGCTATAACAGGATTTCACTAGCATAAGGATATGAAAAGTTAGTGATACTTTTCCTTACATACCTACGTGAGATTCGGGAATTTTCATTACAATTTAATGTAAATATTTTCATTCGGAAATCAGGGCAAATAAAAGACCTTGGTTATGTCCAAGGTCCAATAATCGATTCTTTTATTTAGTAAGCGTCAAAAGCATTTCTCTGACAGTCTTGCAGGCCATAGCAGTAGAAGCGCCTGAAGGATCGTATTGCGGTGAAAGTTCGACGACGTCGGCTGCAACGATCTGATTCAAGTCCTGCAAAGCAGCGATACCCGCCAACAATTCCTTGTAGGTGATGCCGCCTGGCTCAGGTGTGCCGGTTCCCGGGAAAGTACCAGGATCCAAAACGTCCAGATCGATTGTCACATAAACGGGAACATCCTTCAATTGCTGCACGATCTGCGGCAACGTATCGATGGTGAATTTCTCCATATAAGTATGCTCTTTCGCCCATTCGAACTCTTCCTTCAAACCGGAGCGGATACCGAATTGGAAAATGCGGCCGTCTCCCAGGAAATCGAAGCAACGGCGGATGACCGAAGCATGCGAAAACGGTTCGCCCATGTAGTCTTCACGCAGATCTGTATGGGCATCGATATGGATGACATGCAGATCCGGATATTTTTCATAAGCAGCCTCGATGGTGGGCAGGCTGACGAGGTGCTCGCCGCCGACCATCAAAAATTTCTTGCCATTATCCAATACTTCTTTTGTGTAGGTTGCGATATCACTCAAGACGCGCTCTGTGTTGCCGAAAGGTAGATCCAGATCTCCGCCATCATGGATGGCCTCTTCTTCAAGATCGCGATCCAAATAAGGAGAATAACTTTCCAAGCCAAATGAATCTTGGCGGATCGCCTGCATCGCAAAGCGCGTGCCTGGCCTGAAACTGGTCGTTCCGTCGAATGGAATCCCGAATAATACGGTGGATGCTTCTTCAAAAGAAGATTCGCAGCCGATAAAAGTCTGGATGTTCATATTATTTCTCACTGTCTGCCGTCCTCCAACTGTATGCTATTTGATGGTTGATTTGATTGTTTAATCTTTCAGGACTTTGATCTGATGAGGCATTTTTTCCTCGGTCAGAACGTTGCCCAGTGTCTCATTATAGTAGTGGTAGTGTTGCACGACCGCTTCGGAGATCACTTCACCAGGGATGATCAACGGAATTCCTGGCGGGTAGATCATGATCGAGTCGGCACTGATGCGGCCGATCGCGTCGTCGATGCCGACCACTTCATTGTCGGCATAAAAGGCATCACGCGGACTGCATGCCAATGCGTTGATACTGCACGTCATCACGTGTGCATCGAAATGTTGACTCGCTTTTTTGTAGCGCCTGCGGATGTCCATCAAGGCATCAACCAGACGTCCGATTGATTCCCGCGTATCGGCCGTGCTGATGACAGCCATCACGACATAGCCTTCAGCCAACTCCATTTGGATGCCGTACTCTTGCTTCAAGATCGTGTAGACTTCAAAGCCTGTCAGTCCGATGTCATTGACACGGATCACCAATTTGGTCCAGTCATACGTTTGGTCGAATTTGTCTTTGATGTAGTCGGATTTCAATACTTCATAGTCGCCGAATGCTTCGATTGCTTCAATCGCTTCACTGACGATCGGACGCAGTTTTTTGTAGCGGTCTTTTCCGTACATCGCCAATTCGCTGCGTGCGGCATCGATGGAACTCATCAACAAGTAGTTCGCGCTGGTCGATTGCAGCATGTTCAGCACTTTTTGTAATTTTGTTGCGGAAATGCGGTCCCCTTGCATCACCATTAAGGAACTCTGCGTCAAGGATCCGCCAGTTTTATGCATGGAATACGTCACCGCATCGGCTCCGGCTTTCATTGGATCCTTCATTTTTCCGGGCATGAACGGCAAATGCGCGCCGTGCGCGCTGTCGACGATGACCACAACACCGCGTTCATGTGCGATATCACAGATCGTCTCCAGATCGTTCAAAGATCCGAAATAAGTCGGATAAGTGACCAAAAGAGCTTTCGCTTTAGGATTTTCATCCAAGCCTTTGATGATGCGTTCCACGGAGATACCGTGTGAAATTCCGAAGGCCAAATCCATTTCGGGCTGGATGAAGATTGGCTTTGCGCCGCTCAAAATCAACCCGCTCATCACTGACTTATGGCAGTTGCGGGGAACCAAGATCGAATCGTTCGGCCCCACTACGCTCATGATCATCGCTTGGATGCCTACAGTCGTACCGTTAACCAAGAAAAAGGCCTGATCGGCATTGTATGCTTTTGCAGCCAATTCCTGTGCTTCTTTTATGACGGATTGCGGATGGCTCAACAAGTCCAATTCTTTCATGGAGTTGACATCCATCTGCATTGTCATATCACCGACCGCCATTTTGAATGGTGTCATCTGCGCACCCATTTTATGTCCAGGGACATCGAAAGGTGTAACGTCCTGTTTCGCATATTTAACAAGCGCTTCGAAAAGCGGCATTTTGATATGTGTAATATTTTTTGCTTTAACGTTAGAAATTTGGTAAGTAATTTTGTCGGAATGACCGTCCAAATAAGTGTCTGAATTGAATAAAACCTTTTCAGCCAAATAGATTTCCCCCTTTGATATAAAAAATGGGCATAAAAAAAGCTCTCCAACCAAAGGAAAGCTTCGATATCTATCAGCTGCTTTTCCTCTTATTGCTCATAGGACTTGGATAATCCTACGCTCAGGTTGGGCACCCAATATCAATCCTTGAAAATAAAATTAGATTGATTGGTTTGCCACCGTATCTTCGACCCCTCGTCTCAACGGCTATTAATAAGAGATATTCAATTTATGCAAGCTAAATTCTATACAAATACAACGTATATGTCAATGATTTTGGAAAGAAAACTAAAATTTTTTTCAGTTGGTATTTCCGAACAATGATTTGACAGTTGTTCACGATCATCCACAAAAAAGCTGAAATTCTTCAGATCCAGAGTTTAGTTTATTCGGATAGGTTGAAATTAAGATTACATCCCCTTCTCCGGTGAACGGGTGCTTAGTCGGAGTTCAGGATGAATTTGCCGTCACGCTCCGGCGAGGGCCAGCTTGCCGGAGTTGCGTTAACATTTCGCGCTGTCCTCCGCTGAACATCCGGTTCACCGGAGGACAGGCTTGAATATTGGGTCATGCCTTCGCCCGATAGTCAAGCGCATCAAAAAAAACAATCCAAAATGGATTGTTTTTTTTGCTTAGCATGTGTGTTAGGCTTTCGACTGGCTTTTCACCATTTCGAACTCCTCTTCCATCGCAGCGGACGGTTTTTCACCGATCAAGGAGAAAATCACGATCGCCACACAAGAAAGGATGAATGCCGGCAACAGTTCGTAGATGCCGAATACGCCGCCGATTGGTTTAATCAGAAGTTTCCAGATGAAAACAGCGATTCCGCCTGTTAACATCCCAGCGATAGCGCCTTGACGTGTTGTTTTTTTCCAGAACAAGGAGAACAGCATCAACGGTCCGAATGTCGCACCGAAGCCCGCCCAGGCGAAGGATACGATTGTGAAGATGACAGAGTTCTCATCCAAAGCGATGATGATTCCGACGATCGCCAATACGATCAAAATCATCCGCGTCATCGCCATGATTTGCTGATCGGAAGCATCCTTGCGCAGAACGCCTTTGTAGATATTTTTCGAAAAAGCACTTGCGGCAATCAGCAGATAAGAATCCGCGGAACTGATCGTCGCAGCCAAAATGCCAGACATGACGATTCCGGCCAATAGCGGCGGGAATAACAGTGTCGCCATTTCGATAAAAATCGTTTCCGAAGTTGATGCTGTCGTCAACGCCATCGGGAACATCGCGCGCCCGATCAGACCGATCAGGACCGCAGCTGTTAATGAAAGGGTCGACCAAATGATACCAATGCGGCGTGATTGTTTGATATCTTCAGCAGAACGGATAGCCATAAAGCGCAACAGCACTTGCGGCATACCAAAATAGCCGAGACCCCAAGCCATGCTGGATGCGATTGTGATCAGCCCATATTTCCCGGCCGGACCAAAGTCAGCCATCGCGCCGTCAGCCTGTTGCACGCCATCGACCAGTGTCGGTGTAGCGATACCGAAGAAATCCAAAAACCCGGGGATGCCTCTCAGATTATCGATGACCGCTCCTGGACCCCCGGCATGCACGACGCCTCCGACCAAAACAACAGCCAAAGCCGCAATCATGATGATGCCCTGCATGAAGTCGGAAACACTCTCCGCCAAAAATCCGCCGATGAACGTGTAGAACACGACGAACACCGCTCCGGCAATCATCACAGGGATGTAAGGCACTTCGAACAAGGTTGCGAAGAGCCTGCCTACCGTCACAAAACAGCTGGCTGCATAGACGGAAAAGAAGACGAAAATGAACGTCGATGATACCGTCAAAATAACGCGCTTGTCCTCATGGAATCGATTGCTGAAGAATTCCGGCAGCGTGATTGCCCGCGCTGATTCGGAATAGTGCCGCAAACGTTTCGAGACGATGATCCAGTTCAACGCTGTCCCAGCCGCCAAACCGATGGCTGTCCAGAATGCATCGGACAAACCTGACCAATAAGCCACACCCGGAAGCCCCATCAAGAGCCAACCGCTCATGTCCGAAGCTCCCGCACTGATTGCGGCGACCCAAGGACCCAGACTGCGTCCCCCCAGGAAGAAATTATCCGAGCTTTCGTTCGATCGCTTGTAGTAATAGAAGCCGATGCCGATGATGATCGACATGTAGCCGGCCATCGCCATAAAAATTAATGCTTTATCCATAAGTTACCTCCAAAAATAAATAATGACATGTTTCATCATTCTAATTTAATTAAAATTTAATGAATTCACTACGCCATCATAGCACACGAACAAAATTGTAAGCAACCTTATTTTCAGGATAAGTAGGTAAGCTTCATTCATTTTGCGCAAGTCACACAGCTTGCAGGCGAGCACTAATCCACTCGATTATGTCTTGCGCTACTTCATCTTTGTTCATCTCGTTCAGCAGTTCATGGCGGGCACCCTCATATAGTTTGCAGCTTACATTCAGAAGGCCGGCTTGTTGATAGGTCTTGCATATTTGGACGATGCCTTTTCCGGCCTTGCCTCCAACCGGATCAGCGGTGCCTGAAATGAAGTGCAGCGGCAGGTTCTTCGGTATCGATTGAACATTCGCAGCATCATTCATGGCCAGTAATCCGCTGAAGAAATCATGGAAATAACCGGCCGAACCGATCTTTCCGCGCAAAGGATCCGCCAGAAATTTATCCACTTCTGCCTCGTCCCGGCTGAGCCAGTCCAAATCCGTCCGGGCGGGTTTGAAGCCCCGATTGAAGTTTTGGAAAACCAGTTTATCCAGCAACTGACTTGGATGAGCACGACCGTTCCTTTTGATTTCCAATGCTGCCACGATTGTCCCCAGCTTCAGCACCCCCTTCGAAAACACTCCAGAACCTGACAGAACTGCGCCGGCAAGATCGTCCCCGTACAGCTGGATATAGCGTCTGGTCAACATCGAACCCATGCTGTGACCGAAAAGGAACAGCGGAATGTCGGGGTTTTCTGATTGGATGTTTTCAGTCAGCGCGCGCATATCCGCGACGACCTTATCGAATCCAGCCTCATCCGCAAAACAGATCGCTTCACCAATATTCCCGTTCGTTTTGCCATGGCCGCGGTGATCGTTTCCGTAGACGACGATCCCTGCTTCCGCCAGTTTGCTTGCAAAAACATCATAGCGTCCGATATGTTCTGCGTAACCATGCGCAAGTTGGACGGCGGCTTTCGGTTTCTGAAGAACTTCCGGCGACCATTTCATCGCGAAGATTTCCGTTCCGTCTATTGATTGGAAAGTGAATGATGTTGCTGTCATGAGTGGACCCCTCTTCTGGTATCAAGTTATACAGATGGTTCATAAGCATGGATACCGCTATACTTTTCTCCAATTTAGCGATACCGGTTCAAAATGTCAAGCATCACAACAGCAGGGTAACGAATCGCTTTTATTGGCTCAATCCTTCATGGATCTTTTCTACATTCCATTTCATCATCTCGTAATAGCTGTCGCCGTCTTCTCCTTCTTCCGCAACGGAATCCGTGAACAGATTGCTGTAAACGGGAAGATCCACCTCATTTGCTAATCGTTCCATGCTTCGGGGATCTACGCTCGTCTCCACAAAGAGAACCGGAACTTCAGAATCCCGGACTTTTTCAATGATTTGCTTCATCTGATCAGGCGTCCCTTGACTCTCTGTATTGATTTCCCAAATATAGGCAGCTTGCAGTCCGTAAGCTTTAGAGAAATACTTGAAAGCTCCTTCGCTCGTCACCAACAGTTTCTTTTTCTCGGGGATATCCGCGAATTTTTTTTTCGCTTTGCTGTCCAGTTCCGTCAAATCGGCAATGTAAGCATCCGCGTTTTTTTCATAGGCTGTTTTATTTTCAGGATCTTTCTCGCTCATGACGCGCGTGATTTCGGTGATGTACCGAATGCCATTTGAAATATCCAGCCAGGCATGCGGATCTTGTTGCGAACTGTTTCCCGCCAGATACAGCGGTTCGACATTTTTACTGACAACGAAGTAATCCTCATCTTCCGCCTTGCCAGCGGTTTCCATCAATTTGTCAAACCAGCCATTGCCGGTTTCCAAATTCAATCCGTTGTAGAACACGACATCGGCTTCGCTGGCTTTTCGAATGTCTTCCGGTAAGGGTTCGTATTCGTGCGGATCGGTCCCGACAGGCACGATACTGTGTGCATCGATCAAATTCCCTCCAATTTTTTCTACCATGTCGCCGATAATGGAATTGGTGGAGACCACTTTAAGCTTGGCTTCTGATGTGTCTGTTGCATCCGCACTGCCTTTATCATCATCCGGAAAATTTCCGCATCCTCCCAACATACCTACAAAAAGCACTGCAGCAAGCAGCAATAGTTTATTCTTCATATTATAAATTCTCCTTTCTTAATTGAGCGATAAGGCCTTTTTTTGGTGCAAAAATAAATGCCACAATGAAAAATACAGCTGCTGCCATGACGATCGTCGCCCCGGACGGCAAGTTGTAACTGTAGCTGAAGTAAAGCCCCACGATCGAACTGAGGGTTCCAAATACTGTCGAGAGGACAATCATAACGAGCAATTTATCGGTCAGTTGGTAGGCTGTCGCAGCCGGTGTGATCAGCATTGCGATCACCAGAATCGTCCCGACTGTCTGCAGCGAAGTCACCGCCACAAGTGTCAGCAAAAACATCAACCCATAGTTGATGGCACTGATGTTCCAACCATATGATTTTGCAATCGTCGGCGCAAAAGAAGTCAGTTTGAGTTGTTTATAGAATAGCGGCACTGCTATCAAGACGATGACAAGCACGGCTGCTGTCAACAACATATCCGAATCCCGAACTGCCAGCACATTCCCGAAGAGGATGTGATACAAATCCGTGGAGCTTCTGGCGAAGGAAATCAAGATGATCCCTAGAGCAAAAAAGGCGCTGAATACGATTCCGATTGCCGTATCGTTTTTTAAACGACTGTGTTTCGTGACAAAACCAATGAGAGCAGCTGACGCCATCCCAAAAATCGTGGCCCCGATGATATAGCTGCTCCCCAGCATGTAAGATAGCGCCACTCCCGGTAATACTGCGTGCGAGATGGCGTCCCCCATCAAAGACATTCCCCGCAGGATGATGAAGGAACCGATGATTCCGGCAGATATCCCGACCATGACGGAAGTAATCAAAGCGTTCTGCAGGAATTGGAAATCCAAGAGTCCTTGAATGAATTCATTTAACATTTGTTCCACCTCCTAGACTGATCATTTCGGAAATCGCTTCCCCATAAGCCCTTCCCATATTATTGGCAGTAAATACCTCGGAAACTGTACCAAAGGCAACCACTTCTTTATTGATCAGGACAATATCATCAAAATACGACTGTACTTTATGCAAATCATGATGCACGATCACGATTGATTTGCCTTCATCGCGAAGTTGTTTCAACAGCTCAATGATGATTTTCTCACTGGTGGCATCAATCCCGGCAAAAGGTTCATCAAGCAGCAACCATTCAGCTTCCTGCGCCAACGCTCGCGCAATGAACACGCGCTGCAGCTGTCCACCGGATAATTCACTGATGTGCCGATCTTTAAAAGCTGCCATACCGACTTTCTCTAAAGCCTTCAATGCCAAATCCTTTTCTTTTTGTTTTGGTCTCTGGAAAAAACCTAATTTGGCGTAGGTGCCAAATAGCACGGTTCCGAAAACATCTATCGGAAATGAGAGGTCGATTTCTTGTCTTTGTTCGACATAAGCTATCTTGTTTATCATGTCTTTCAGCGGTTTGCCGTAAAGACTTACGGCTCCAGTATTTAAAGGCGTCAAGCCCATGATCCCTTTCAATAAGGTTGATTTCCCGGCTCCATTTGGTCCTACAATCCCTGTTAATTTGTTCGGCTCAAACGCAAGCGTTGCATTCTTGATTGCAGATTGCCCTTGATAGGCTATGTTCATATTTTGGATTGTTAAATTTTCCATGATGTGTTGTTCCTTTCTCGTTTCATTACTTTATGGTTTCTGAATTTGTGCTGAGCATCCCACAACACATAAGGTTTATTTAAACATATTATTAGGCATGCCTAACTTTTGGTTTAAGTTTAGCTTATTTAATCCAAGTAATCAAGTATTTCTCATTTCCCACATGCCTGTTCTTAAGCTGCTTTCGTATAAATGCAAAAAAAATCACCTTTTTAGGTCATATACATGAATGAAGTTCATTCATATAACAACTTAAAAAGATGATTTGTGTTTTATTACACCATACAGCCCGTCAAATTAATATTTTCAGAGTTCTATATGTGAAAGTTTATTCCCACTCGATGGTCGATGGTGGCTTGCTCGTAATGTCGTACACTATGCGGTTGACGTGCTTCACTTCATTTACGATGCGTCGGGAAATTTTGTCCAGAACATCGTAAGGGATGCGTGCCCAGTCGGACGTCATGCCATCGATGGATGTCACGGCGCGGATACCGATTGTGTAGTCATACGTACGGCCATCGCCCATTACGCCTACGCTGCGGAAGCCTGGCAGGACTGTAAAATATTGCCATACATCGCGGTCCAAACCAGCATTCGCGATTTCTTCGCGCAGGATGTAGTCAGATTCGCGGACGATTTCTAATTTTTCTTCGGTGATTTCGCCGATGACGCGGATACCCAAACCAGGGCCTGGGAAAGGTTGGCGCCAAACGATGCTGTCAGGCATGCCAAGCTGTGTTCCCAATTCGCGGACTTCATCTTTGAACAATGTGTTCAATGGTTCGATCAATTTGAATTGCATATCTTCAGGCAGTCCGCCTACGTTGTGGTGGGACTTGATTGTTTGGGCAGTCTCGGTTCCACTTTCGATCACGTCGGTGTAAAGCGTTCCTTGCGCCAAGAAGTCGATGCCTTGCAATTTCGTCGCTTCATCGTCGAAGACGTAAACGAATTCGTTACCGATGATTTTACGTTTTTGTTCCGGATCGCTGACGCCTGCCAGTTTGTCCATGAAACGTTTTTTCGCATCAACGCGGATGATGTTCAAGCCGAATTTGCCTACAAGGCTTTCCATAACTTGATCGCCTTCGCCTTTGCGCAACAATCCGTGGTCAACAAAAATACAAGTCAATTGCGAGCCGATTGCTTTGTGCAGCAATACGCCGACTACGCTTGAATCAACCCCGCCGGAAAGTCCCAACAAAACTTTTTTGTCGCCGACAGTTTCTCTGATTTTTTTTGTTTCGATTTCGATGAAGTTGGCGATCGACCAGTCTCCTGAGCAACCGCAGACTCCGAAGGCGAAGTTCTTCAACATTTCGTTTCCGTGTACAGAGTGCTGTACTTCCGGGTGAAATTGAACGCCATAGAATTTTTCTGCTGCATTAGCGAAAGCTGCGACCGGACAAGTGTCGTTTTTGGCAATCACTTTGAATCCGGCAGGGATTTCCGTGATTTTGTCACCATGACTCATCCAGACAGACTCGATATCTGCAAGGCCTTTGAACATCGGCGAATCCAAATCAAGGATTTGGATGTCGGAACGTCCGTATTCTCTTTCATCAGCAGGAATGACTTTTCCACCGAAATGATCGGTCATCAGTTGCATGCCGTAGCAAATGCCTAATACCGGAATGCCCATGTCGAAAATGGCTGGATCGACTTTGAAAGCATCGTCTTCATAGACGCTGTTTGGGCCGCCGGAGAAAATGACCCCCTTGACGTTCCCCATCGCTTTGATATCTTCAGCAGTTGTGCGGTGTGAAACCAACTCTGAGAATACGCCGAATTCACGGATGCGTCGTGTAATCAATTGGTTGTATTGACTGCCGAAATCCAGTACGACGATTTTTTCCAACTCGGTAAATTGCTCTATCATCTAATAATCGCTCCAATTTCCTTAATATTTTTTTATGTACAATTCATCAATAAAGTGATTAGTTGTTTTATGAATCACTAAATTTGCCCGTGTGATTGTGGGATAGATATACTCCCGAAGGTTCTTGAGGTTGACTCTTTTCCAGACGCCTCTGGCCATCTCGATTGCGTCTTCCCTTTTGCCGATCGCATAGTTGTAATAATAATTGTCCGGCTGATCGATCGCCAGGTCCATCAGCATTTCGAAACGTTCGATGTACCATTTTTCGATCATTTCTTCTTCAGCATCCACATAAATGGAGAAGTCAAAGAAGTCACTGACATAAATCTGTTGATTGCTGGGCAGCTGCAGCACGTTGATCCCTTCCACAATCAGGATGTCCGGATGATTCACTTCTTCATACTCACCAGCAACAATGTCATAAATACGGTGGGAATAGACTGGAAACCGGACATTCGGCTTGCCTGTCTTCACATCCAACAGGAATTGCACCAAATTCTCCATATCGTAGCTTTCCGGAAATCCTTTGCGATCCATGATGTTGCGTTCCCTCAGTATCCGGTTCGGATACAGAAAACCGTCTGTTGTCATCAATTCGACAGCTTTTGTGGGATAAGCCCGCTTCAAAAGGTTCTGCAGAACACGCGCTGTCGTGCTTTTACCGACTGCAACGCTGCCCGTTACGCCGATAATAAGCGGGGACGGTTCATAGGATCTGCCAAGAAATCTGCTTTTATCCCGCTGAAGATTCCGGTACTGTTGCAAGTAAATATCGAACATATGCACCAATGGCACATAGACATCCTTAACATCTTCCAATGAGAGCCTATCATTCAATGATGTCAATTCCTTCAGTTCCTCTTCCGTGATTGTCGGAATGGAATCTTGATGAAAAGTTTGCCATTCTTCACGATGGATTTCGTAGTAGTTTCTATCTTCTATCATAGCTTTTCCCTTCTGGAAATAATCAAACTTTTGGTAATTGTATCACACTTTTCTGAAAATTTAACCCCCATCAAATACGAACATTTAATTTTAATCGAAACCTAATCTTTGTATTCTGCAATGCGATAGCTTTTTAAGTTTCCATAAAATCCCGAATAATTGATTTACTTTATAATTTTGCTCCGATACAATGAAAACGATAATAGAAAATAGCGGAAAATATGTGCTGAATTTGTCGTCGTTACACATGCGGCACCTTCACAAATCCAAAAGTTTCGACTGAATAATGGCGATTTGCCAAATTCATGTACAGCAAGCATAATAGAAGATGCGTAAGAATCAGTAAAGGACGATACTCTATGACAAACACACGTTGCTCAACCGGAACATCGCACGGCAAAATTATCCTGATGGGTGAACACGCTGTCGTACACGGAGAGCCCTCCATCGCACTACCCTTTCCGGCAGTCGAAATGACCGCGACCGTATGCGAAGCGGAAGGTCCCTTGACCATTGATTGTTCCTATTATAACGGCATCGCTGCAGAAATGCCCGAAATCTTGGAAAGCATGCGGACAGCGATCCAATCGGCATTGGCCGAACTGCATGTTTCGGATGAAAACCTGGCGATTTCGCTCGCGAGCACCATCCCGGCTGAAAGAGGCATGGGTTCCAGCGCTGCCGTGTCAGTGGCCTTGACCCGCGCCCTTTTCGCCTACTTCGATAAGCCGTTGGACGAAGCTACCCTGCTCCGGCTCGTCAATATATCCGAAAAAGTTGCACACGGAAACCCCAGCGGTCTGGATGCCGCCACGGCAAGCGGCGACGCACCGCTCTATTACATAAAAGGTCAGCCTTTCGAAGCTTTCCCTTTGAACCTGAAGGCTTATTTGATAGTCGGCGATACCGGTGTGACCGGCCAAACAAAGGAAGCAGTATCCAGCATCGCAGCGAAACTGAATGGAAAAAATCCGCAACCATACCGGGACGCCATCTCCCGATTGGGCACTTTTGCTCTAACAGCAAAATCCGCGATCGAGGCAAATGATCCGTCACAATTGGGGGAATTGATGAACCAGGCCCATGCAGTCTTGTCTTTTCTGGACGTATCCAGCCCTGATCTGGACAGGCTCGTTTCAGCAGCCCGGTCTTCAGGAGCGCTGGGCGCCAAATTAACAGGCGGCGGCCGCGGCGGTTGCATGATTGCTTTGGCCAGAACGCGCTCAGAAGCGGAAAAAATTGAAGATGCTATCCGTCAAGCCGGTGCGATCCGGACTTGGATCTATCAAATGGGAGGAACTGAAGATGCCTAATCAAGCTTATGTCCGAGCGCACACTAACATCGCGCTGATCAAATATTGGGGGAAGCGGGACGAAACCGACTTTCTGCCTATGAACAGCAGCCTTTCCATGACCTTGGACAAACTATACACGGATACAATGGTCGTCTTCGATGATTCGTTCGCACAGGATTCCTTCTATCTGAACGGCGAGAAGCAAGGCGAAAAAGAAACCAAAAAAATCTCCAAATTCCTTGATCTGTTCCGGCAAGAAAAAAAGACAGCCATGCGTGCGCGCGTTGAAAGCATCAATCACGTCCCTACCGCAGCCGGCTTGGCTTCATCAGCCTCCGCGTTCGCCGCTTTGGCAGGAGCTGCCAACCTGGCACTGGGTCTTGATCTGGTTCCGCAGCGATTGTCGACTTTCGCAAGACGCGGCAGCGGCAGTGCGACCCGCAGCATATTCGGAGGATTTGTGGAGTGGGATATGGGGACTTGTTCCGACGATTCCTTCGCAGTCCCGGTCGACGATGCCAGCTGGGATATCGGCATGGTCATTGTGGCGGTCAACCAGAAAGCGAAAGAAGTCTCCAGCCGCATCGGCATGAAACATACGGTCGAAACTTCGCCCTTCTATCCTGCTTGGGTGGAATCGGCAAAAAAAGATATCCAAGACATCAAAGCAGCCATCGCCGCGAAGGATTTCATCCGCTTGGGCGAAATCACCGAAGCGAACGGCATGAAAATGCATGGAACCATGTTAGGAGCCGAACCGCCATTTTCCTATTGGGAACCTGACAGCATTGTCGCCATCAAGACAGCACAAACTTTGCGCAAACAAGGCATTCCTTGCTATGTCACGATGGATGCCGGTCCGAATGTGAAGGTTCTTTGCCGCCTTTCGCAAGCCGAAACGATAAAAGAAGCGTTGTTGGAACATTTCACAGAGGATAAATTGATCATCACCAAGCCCGGAAAGGGAATCCGGGAATTGACTGCAACCGAACGCGCTGTCTACAATTGGAACGACTAACAGGAACAGAGAGGGTTGAATTCATGACTGTAACAGAAGCAAGTGCTCCGGGTAAATTGTTCATTGCCGGAGAATATGCGGTAGTGACGCCGGGCCACCCATCGATTTTGGTCGCTTTGGATCAGTTCATTACGGTTTCTTTGGAGGAGGCCGATACGACCGGGACGATCAGGTCGGCACAGTACGGCGGATTGCCGATACCTTGGACCCGTGAAGAAGATCAGTTGGTCATCGACCAGCGCGAAAATCCTTTCCTCTACATTACCGAGGCGGTTAAGGTGACGGAACGCTTTATCAAAGAATCCGGAATTCCGTTATCTTACTTCCATCTCTCTGTGAAGAGCGAATTGGACAACGCCAGTGGGAAAAAATACGGGCTTGGATCGAGCGGCGCAGTGACGGTCGCGACCATCAAAGCATTGCTGAAATTTTATGCGATCGATCCGGAATTCGAATTGGTCTACAAGCTGGCATCCTTGGCGCATTTGTCCGTCAAAAGCAACGGTTCCTTCGGCGACATCGCGGCAAGTACCTACGGCGGATGGATTGCCTATGCCTGTTTCGACAGGGAATGTGTAATGCAGAAGGCAAACGAGCTGACGCTCACCGAGTTGTTGAAGACTGAATGGCCGCAGTTGATGATCCGGCCATTGACACCACCAGCCAATCTGCGGTTGGTGATCGGCTGGACCGGCTCGCCGGCTTCCACCACCCACCTTGTCGATCGCGTCAACGATGTCCGTGGCGGCATCGACGATTATTACAAAACTTTCCTGGGAGCCAGCAAAACGTGCGTGAATGCTATGATAGTAGCTTTCGAACAGGGCGATCTGCAGGCGATTCAGGCAGGCATCCGGGAGAACCGCCTGCTGCTGAAGCAGTTGACTGCGCACACCGGCGTCGTCATTGAGACACCCCCATTGACGCAATTATGCGATTTGGCCGAGAAAAACCTAGGTGCGGCAAAATCATCCGGTGCCGGTGGCGGAGACTGCGGCATCGTCATCATCGACAGACAATCGGGCATCATCCCTTTGATTTCGGAATGGGAAAAAGTCGGAATCATGAACTTGCCGCTGCATGTATTCAAGTACGGACGCGCCGCCGCACCCCTCGAATGGAAAGGAGCATTAGAATGACGCTTGATTCAAACAGAAAAGACCAACACGTCGATCTGGCCGAAAAACAATATCAACCAGCCGATCTTTCCGATTTCGGGAAGATGCGCTTCGTTCATCACTCTCTGCCCAATCTGAAAGTGGCGGATATCTCCCTTCAGACTGAGATGGCCGGCATGAGTCTGGCTGCGCCCTTCTACATCAACGGCATGACCGGCGGCAGCGAACGAACAAAACAGATCAATGCCGATCTGGCCGCGGTCGCAAAAATGACCGGCTTGGCGATGGCTTCCGGGTCCGTCAGCGCAGCCTTGAAGGATCCCAGCGTAAGCGACAGCTTTTCGGTCATCCGCAAGGTAAATCCGAACGGACAGATATTCGCGAATATCGGCGCCCACCATTCGCTCGAAAATGCCAAGCGCGCCGTCGATATTCTGGAAGCCGATGCTTTGCAGATCCACATCAATGTACCGCAGGAAATGATCATGCCGGAAGGCGACCGCGATTTCACGATGTGGCTGCGCCAGATCGAGGAAATCAGCGCCCATATCGGTGTCCCCGTCATCGTGAAGGAAGTCGGTTTCGGTATGAGCCGGGAAACGATCGGACAGCTGATTGACGTTGGTGTCCATACCATTGATGTCTCCGGCAAAGGCGGCACGAACTTTGCAGCGATTGAAAACGCAAGACGTACAGCGATTACCTATGACGATTTGGAAAATTGGGGCCAGTCGACTGTTATTTCGTTGCTGGAAGCCTCTTCGCATCGAGGGAAAGCGGAATTTATCGCATCCGGCGGCATCAAAACACCGTTGGATATCGTCAAAGCGCTGAGCTTGGGTGCAAAAGCAGCTGGACTTTCCGGTCAATTCCTGCATATGGTCCTGAACGATGGACCGGAAAAGACGGCCGAAACGATTGCAGCCTGGAAGCAACAGATCACGACAGTGATGGCCATGCTGGGCAAAACGTCGGTTGCCGATCTGGCTCGGACAGACCTTATTTTCCAACGGGACATCCTCGACTGGTGCGACATGCGCGGGATCGACTACCGACAGTACGCCAATCGTTCAGTGCAAAGTTGAATATAATACGAATGCGCCAGCGACCGGTAGAGTGACACCGTTTGCTGGCGCGTTTTTATTTTATTTGTATAGCCGATTTTCTGGACAGAATCCTTATGATGTCAGGTGTTACGTAAGCATTGGGGAACGTTAAGTCGACAGTTTGACCACCCGTCAGGTGTACGACCTGCATTTCAGTTCCGAAACCCGACAGATGGCACTTCTGTCGGGCGTACGCCCGGGATGGGTTTCCAAACTATCGAGAGATTCCGCATCTGTCGACAAAATGATTACCAGAAATCACAAAAAACCCGACTGATAAGGCCCATCCGCAGTTGGATGAGCCTTTTCCCTAAACAATTATTATTCAGCCAATTCCACAAACACCGCATCGGCCTTGATTTCTTCCGGAATCGTCAAGCCCAGTTCGTCGACTTTAGCCTGGTTGATGTAAACGGAATTCTCTTTGACCAGTTGGACCGGATAAGTCGCCGGATCCGCGCCTTTCAGGATGTCGATCGCGATTTGGCCGATTTGCGTACCCATGCCGTATTGGCTAGGTGCAAAGGTTGCAACGCCGCCATCTTTCACCATCGTGTCAGCCGCCGGGAAAACCGGGATACCGAACGCATCGGCCGCGTCCACCAAGGTCGCCATTCCACTCGCGATAACATTATCATTCGGTACATAGATTGCGTCCACTTCTTTGGCCAGACTTTCCGCCGCTTGGGCGATATCGTTCGAAGTAGTGATCGTTCTTGTGACGACCTCGAAGCCTAATTCCGCTGCCGCTTGCTCGGCGCGTTGGCCTGAGATGATCGCATTGTCTTCGGCAGTCGTATACATGACGCCGATTGTTGTGGCATCCGGCAGGAATTGCTTGATCAATGCCATCTGTTCGTTGGATGGTGTCCGGTTCGATAGCCCTGTTGCATTGCTGCCGGGAACTTCCAACGATTCAACCAATCCGGCGCCGACCGGATCCTGTACTGCGCCAAGGATCACCGGAATCTCATCTGATGCGTTCTTCAATGCTTGCGCGGCAGGTGTCGCAACACCGATCATGATATCCGCGTCATGGCTGACGAAGCTTTCAGCGATCGATTTCATGTTCGCTTGATCGCCTTGCGCATTCTGGAAATCGATGGTGGCATTTTCACCATCGACATAGCCGGCCGCCGCCAACTCATCCAGGATGCCTTCCGTAATCTGATCCAAGGCTGGATGCGTCGTCAACTGCAGGATGCCGATATAGACCTGTTCCTGTTCGCTTTCATTTGCAGCCGCTGAAGAATCATTTTCCGACACTGTGTTTCCGCAAGCAGCCAACAACCCGATCGCCATTACCGAGCTCAATCGCAACATGTTTTTTATCCCATTTCTCATCATCAAAACTCCTCCATTTTTTGAAATTTGATTTTCCGCACACATCCCAATCTGGATCGGCAACGCGTTTTTGGATACAAAAAAACCGCAGAGACCCTAATAGTCTTTGCGGTGTTGGTTTCCTGAATAAGTAAAAGAAGGAAAAATCCGCATAGACGCTAATCCAGACTGAATCTGAGGTTGCATCTATGGACAGCCCTGTCACACGATCAACCTACACTATGCGGCTTTGCCAGCTTATTCCGTTCGTTGCGGTAACTCGCGTGATCGTTTGCATTGCGACTGCCTCCTTTTCCCTTGGGTATGCACCTATCATAATCAACAAACAAAAGTATGTCAACATAATAATGAGAAAACGATGGCGAATACATTAAAAATAAACAATAACAATCAGAGTACCCACACCATCAGGCTGATGCCCACGATGCCGACAATGACGGAGAGAATCATATTTTTCGAATAATAAGCCACCACCGCAGTCACAAGCGACGGCAACAGTTTGGCATTATCCAATATATTCAAGGAAACATTGCCCTCCCAGAAAAAGATATCCGAAGCGATCAATGCCGAAAAGATGGAAACCGGCAGAAGGCTCATCCATTTCTGGAACCAGATCGGAATCCGCGCGTTCTTCAAAGCAACGATAGGGAGCCATCTGGGCAAAAAAGTCACCAATCCGCCACCCAAAATGAGCCAAAATGTTTGGTCATCCACGCAAAATCCCCTCCTTATCGTCTTTTTTGTTCTGCAGATAGAGCCCGAACCCAGAAGCCAATATCGAAGTCAGGACGATGGCGATGTTATGGCGCAGCAAGTTCATCAGCACGACCGCCGTGATGCCGGAAAATACCGCCGTCCAGAACACGATGCGGTTCTCGATTTGGGAAATGAGCAGAAAAATGAACATCGCAATCAGGATGTAGTTCATCACAACCGGCGACAAAGCGATGCTCTTTCCGGCCATCGCGCCTATTCCCGTGCTAATAATCCAAGTTGAATAGGCCGTCACATTCGCGGCTATTGCTTTCGTCGGATTCCACATGCCATCGGTTTTGAAATACAACGTGTTGACGGCGAACGATTCATCAGTGATCGTCTGCGCAAAGAATATGCTGAAAGCCGTGCTCTTCTCGCGGATCCGGTGAGCCAGGCTGGAACTCATCAACAAGTGCCTCAGATTGATGAAAAAGATCATGATCACCATTTCCAGTAGCCCTGCCCCCGCCACTGTCATCGAAGCGATCATGAACTGGGAAGCGCCCCCGTAGATGAGCAGGCTCATCAGCATGACCGCCAGCCAATGATAGCCGGCTTGCTGCAGCAAAACTCCGCAAGCCAGGCCCATCGGAATGTAGCCGAAACAAACCGGATAGATGGCTTTCATGCCAGCCAACCATTCTTTTTTCGACATATTGTTCCTCCTCTAATCAAAAATTCATGTTATGTTTCATTTTATCACATGATGAAGCAATATTCGGCGTGATTCTGCACATTTTCAGAAAATCGTCATTTCCTTTTACAGAATACACCGCATCCTTTAAAATGGAGGAAATATACTATTTTGAAAGGAGGAATTACGGTGTACACAATCAGCACATTGGAAATCACATTGCGCTTGCTTGCGGCGGTCTTTGTCGGCGGCGTCATCGGCTATGAACGCGAAGAGAACCGCCAAGCTGCAGGTCTGCGGACGAACATCATCGTGTCCGTGTCCGCCTGCCTCATCACTTTGATCCAGCTCGAAATTGGTTATTACAGCCTGAACTTGGCTATCGCCAATCCGGATATCGCATCCAGCATCACCGTCGACTTCACCCGCATCATCGCCCAGATTGTCAGCGGAATCGGGTTTCTCGGCGCCGGAACGATCCTCATCACCAAACGGGATACGGTTACCGGCCTTACTTCAGCGGCAACCATCTGGACGGTCGCGGGACTCGGAATTGCTGTCGGAATGGGCTACTATTTTCTTTCTGTCATAGGCTGTCTGATACTGTATATAGTCCTGCACATCATCAAGAAAATCAGGACTTCCATAGGCGGGCTCCACGTGGAGGTTCATTACCGGCACCAGGATTTGAAAAAAGTGATTGAATTGTTCCTTTCCGAAAATAATATTGAGACTTCGGACATGAAGTTTCTGATTGAGAATCCGGAGTCCGAGCACCCGAACTACATCGTCATCTATGGGATTGATTTGCCGCATTACTACAAGAAGAAGGATCTGGTGAATGATCTGATGAATATGAGTAAAGACATCACAAACGTGACTTTCGATCAATAGTGAATGGCAAGTATCATGCGGCATCTCAGCTGGAACAGCAAAAGAAGCAACCGGAGCGCGAGTTTCGGTTGCTTCTTTTCATTTATGTTGAAACTTTTTATGGAACTGCCCTGCTCCGGTTAACGCAGGTTTCGCCGGATTTCACCCCACATTCTGCTTGTGTCCTCCGGTGGGGCAGGCTTTGTCGAAGCTGAAGCTGAACATTACCAACTAATTCCGGCGGATGGCCCGTTCGCCGGAGCTGGACACGGTCACAGGCGCCCTCCTCCGTCCAGTCAGAAGACAAAAAGAAGGCCATCCCTTGTTTTGGGACAGCCCTCTCATCAGTCTGTGATGATGCCGTGGATCAAAGTGATTTCTTTTCTTTCGGAGCCGATGGAATAAGCTTCCTGAATCAGCTTTTCGGCCGGGCCAAAATCTGCTTTATTGGCGAACATTCTGACGATTGCTTCACCTTTTTGGACCGGATCGCCGACTTTCTTCAGGATCTTCAACCCGGCTGCCAGATCGATCATGCTTTCTTTCGTGGCACGCCCTGCGCCCAGCAGCATCGCTGCCACGCCGATATCATCCGCAACAATCTCCGTCACATATCCGGATGCTTCGGCCAAAACATCCTGCTGGCGCGAGGCTTGCGGCATCAAGGAATAATCATCCACTACTGCTGGATTCCCTCCTTGAGAGGCGACAAAAACTTTGAATTTCTCCAACGCTTTGCCGTTGCGGAGGTTCTCGGTTACCAATTCGCGGGCTTCAGCCAAATCAGCTGATTTTCCGCCCAGATAGACCATCTGGCTTCCCAATTCGATGCAGAGCGCCTCCAAATCTTTCGGCCCGTTGCCCTTCAATGTTTCGATAGCCACTTCGACTTCCAAGGCGTTCCCGACCGCTACACCCAGCGGCTGGCTCATGTCGGAAATGATCGCCATCGTTTTGCGACCGGCCAAATTGCCGATTTTGACCATGGCGTGGGCAAGTGCCTTAGCATCTTCTTCCGTCTTCATGAACGCGCCGGCTCCCGTTTTCACATCCAGCACAATCGCATCCGCCCCGGCTGCGATTTTTTTGCACATGATCGAACTTGCAATGAGCGGTAACGAGTTAACGGTTCCGGTCACATCCCGGAGCGCATACAATTTCTTGTCCGCTGGGCAAAGATTGCCGGATTGTCCGATAACGGCGACCTTATTTTCATTCACGATGGCAGCAAATTCCTTTTCATCAATTTCAATGTGGAAACCGGGGATCGATTCGAGTTTATCCAGCGTTCCGCCTGTATGCCCGAGTCCGCGTCCGCTCATTTTCGCTACCGGCACACCGCAACTGGCCACCAATGGAGCCAAAACCAGCGTTGTCGTATCGCCGACACCGCCCGTTGAATGCTTATCGACTTTGATGCCTTCAATAGCGGAAAGATCGATATGGTCTCCGGATTCAGCCATAGCCATCGTCAATTCCATCCGTTCCTCATCCGTCATATCCTGAAAAAAGACAGCCATCGCCCATGCGCTCATCTGATAATCAGGGATCGATCCATCTGTGTAGCCAGCGATGATGAAACGGATTTCTTCTTTCGTCAAGGCTTTGCCTTCTTGTTTCTTGATAATTAAATCTACCATTCTCATAGACTTTTCCTCCATCTGAATCTGACTTTTCGAATATCAAACGCAACGCAAATCGTTTTTTTATAGCCTTAAACTGAAGCTTATCTATTTGCCTCGATGACTTTCACGCCGTCTTTTGTCCCGACCAAAACGGTATCCACACAGTCAAGGAACAACCCATGTTCCACGACACCGGTAAGATGGATCAAGTCTTCGGCAAGCGCTCTCGGATCCAGAATTTCGCCCAGATGGAGATCAATGATATTGTTTTTCTCATCAGTCAAATAATTCTCCCCGGTTGCAGTCTTGCGGAATTCCGGATTGTAGCCCTTCTCAGTGAATTTATTGAACAGTTGGACCGATCCGTAGCGGACGACTTCCACCGGCAGGGGAAATGCGCCAAGATGTTTCACCATTTTGCTTTCATCGACGATCCAAATGACTTCTTTTGAATTGTCGGCAACGATTTTTTCGAATAATAAGGCTCCGCCGCCACCCTTGATCCCTTGGAAATCTTCGCTGATTTCATCAGCTCCGTCCACTGTGATGTCGATGTGGGTCACTTCATCCACACTTTTTAATGGAATCCCTAACGATTCAGCCAATTCCTTCGTTTGGATTGAAGTCGTCACCCCGGTGATTGCCAGTCCTTCATCGTTTACACGTCTACCGATTTCTTTGACAAAATAATAAGCAGTCGAGCCCGTTCCCAGACCTACTGTCATACCGTCTTTGATGTATTCTGCAGCTTTTAATCCAACCAGTTCTTTTAGTTCCATTTTCTCACGCGTTCCTTTCAGGATGATGCCATCATTATATCATACGGAAAGGAAGCGTTACTATCTTAGCCAGCGGAAACTCCGTTAGAAAGCCATTAGAATCCGCTAAAAAAGCGAAGCGGTGTTCTGTCATTCCGACAGCCTTTTCGATATAATGAGAAGCAAGCTTTTATCAACCGATAACGAGGAGGAGATCGTCATGAGCCATACATTCAGAAGCATTTTCGATATCATCGGTCCGGTCATGGTCGGTCCTTCCAGTTCGCATACTGCAGGTGCCCTGGCCTTGGGAAAAGCGGCAGCGCAACTGTTCGAGGTCAAACCGAAAAAAGTCACGATCCATTATTACGAATCGTTTGCGGATACCCATCTCGGTCACGGCACTGATTTTGCGATCCTCGGCGGTATTCTTGGTTTTGCGGCAGATGATCCGATGATTCCGCAATCCCTGAAGATGGCCGAATCCCAAAAGATAGCCGTGACCTTCATCGAAGAAATCGGTGACTCTCCTGTTGGCCACCCGAACACAGCCACAATGGTGTTGGAGCGGGACAAGAAAAAAATTTCCGTCACGGGCAGTTCCATCGGAGGCGGCTCGATCGTTCTGATCCATGTCGCGATGAATAACTTTTCGATGCGTCTGGATGCGCATCTGCCTATCTATTTCATCCATCAGAATACGCTCCAATATCATCTTTACAGCGAAGCGGAATGGCAGAATTATTTCGCATTCAAAGGCTATCCACTGAACGATATCCGCATCTTCAGGGAGAGTGATACCGAATGGGTCGTCCTCTATCTGGATACGATCCCCACCAAAGAAATGATCTACGAAATCAACGAACTGCCTTTCATCGAAAAGGCGATACTGATCAGTTAGGAAAGAAGGAATAGCGCTTTGTACAATAAGATTGCAGAATTGGTGAAGGCCGCAGAGGAAAGCGGTAAGCCGATTTCCGAATTGATGCTGCTGCAGGAAATGGCCAAGAGCCACCGGACGCGCGAGGATATTTGGGAACAGATGCGCAACAATTACCACGTCATGAAAGCCGCAGTCGAAAAAGGTTTGGCTGGTGATGGCGTATTTTCCCCCACTGGGTTGACAGGCGGCGAAGCCGTAAAGCTGCGGAACTACCGTCAACGCGGCAACACGCTTTCAGGAGATGACCTGCTGATTGCAGTAGAAAGCGCCATCGCCACCAACGAAGTCAATGCTTCATTGGGAATCATCTGCGCCACCCCTACCGCTGGTTCATCAGGGACTTTGCCCGGTGTGATGTTCGCCATCAAGGACAAACTGGGTCTGACGGAAGAGCAGATGGTCCAGATGCTGTTCTGTGCCAGCGGTTTTGGCATGGTGATCGCAAACAATGCCATGATTGCCGGTGCTGCCGGAGGGTGCCAGGCCGAAGTCGGGAGCGCATCCGGGATGGCTGCCGCTGCGGCCGTCGAAATCGCAGGTGGCACGCCGGAGCAGGCATCGGAAGCGATGGCGATGGCTATCAGCAATCTGCTCGGCCTCGTCTGCGATCCGGTTGCCGGACTGGTCGAGATTCCCTGCGTCAAGCGCAATGCAATCGGTGCGGTCAATGCCCTGATCAGCGCCGATATGGCCTTGGCCGGACTGACGAACAAAATCCCGGCTGACGATGTCATCGAAGCGATGCGCAAAGTCGGAAAAAACCTTCCCGCCTCCCTGCGCGAAACCGGCTTGGGCGGCCTCGCAGCCACCCGCGAAGGCGTCCGCCTCAAAATGATGATCTTCGGCCAGCAACTGGAAATCAAGCCGGAATGGGTCGATGACCAGCCACCGATCAAGGCCAATCCGTTTGAATAGCAGACGTTTCTTTTCTAATTGATTGAGCTGCGATTAACTGTGCTGTATCCGCATAAAAACCAGGAATGTCCAATAACATGAAAGAATCGGACATTCAGAACACAATCCTATCAAATAAAAGAAGAACGGCTATCTCACTCGGAGATAGCCGTTCTTCTTTATTAGTGTTAGTCTTTTGCTGCGATGGCTTCGATTTCGATGACGGCATCTTTCGGTAATGCGGCAACCTGCACCAAAGAACGGGCTGGTTTATGTTCGCCGAAAAATGCAGTGTACGCACCGTTGATGGCGTCGAAATCATTAATGTCCTTCACGAACACATTCACTTTCACGATCGATTCCAACGAGCCACCACCCGCTTTGACGATCGTCAATACATTGTTCAAACTAGCTGTTGTCGCTGCGGCAGGGTCGGTTACAAGTTCTTTCGTTTCCATATCGATCGGCAATTGTCCGGATGAAAAAATAAAGCCATTTTTTCTGGTTCCTTGCGAATAAGGTCCGATCGCTGCGGGCGCTTTATCGGTACTGATGAATTTAGTCAAGAGATTCCCTTCTTTCTTTTAATCTTATTTTAATGATAGCACAACCTTGCGCAGATTGTGAAGCGGAATTTCTTCAACTGACAGTTTGAAAATCGTCTGAGTACGACTACCAAATCAATACATACATACTTATTTCAATCAGAAATTTTGGTAACAGATATTTCCCCTGTCAATTCTTTGATATGTTCTCCTCCTGACATAGCGGTTCCCAAATCATACAATCCCCGATAACGCCCAAAGCTGCCATAATACATGACGATATTCCCCCATGGTTCGAAATAGGCAAGTGTGCCAGCAGGCCCTTCTGCACTTGGAGTGTTACTGATATTCAGTTTTGTTGGCGGATAAAATATTTTTTCGTTGTTCCCATAATTCTCCACCATTATTTCCAAGGGAAGCTGATTATAGAGCGATGCTGCCGCTACACTATTATTTAGCATAAATACAACAGTATGCGCGTTATCTTGAACTTGTATCTGCATTTTAACCCCTCCTGTCTCTGTTACTTTATAACCTTACCTCTTAACCTTAAGATGAAGTCAACCGTTTTCTCCAATAAGGGGCTGCATCAAACTAGAAAATACCACGCTAATTTTGATGCAGCCCCTTTCATTTGGATTTGAATTTAAGCTCAAAAATACCCCGCCAAACCCATTTTTGGCGGGGTGAATCAGTTCAAGTCACAATCAAATACTCCGTCGTGAATTCATGTTATTTCCACTATTGTATACAAAAGTGTATGTATCATTTCCGAAACATTTTGACTTCCAGAAACAAATCGTTATACGTCCCTAGGGTTTTGGCTCCCAGATTTTCGTAGACTTCGAGTTTGTCCATGATTTCGTCGGACGGGTAGAATTGCTCGTCGCTGGTAATTTCGGGATCCATCAGCTCGATGGCATTTTGGTTCGGTGTGGCGTAGCCGACATATTCCGCGTTGATGGCCGCATTTTCAGGTTCCAGCATGAAATTGATGAAAGCGTACGCCCCTTCGATATTTTTGGCGGTCTTGGGGATGACGATGTTGTCGAACCAGAGATTGGAGCCTTCCTCAGGGATTACGTAATGAAGATTTTCATTTTCCCAAAGCATCTCGCTGGCCTCACCAGAGAAAGTCACGGCGATGGCCGCTTCCTCCTGGATCATATACATTTTTATTTCATCGGCAACGATCGCTTTGACATTCGGGGTGATACCTTTTAGTTTCTCAGCGATTTCTCCCAAAATGATCGGGTCTGTCTCGTTCAATGAGTAGCCTTCACTTTGGAGGCCCAGCCCCATCACTTCTCGCGCTCCATCGATCAAAAGCAGACTGTTCGCATAGCCCGGATCCCAAAGATCCGACCAGGTAGTGATTTCTTCCGTCACCATTTTGTCATTATAGATGATGCCCAAGGTTCCCCAGAAATAAGGGATGGAGTACTTATTGCCTTCATCGAACGGCAAATCCAGGAAACGCGGGTCAATGTTTTCCAGACCTTCGATCTTCGCGTGGTCCAGCGCAATCAGAAGGTCTTCTTCAGCCATCTTGTCGATCATGTACTCTGAAGGGATACTCAGATCGTAGGCCGTTCCACCTTGTTTTACTTTTGTGTACATCGCCTCGTTCGAATCGAACGTTTCATAAGAAACTTTATAACCTGTCTCCTCCTCGAATTTCGTGATCAGTTCCGGTTCGATATAATCACCCCAGTTGTAGATCGTCAGCGTATTCCCGTCCGAAAAGCCTTGCGCTCTGTTCAAAGCGTTTATCCCGAAAGCGATTGCCGCACAAGCAAACAAGATAACAGCCGCCATTCCCATTAATTTTTTCATCCTCTTTTCACCATCCGTTCCGAATCGGCGCTTTTTCCGATCGCCTTCATTTGCTGCGCATGCTTATTGTGCCCGTACTGTTGAATGAAATAGTAGCCCAGGACCAAAAGCAGCGTAAACAGGAACATCAGCGCACTGAGGGCATTGATTTCCAAGCTGACTCCACGGCGCGCCCGCGAATAGATTTCCACAGCTAAAGTGGTGAAGCCATTCCCCGTCACGAAAAAAGTCACCGCAAAATCATCCAAGGAATAGGTAAAGGCCATAAAGAAGCCACTCAGGATCCCCGGAGTGATACTAGGGATCAGGATTCTGCTGAAAACCTGACCGCTGCTGGCACCCAGATCCTGAGCCGCGCTGATCATCGAATCATTCATCTCATAAAGTTTCGGCAGTACCATCAGCACGACGATCGGGATCGAAAACGCGATATGCGAGAGCAGTACAGAAGAAAATCCCAACGAAAAGCCGAGCATCGTGAACAAGATCAGTAGGCTGGCACCGATGATGACGTCCGGAGAAACCATCAGCACGTTGTTCAGACTCAAGAGCGTATTCTTTATATTACGCTTTTTCGTGTAGTATATGAAGATTGCACCCATCGTACCGATTGCAGTCGCGATAAGGGCCGACAGCAAGGCCACTAAAAAGGTATTCAAAACGATGCCGATCAAACGCGTATCCTCAAATACGGCCTGGTAATGTTCCCAGGTGAAGCCCGTGAAATCGTTCATGGTCCCGCCGGCATTGAACGAATAAAAAATCAGATAAAAGATCGGCAGATACAGAATCGTAAAAACGAGTCCAAGAAAAGCATTGTTCCACTTCGTGTTGGCTGTTCCCTTCATTTAGATCCCCTGCCCTTCTTCTTTTTGTCGCTCGTCAGGGACATGATGGCGATCATGCTGATGATCAGGATGACGCCGATTGTGGAGCCCATCCCCCAGTTCTGGGTAACCAGGAAATGCTGTTCCACAGCTGTTCCCAGCGTAATTACCCTGTTTCCCCCGATCAGCCGCGTCAGCATGAACAACGACAGCGACGGAATGAAGACGGCCTGAAAGCCGCTGCGCACACCGCTCAGCGTCAACGGAAAGATGACGCGCGTCAAAGTCTGCATCCTTGTCGCACCCAAGTCTTCGCTGGCTACGATAAGTGACGGCTTCAGTTCTTCGATCGAATTGAAGATCGGCAGGATCATGAACGGCAGCTCGATATAAGCCGCCACAAAAATGAAACTGAAGTCTGTGAACAGGATCTGTTGCGGACTTATCCCCATGAAGCCAAGGAATTGATTGACCGTCCCGCTCTGACTGAACAAACCTATGAAGGCATAGGCCTTAAGCAGCAGATTGATCCAGGTAGGCAGAATGATCAGGGACAGCCAAAGTTGCTTGTGCTTCGTCCGACTCAGGAACAACGCGGTCGGATAACTGACCAGGAACGTAACGAGTGTGATGATAAACGCATAAAGGAACGAATTCAAGGTCATCCGCAGATAATTTCCCGAAGTGAAATAATTTGCGTAGTTGGAAAAAGTGAAGGCCCCGGTGATATCGAAAAAGGACTGGTACAGGATCAACAACATCGGTGAAATGACAAACAGCCCCAACCAAAGTACGTAAGGAACAGAATAGAACGCTCTAGAATTTTTCGTCATGTCTCTTCCCCCTACTCTTCATAGCTTTCGAGACGGGCATCGAACTCTTCTTCGGATTCGCCCAGTCGCATGACGTGGATGTCTTGTGGCCCGAAATGAAGCCCGACATCTTTGCCGATTTCTGCGCTCTTGGTGGAATGGATCATCCACTCGTTTCCATCCTTGTCATAACCGATAATCTCGTAGTGGACGCCGCGGAACAATTGTGTATCAATATTCACGACCAGTTTACCATTTTCGACAGTCGTCAGTTCCAGATCTTCCGGACGTATGACAATTTCGATTTTTTCGCCCGGCGTGATGCCGGCGTCGGAACATTCGAACTCTTTGCCCACGAAGCGGACTTTATAATCCTCAACCATCGTACCCGGAACGATATTGCTTTCCCCTATGAAATCTGCCACGAATCGGTCGATCGGCTCGTCGTAAATGTCGACAGGCGTTCCGCTCTGGACAATTGCGCCTTTGTTCATGACAAATATCCAATCGCTCATGGCCAACGCTTCTTCCTGATCATGCGTAACAAAAATAAAAGTGATGCCAAGACGCTGCTGCAATTCCCTCAGTTCGTACTGCATGTCCGTGCGCAGCTTCAAGTCCAACGCCGACAAGGGTTCATCCAGGAGCAACACATCCGGTTCGTTGACTATAGCTCTGGCGATTGCAACCCGCTGTTGTTGGCCACCCGACATTTCACTGATTTCACGATTTTCATAGCCTTCAAGTTGGACCATTTTCAATGCTTCTTTCACCTTTTGTATGATTTGGTCCTTAGGCATTTTCTTGATCGTCAATCCGAATGCAATGTTATCGAAAACATTCATGTGGGGAAACAAGGCATAGTCCTGGAAAACGGTATTGACTTTACGTCGGTTCGCTGGAATGTCATTTACGGTTTCGCCATTTATTTTTATGACGCCTTCGGTAGCATCCGCGAATCCGGCTATCAAACGCAGGATTGTTGTTTTTCCACAGCCGGAGGGGCCCAATAAGGTATAGAATTTGCCCTTTTCAAGTTCAAAGTTAATATCGTGCAACACAGTTTCATCATCGTACACTTTTTTTACATTCTCCAAAGTGATGATCGGTTTATCAGTCATTCTCTCACACCTTTTCCATTTAATTTAAGGAAGCTTAAAACGGCAGCCTTCCAGTGTCTTCTCGCACTTTCCAACGGCATTCAGTGCTTTCATGTTAACATATAACACTATCATTATATAAGAAGTAGGCTCATTTACAATGAAACCTGAACAAAAAACGCCAGAAATGATCATTCTGACGTTTGGGACTAATATGAATTTTATTAGAACAGACGCGCAGCCCGATCGTAGTAGACGAATTTTTCCGTAAAGGAGTAAGGATCCGTCATACCGATTTGATTCGCGAAGGTGAACAATGTGGTCTCTTTCAGTGAAGCTACTTGAATCAGCCTTGGATTGATGAGGACAAAAGCGGAACTCGTATCAGCCACAATTTTCCCTTTGGCCATAACGACCGCTCTGCGGGTGTATTCGAGCATCAGATGCATATCATGCGTTACAATGACGACGGTCACGCCGTTCTGGTGGATCTGTTGGAGGAAGTGCATGATGTCTTTATAGTGACTGAAATCTTGTCCGGCGGTCGGCTCATCCAGGATGATCAGCTCAGGGTCAAGCGCCAATACGGCTGCAATCGACACCCGTTTCAGTTGGCCGAAACTCAGCATGGATAACGGTAAGTCTTTTATGTATTGCAATCCGCAGACTTTCGCAACTTCATCAACTTTCTTTTCGATCGCTTCCTCGTCCATGTTGCGCTGTCTCAGTTTTAAGGCAATTTCTGCATATACGGTTTCCTGTGACAAACTGTCTTTCGGATTCTGCGGGACATAACCTACGTAATTTTCAGCCTCATCCGCATCAATGTCGCTGATTTCATGGCCTTTCCAATAGATCCGGCCACTTTGTGGTTTTTCTTCTCCGGTCATCAAACGGGAAAGCGTCGATTTTCCGGCGCCGTTCGCACCGACAAGGCTGAGCATTTCCCCTTTGTAAATTCGGAGGAAGGCTCCATCGACGATGTCCTCGTCATTCCAAGGATATTTGAACGATAAACCATCCAGTTCCAAAAGCACTTCATCATAGTCGGCATAACGGAATTGCGGCAAATAATTCAGCCAACTCTCCATCTGTTCCTTTAATTGCGGTCCGTTCACTTTCTTTACATTCGCCAGCTCCCTGACATTGTCCAGATCGACTCCGGCATAGCGCATCGCCGTGATGTACAGCGGCTCCCTGATGCCGATATCGCTCAAAATTTCGGTACGGAGTATCTCTTCCGGCGTTGCGTCAGCGATGATCCGTCCACCGGAAAACAACAGGATGCGGTCGATTGGTTGTGCCAAAACATCTTCAAGCCTATGTTCGATGATCAGGACCGTCGTATCGCTGACGCGATGCAGATCGTCGATGAATTTCATGGCCAAATCCCCGGAACTCGGGTCCAGATTCGCTAATGGCTCATCAAATAAAATCAATGGTTTGCCATCCAAGGAGATACCCGCCATTGTGATGTCACCCAATTGCTGTTCCGACAATTTCATGAAACTGCGCTTCAGATAAGGCCGTTTCTGCAAAAATTCGTGCCAATTCTCCAGTTTTTTCAAATCTTCAGCGGAACGGAATGGAATTTGTTGTTTCACTCCAAATTTTCCCATCTGATCTGCGTGGGGAATCATGCTATTCTTTATCAGCTTCATTTCATTCGGAAGAAAATCTTCAAAAGGGGCTACTGTTTGGTCAACCTGATGGTGAAAGAGGATATTTCCACTCACATCGCCGTTCTCTTCACTCGGCAATACGCCTGTAAGGCAGCGGGCAAAGGTCGTTTTCCCCGATCCGCTAGGGCCGAGCACAAGTATTTTTTCCCCTTCGTAGATAGTGACATTCAGTTCTTCCAAAGTCGGTTCGTTTTGATCTGAATAAGTGAAACTAAAGTTCTGAAAAGATATCAGTGGTCTTCGCATGGCTATCCTCCTTCATTAGTATATTCAAAAAATAATTAAGTGCTATCCAAAAAAGAGCTGAATGTTCACACCCAGCCTTCTTTTAACCTATACGCTTCCCACTTTATCTTCTCCGATGATCCGGACTTCCGTTTCCAATGGCACGCCATAATGCTCCATTATGACTTTTTTGATATGCGCTATCAGTTCAATGTAGTCGGTTGCTGTAGCTTGATTGATGTTCACGATGAAACCTGCATGCTTCATCGAAACCTGCGCCCCGCCCCACGTCAATCCCTGAAGACCCGCTTCTTGAATCAATTTACCTGTGAAATATCCGGTTGGCCGTTTGAAGACACTCCCACATGAGGGATATTCCAACGGCTGCTTCGACTCGCGCAAGGCAGTCAATTCATCCATTCGGGCTTTGATCGCTTCGTGCTTGCCTTTTTCCAGATCGAAGACAACTTCGAGAACGATTTCGTTCGTTTCCTGAAGTTTACTATGGCGATAGGAAAACTCAAGTTCATCCTTCGAGTAGGTTTTTATTTTGCCTTCGCGGGTGGTCACCACGACGGATTCGATGACTTCTTCAACTTCACCATCGTATGCTCCAGCATTCATATAGACCGCTCCGCCGACGCTACCAGGAATGCCGCATGCGAATTCCAAGCCGCTCAACCGCTCCGCTAAAGCCATTCGGGAAGCATCGATCAAACGTGCGCCGCTCTGGACAGTCAACCGATGGCGTTTCACTTCCATGTGGTCCATTTCCGTCAGGATCATAACGATACCGCGGACGCCGCCATCCTTGATGATGACATTACTGGAGTTGCCCAATACCGTCAAAGGAACTTGTTTCTCGTTCACCCAAGAGACAACAGCCGCAACCTCATCTTTGGACTTTGGAAAGACAAGCACATCTGCTGGGCCGCCTGTTTTTGTATATGTATAGTGTGACAATTTTTCATTCTCTTTAACGATCATTTCAGGAAACTGTTGTTTTATTTCCTTTCCCAACATTCATTTCACCCACTAAATTTATTTATGTAGTCCATTTTAACATCACTTGATACCGATTTGTATCAAATTAGTAAGCGGCAGCAATTAATTATAGGCTTTTAACCTTTAATTAACCTAATTTTAATAAAAATCAATTATGCACCTATTCATGCTATTCTAACACAAGTTTATGAAATAATTTACAATTTAATCAATTTGAAACAGCATTGTTAGATAACGGGAATCCATTTTCGTCTTTGAACGTTTCTTTCAGCCCTCTTCTTTGCGATTAGAACGTGCAGGTATGGTAAAATAGGATAGATAATAGATAAAGGAGGCTGCTCTATGCAACCGAAACAAATCAGAAACGGGATCACTTTTACACTCTTGTCGATCCTATATCCGCTTTACCTTTTTACCACCAAAGATCCTGATTCAGTATCCACTACATCATTAGTGTTGGCGCTGTTTTTGCCGCTAGTTGGAACGATTTTTGCGCTGAACATCCCGGAACCGAAAATGAAATGGTCTTTGGCTGTCCTCAACCTGATCATTTTCATCCTGTTCCTTTATTATACGTTTGCGTTACGTTAAGGCAGGTGGACAAAATGGAACTGAAATTTGTCTCATGGAACGTCAATGGCTTGCGGGCAATCGTAAACAAGAACTTTGCGGATATTTTTTCGGACTTCGATGCTGATTTCTTCTGTCTGCAGGAAACAAAACTGCAGGAAGGACAGATCGAGCTAGCATTTCCCGGATATGAATCCTACTGGAATTATGCCGATCGCAAAGGCTATTCAGGAACCGCGATATACACGAAACACACCCCGCTCTCTGTCCGATTAGGCATCAGCGTTGCCGAACATGATTCGGAAGGACGCGTCATCACCTTGGAGTATGGCGATTTCTTCCTGGTCAACGTCTACACCCCGAATTCACAGGAGCAGCTGAAGCGGTTGGACTACCGGATGCATTGGGAAACGGCCTTTCTGGCTTATCTGAAGGGCCTAGAGACAGAAAAACCGGTCATTGTCTGCGGTGACCTCAACGTTGCCCACGAAAACATCGATCTGAAGAATTGGAAAACGAACCGCAAAAACGCGGGCTTTTCGGACGAGGAACGCGCCAAGTTCAGCGATGTGGTCGCGAACGGATTCATCGATACTTTCCGCTACTTCCATCCGGATGCGGAAGGCAGATATTCCTGGTGGAGTTACCGCTTCAACGCCCGCAAAAACAATGCAGGTTGGCGGATCGACTACTTCCTGGTATCGGAAGCTTTGAAGGATGCTCTGGTCGACGCGGATATCCATGAAAATATCTTCGGAAGCGACCATTGCCCGGTATCGCTGAAGCTTTCGCTGTAGCAACGAAATATCAGAAGCATCAATCAGTCGGGAGGAATGGAATATGGATTTTCAAAATCGTGTAGTCGTGGTGACCGGCGGAGCAAACGGCATCGGCCGAGCCACGGTGGAATCATTTTTGGCTGCGGGTGCCGCTGTCGCATTCGTGGACACGGATAAGGAAGCCGGCCAAAAGATCGTTTCCCGTTTCGCAACGAACGATGTCTATTTCCATCACGGAGACATCGCGGAGGAGGCTGCCCTTCACGCTTTTGCGGAAGCCGTCAAGCAACGCTTCGGCAAAGTCGATTATCTGGTGAACAACGCCTGCATCAGCAAAAAAGGAATCCTGTCGGCGTGTTCCTTTCAGGACTTCAATTATGTCCTGGCTTTGGGCGTCACAGCTCCGTACCTGTTAACGAGCTTGTTTTTGCCGGTGTTCACAGCTGGCGCCTCGGTCGTGAACATCGCATCAAGCCGCGGTTTCATGTCGCAAAAGGACACCGAAAGTTACTCGGCGGCTAAAGGCGGCATCCTCGCGTTGACGCACGCCCTCAGTATCTCATTGGCCGGGAAAGCCCGGGTCAATTCCATCAGCCCAGGTTGGATCGACACGGGTTCCTTCCATAAAGAGGAAGACTATCAACCGGACTATGAAGCCGCGGATCTCCTGCAGCATCCCGTCGGCCGTGTCGGTGTGCCGGATGATATCGTACAGATGATCCGTTTCCTCTGCAGCGACGCAGCCGGCTTCATCACCGGGCAGAATTTCACTGTCGATGGCGGGATGTCCAAGCTCATGATCTACCACAACGACCATGGCTGGACCTATAATCCCGAAGCCGAATGATCGGCCGTGTTGGGTGAACGCGCATGCTGAACTACCCACAAAAATAAGCAGGACGACCTTCATATGAAAGGTATCCTGCTTATTTTTGTTATCCGGCCCGAATCAATTCGGTCGGCCTTATTTTCCCGGAAATTGCTTCACGAACCATTGTGCAGCCAACTCGGCAACCTGTTCCAGTGTCCCGGCTTCTTCGAACAGGTGGGTGGCTCCCGGAATAAGGGTCATTTCTTTTTCGCAGTTCAGTAATGCGTGGGCCTGCTCATTCAGCTCGATTACGCCGTCATCATAGCCACCCACCAACAACAACGTCGGGGCTGTGACTTTGGCCAAATATGCTTTCGCCAAATCAGGACGTCCGCCTCGCGAAACAACGGCCTTGATTTCATCGCCTAACGCAGCTGTCGATTGCAGAGCAGCTACCGCTACCGTGGGCAAAAATGACAAGGCCTTTCGGGTCTCTGTGCAGGACCAAATCACCCATCAAGGTGACGCCCGCACCGGTTATCCTGACTGCCGTTTCTGGATCACTCATCTGCCTTCTCCTCCTTCACATGCATACTTCGGAGTAAGGCGACGACCTCATTGTCGTCAAGCTGATCGAAGCGGACATAGTAGGCCCCCTCGAGGCAAAGCAAATACGACGATATCTTCTCCGCGGTACTTCCCAAAGCTTCCGCCAGCAGCATGCCGGCCTCTTTGCGATCGTTAAAAAGCATAACGTTCCCTCCTTGTCCGACAATATCTTCCCATTGACTGAAACAAGTGCATGTTGTTCGACTGTTTTCCGATTTTCACTGCAATTTTTTTCTGCAGTCTTTTCTCAACCAAATCATAGCACGCAAAGGTCCCAAGGAGGAGCAATAACACTTCTGGATCAGTTGATACTTTTCTTCAATGCCTCAAGATTATCCAGCATGACCGAAATATAATCCGAACCCTTTTTCTGGTCCTCTTCGGTGATCCCTTCGAGAGGACTCAATACCGCCAGTTCGACGCCGACCTCTTCCGCAAGCGTTTCCGCGGTCTGTGAAGAAGCATTGTTCTCAAAATAAATATGCGAAATATTGTTGGCTTTCACGTAATCGGAAAGTGTGGCCAAAGCTGCCGCGCTCGGTTCAACCTCGGCATTCAGACCCGTTACGGAAATCTGATTAAGATCATAGCGGGCCGCCAAATAAGCGAAAGCCGCATGCTGCGTCACGAAAGTACGGTTTTCTGTTCCTTCAAATGCAGCTCGGTAGGCTTCATCCAATTCATTCAGTTTCCCGTTATAAATTCCGGCATTTTCCAGATAATCCTCAGCATTGTCTGGATCCGCTTCAGCTAATCCTTCCGCAATCGTCGATACCTCTGTCTGCGCAAGCACAGGGTCCAACCAAACATGCGGATCGACAGTATGCGAATGACCAGCATTCGCCCCTTCCTCCTCAGACTCATGATCGTGCGCGTGAGCCTCGCCTTCATACTCCAACAGCGTGATTGCGTCGCTCGCACAAATGACCACCATATCCGAAGTATCGATGGACGCCAGCACATCCGGCACCCATGTCTCCATCTCGGGACTGTTGTAGATGAAAACATCGGCATCTTGGATTTCGGCGATCATCTGGCTCGAAGGTTCAAAGGAATGCACCTCCATTCCGGCTTCCAAAAGCATGCTCACCTCGGCATCGTCCTGCGCAACCTGTTTCGTAAAATCGTACATCGGATAAAAGGTCGTGACAACCTGCAGCTTGTCCGACTCCGTATTTTCTGTTGTGCTCCCGGCTGCTCCGCAACCAGCCAATAGTGCAGTTGCCCCTACTAGCGACAAAGCCCACTTCATGCTCTTTTTTTGTTTCATTTTGCTCTTCCTCCGTCTTCTCTTTATGGACTATCCAAAATCGGATAATGATTCTCACTCACTAAATCGTAACGATTACGTTTTAAAGGATAACTGAAAGATTATGCAGATGCAAGCATTTTGTATCAAATAATTTATTCCTTCATATGTATAAATTTTTATACTTATCGAAAGCAACCCACTCCTGTCCCTACTACAACGCAAAAAAAGGAAGTGCTCCAACTTTCGGAACACTTCCTCCTAAATCAGTAGTCTCATCCTCGCTTCATTGATTATTCAATCTTAATGATCTACGAACTTTTCAATACTGGTTACGCTTGGTTTTCAGGCAAGTCATCTAAGCTTTCGCTTCCAGTTGCTTGAATGAAATCTACTGTTTATTGATCTTAGAATGAATCAAGTTTTCATGGCTTAGAAAATTATCTAGGACACAAATTCCGAAGCATCTAAGATTTTGCATTAACAGCTTGACTGAAAAGCTGTTAACCGGAAAATCTTTTTGAAGGATTTCCCTGAAAGAGTGGCATACTCTTTTTTGTTTCTTAGTCTTACTTAGTATGTCTCTCTTTGTATAGTTATAATAACATGTAAGCGTTATCAAGTCAAGCAGAAAATGACGATTTAAATAAGAAAAGCTGAACGGGTTCGTTCAGCCCTGAAAGAAATTTAGGAAATCTGTCCGACTGAGCATCGAAGAGCGCAATAGGACAGATTTATCTAATTTCCGAAGGGCTAACCCGTGAAGCTGGACATCATTTTAGATGCATGAAACATTTTGCAAACTTGTGAAACACCTACGGTGATGCACTTTTGAGTTAAAAAAATTTTATATATTCCTATCCGATAAAAAAATTTCCAAAATTTTTCACCTAAACCGTCACGCTGCTTTTGTATATCAATCGATCATCAGACTCATCATGACGCCATCGATAAATTCCCCGTCAATCAACATGGCACGCGGCATCACCGCTTCTCGTTGGTACCCCATTTTTTCATAAAGATGGATGGCGCGTTCGTTTTCGCCATGGACTGTCAGCTCCAAGCGGCGGATCACGCCGCTCTCGATTGCCCAAGTCTCGATTTCTTCCATAAGGACCGATCCGATTCCGAATCCCCAATACTCCTTCTCGACCGTAATGCCGACTTCACCGACATGTCTAAGTTTGGGTTTATCCGTTGCCCCGACAGACGCCAAACCAATCAATTGCTTGTTATTTATCGTCGCGATCAGCATGACATTGTTGTCTTTCTCCATCAAGTCTTCCAGATAAAGTTCCTCGAAAGCTTCGGACAATTCCAACCCTTCAGCTCCATATGCCAAATACGGTGTCTCAGCGCCAGTCTTTTTGCTGAAAGCGATGATGTCTTTTGCATCGGCCGGAATGGCTTCCCGGATCATGATTTCGACTTTTTCTCTCTTGCGCATATTATTGTCCTTCTTTCTTGAGTATTCCCTGTAGTGTTTCGACCATAGCATCATAGCGTTCGCCGGTCGGGATAAATGTGACTTCCCGGTTTTCATAAAATTCCCCGGTAGGGACCAATTGGATCGTCAAATATGCATCCGGCAATTCCTCTTCGATGAAGGTAGCCCATTCAATCACCGAAACCCCATTCCCATACAGATATTCCTCCAAGCCCATATCATCGCCTCCGACATCCTCCAGACGATAAACATCCATATGGTACAGCGGCAACCTGCCTTTCGTGTACTCTCTGATCAAAGTATACGTGGGGCTCTTTATGACAGTATCAATACCTAAGCCCTTCGCCAACCCTTTTGTAAAGGTTGTTTTCCCGGCACCTAGATCTCCCTCAAGGAGTATGACGTCTTTCGGTTCCAATAATTGCGCCAATTGCGCAGCTATCCACTTTGTTTCTTCTTCATTCTTTGCTGTTAAGGTGAACATTCTGTTTCTGCCCCCATCTTCACCAATTTATTTTGTTCCATTCCTTATTATAGAAATATTCACTCCGGAATGCACCTTTTTTCTGAGCATAGTCCAATTTGGCTTGCAACAAAAAAATGGAAAGCCGGATTTGATCCATGCTTTCCATTCTCTTATTAATCAAGTAATGTTTGGTTTGCTGTGATGATGGCTGTTTTATAGACATCTTCTTCGTTACATCCGCGCGACAAATCGGAGATCGGTTTGTTCAAACCTTGCAGGATTGGGCCTACTGCTTCGAAACCACCGAAACGTTGTGCAATTTTGTAGCCGATATTTCCTGATTGGATTTCAGGGAATATAAAGACTTTGGCTTGACCGGCTACAGTTGAGCCAGGTGCTTTTTGTTTAGCGACTACTTCAGAGAAAGCTGCATCGAATTGCAGTTCACCGTCAATGTTGTATTGAGGAGCCAATTCTTTTGCGATTCTTGTAGCTTCCACGACTTTGTCAACTTCTGGTGATGCCGCTGAACCTTTTGTTGAGAAGCTCATCAAAGCAACATTTGGTTGGATTTCGAACATTTCAGCTGTCTTAGCACTTTCAACAGCGATTTCAGCCAATTCTTGAGCGCCAGGATTGATGTTGATTGCACAGTCAGCGAAAAGGAATCTTTCAGTACCACGGATCATGATGAAAGCACCACTTGTGCGGCTTACGCCTGGTTTTGTTTTGATGATTTGAAGTGCTGGACGGACAGTATCACCTGTAGAGTGAACGGCACCGCTCACTAAGCCATCTGCCAAACCCATGTGTACTAGCATTGTTCCGAAATAATTCTCATCCAACAATAATTTTTTTGCTTGTTCTACAGTGACTTTTCCGTTACGGCGAGCGACAAATGACGCAACCATTTCATCGAGTTCAGCATAATCAGTTGGATCGATGATTTGGATACCATTTAGTCTGAATCCGCGGCCTTTTGCAGCTTCTTTAACTGCATCCACATTTCCGATAACGATTGGTTCCACTAAGTCTTCCGCTTTAAGACGTACGACTGCACCTAAGATTCTTGGTTCTAAGCCTTCCGGGAAAACGATTTTTATTTTTTTTCCTACGATTTTTTGGCTTAAGCCTTCAAACATGTCCAAAAAAAATCCCTCCAGATTCGATTTATAATACTCAACTATCATACAGCAAATACGAAAAAAAAAACAGACATTTATGGAATTTACTGTTACAATTTCATCATTTCTCATGAAACTGTCATATCTCCTTCACTTTTTTGCGGGTCTTATCTTTTGCAATCCTTTACATTGTTGTTTATACTATGTTTTAGCATTTAAAAGTAGCATAATAAAAGGAGTCCTTCAATATGTCCATTTATGAATATTCAGCAACTAAAACAGATCAGTCATCTGTATCATTGGAACAGTATAAAGGAAAAGTCATCTGCATCGTCAACACAGCTTCAAAGTGCGGTTTGGTGGGGCAATTGGATGAACTGGAGGAGCTTTACGAAAAATACAAAGACAAGGATTTCATCATTTTGGGATTTCCATCGAATCAGTTCAATAACCAAGAACCTTTGAATGGAGTCGAAGCTGCTGAATTCTGCCGACTCAATTATGGCGTCACTTTTCCGATTTTCGATAAAATCGAAGTGAACGGTGAGAATGCAGATCCTCTTTACAAATATCTGGTCGAACAGACCGGAGGCGGTGCGATCAAGTGGAATTTCACGAAATTTCTCATCGGCCGCGACGGCGAAATCATCAAGCGTTTTGCCCCGATCACGGCACCGAAGAAAATGACGAAGCTGATCGAAAGCGCACTGGAACAACCAAACCCTCTTTGAGTGCACAAAAAGGCAAGGCCACTGAGTTTCACTCAGTGGCCTTGCCTTTGTTTATTGGTTCTATTTCATTGTTCTGTATAAAATTCCTGCAAGAGCCTGCTCATCTGCTGGTAACGCGGGAACATCGCCGCATAGACGGACTTGCTGTCTTCGTTCGGTTGATGTTCGATTGAAGCACCCATCAACTTTTCTGCGTCATCCACGGATTCCACCAAGCCCAAGCTCTTCAGCGTGATCAAAGCGGCACCCGTACAGGAACTTTCAAAAGTTTCCGGGAATTCGATCGGCATACCGATGATATCCGTCAAGATTTGGCGCCAAGCCAGCGAGCGCGAAAAGCCCCCGCTGGCCATAATTTTTGTTGGTTCGCCGTTCATAGAGATGACCGTTGCCAGCACATCCTTCAGATTCAGGCAGATCCCCTCCAAAACGGAGCGCAAAAAATGTTCTTTCGTATGCAGCATGTTGATGCCGCTGAAATTCCCTCTGGCATCCGCATTCCACAAAGGCGCCCGTTCTCCGTTCAGATAGGGATGAAAAACCAACCCATCAGCGCCAGGTGCGACGTTCGCAATCATCTCCATCGCTTTGTCGTAGAGATCCTCATCAGCAACATTGGCCGGCAAAAATTGTTTGATGGCCCAATCAAAGATGTTTCCGCCATTGTTGACGGCGCCGCCGTTCACATAATGGTTTTCATCCAGGATATAACTGAATGTACGTCCTTCCGGGCTTACATAAGGTTTTTCACTCGTCATCCGGACCGCACCACTCGTACCGATCGTGATGGTTGCCGTACCGGCGCGAATCGCTCCCATACCCAAGTTGGCTAAGCAGCCGTCATTCCCTCCAACTATGAAGGGCGTATCCGCAGCCAGCCCCAGCAACTCAGCCACTTCCTCCGAGAGGCCGCTCAGTTGTTTACCAGGATTTACCGGCAACGGCAGCATTTGACTCGTGATGCCACAGAATTCCAGAATTTCCTCATCCCAGCGGAATTCCCGGATATTGAACAATCCGGTAGCCGAGGCAACGGAATAGTCCACGACGAATTCACCGAACAGCCGCCAGAGAATGTATTCCTTGATGCCGATGAACCAACGCGCTGCTTGGAACACTTCGGGCTTTTCTGCTTTCAGCCAAAGAATCTTGCTTATCGGGGACATCGGATGCAGCGGTGTGCCTGTTTTTTCGTAAAAACGCTGGCCCATTCCGGAATGCTTCAGCATGCTTGCGTATTTTTTTGAACGATTATCGGCCCAGGTGATGCTCCGAGTCAACGGCGTTCCTTCCGCGTCCATGAGGATCAAGCTGTGCATGGCGCTCGAAAAGCCGATCCCGGCAATATCCGTCGGGCCCAGTTCAGCTTTCTGTATGACTGCTTTTATTGTTTTCAATACGGCTGAAAAGATCTCATCCAAGTCTTGTTCCGCCATTTCGGGATTCTCTTTAATTAATGGATAATGTGCGTACGCTGATTCATAAGCTGAGCCGTCCGTTTCGTACAGTACGGCTTTTGTGCTTGTGGTACCGACATCCACTCCCATGACATATCGTGCTGCCAAATAAAAAACCACCAATCCAAAAAATTTATCTTATTTTTCCACGACCTTAATCATTATAGCAAAATTCCACAAGCATTGGCGCAAATTTTTTGATAATGTTTAATATTCTGGCTTCGATGGTTTACATTTTCTTAACGGAATCTTTTCTGGAAATCCATCGCTGTCTGCTATACTGGTGACATCCATGCACAAGGAGGAATGATTTTGGGTTACTACGATCAACATATGCATACGCATTTTTCGCCCGATTCTGCGGAATCATTTGAAAATTATCTCGAGCAAACAGACGGACTGCTCGTCACAACGGAGCACCTGGATTTCCACGATGCCTACAACGGCGGTGTGGATACCGTCTTGGATTATGCTGCCTACAGGGATAAAATAGACGCACTGAACACAATCCACGATGGACGCATCCGCTGTGGCATCGAAGTCGGCTATACGCCTGAGTCCCACGCGCAAATTACAGCTTATCTGGAAGGCAAAGCCTTTGATGTCATCCTGCTGAGTGTTCACCAAAACGGGCGCTATGATTACTTGCAGCCAATCATCGATGAGATGGACCCCAAAGCGGTCATGAAGGAATATTTCGAGCTCTGTACGCAAGCTGTCCGGCAAGTCGATGGCGCAAATGTTTTCGCGCACTTTGATTACGGAATCCGTCGCTTGCCCGTCACGGTAGACGATCTTCGGGAATTCGAGCCTTTGCTGAAGGGGCTGCTCAATGCAATCATGGCGAAAGAAATGGCGCTTGAATTGAACACGCGCAGCATGTATGAATACAACAATGCAGACTTGTACCGCTATATGATCGGTCTTTATCTGGAAATGGGCGGATCCCGCTTCAGTCTCGGTTCAGATGCGCACAGCATCCAAAAGTACCGTTACCATTTCGACGATGCCATCGCCTTGTTGCACGAGTTGAGCGTGACCGAATTGACCCTTTTCAAAAATAAGATGGCATATACCGAAAAAATCTGATCCGCTTTAGAGCAGAATTTTTTTATTCAATGGAGGGATTCCGTGACTTATTCTAAAGAAATCTACAAGGAAATCTGCCTTGTTTTTGCCAAGCTGGGGCTGTTTGCCTTCGGAGGCCCGGCCGCGCACATCGCCATGATGGAGGACGAATTGGTGACGAAGCGCAAATGGCTCACCAAATCGGATTTCATGGATCTACTCGGATTCACGAATCTGATCCCCGGTCCAAATTCAACGGAGTTGGCTATTGCTTTGGGCTATAAACGTGGTGGAAAGCTTGGGCTTTTCTTGGCGGGCATCTGCTTCATCTTCCCTGCCATGGCGATTGTGTTACTGCTGGCCATGTTCTATAAAGCGTACGGCGAAGTGCCGCTCATCGAAGCGATTTTCACCGGCATCAAACCGGTCATCCTTGCAGTCATCATCCAGGCCCTTTTCCGTCTGGGGCAGACGACCATCAAGGACACCAAATCGCTGCTTTTGTTCTTGGCGGCCTATCTGCTGTCGCTGATGGGCGTCGGCGAAATCACGATCCTGATCCTGACCGGATTAACGATGCTGCTGATTCAACAGTCAGCCAAATGGCGGTCGCGTCATCTGGCGATCGAACCTATGTCGCTGACGCTGTTATTCCTGACTTTCTTGAAGATCGGCTCGGTCCTTTACGGGAGCGGTTATGTTCTGTTGGCTTTTCTGCAGGCTGAATTCATCGACCGCTATGCGGCGCTGACCAGCACCCAGTTGCTGGATGCTGTCGCAATCGGCCAGTTCACGCCTGGCCCGGTCTTCACGACGGCAACTTTCGTGGGCTATCTGATCCAAGGAGTCCCGGGTGCCGTATTGGCGACTGTCGGCATCTTCTTGCCTTCCTTCCTGCTGATTCTTTTGTTGCACCCGTTGTTCAACAAACTGCGTTCATCCAAAATCTTCGCCGGTATTTTGGACGGAATCACGGTTGCTTCGCTGGCGTTGATGGCAGCTGTATCCTGGCAATTGGGGACAGCAACCTTCGTTTCGTGGTTCAGCGTCCTCATCTTCGCATTCAGTTTCATCGGCCTTATCAGATTCAAAGTGAACTCCTCCTATCTGATCATCATGGGCGGATTCATCGGTTGGCTAGTTACAATGTTATGAATGCAGAACCCACACAAAAAGACCCTCTCCACTGCCTTTTCGGCTGTGGGGAGGGTCTTTTCAAAATTCCAGAATATTTCGCTTCTCTACTTTCAGAAAGACTTGCTCGCCTTTATCAAGCAGATTGAAGGTACGGTACAGATGATCCGCGCGCAAAGCGACACCTTGATCCGTTTCGATCACATAGGACAGGATATTCCCGCTGATCGTTTCATCGATGACTTTCCCTTTGAAATACATGTGTTCATCCGTCTCAGGCTGAGGCTCTTTGAAATACTCGATGGCCTCCGGACGGATGGCGATTTGACTTGCCTGCGTTTTTCGCTGGGTCAATTTCTCAAAATCCGTGTTGTCCAAGAGATTGTAATTGCCGATGAACGAAGCCACGAAATGCGTTTTAGGATGCGTATATATTTCGGTTGGTGTACCCGACTGCTCGATTTTTCCGGAAGCCATGACATGAATCACATCCGACATCAGCATCGCTTCATCCTGATCATGCGTCACAAAAATCGTCGTGATATGCAAAGCCTTCTGGATACGGCGGATCTGCTTTTGGAGATTCTTCCGCAACAAGGCATCAATAGCAGACAGAGGCTCATCCAACAACAACACTTTTGGCTCGGTCACGATGGCGCGTGCCAGGGCAACCCGTTGTTTTTGCCCGCCGGACAATTGCGCAGGATAATGGTTCTCTTTCCCCGATAGGTCAACGAGCTCGATGATGCTGGCAACTTTTTCTTTGATCAGATTCGGATTCATTTTCTGCATCTTCAAGCCGAATGCGATGTTCTCCGCTACATTCATATTGGGGAACAACGAGTATTGTTGAAAAACCATCCCTATGTTCCGTTTTCCCGGCGGCAAATCCGTCACATCCTGGCCGTTTATGTGAATGCTTCCCCCGTCAATGCTTTCAAAACCGGCAAGCGAACGCAACAAAGTTGATTTTCCGCAACCGGATGGGCCCAACAACGTGACCAAGTCGCCTTCATTCACCTGCAGATTAAGATCTTTCAACACTAAATTTTCACCGTCGTATGATTTTCTGATGTTTCTGAATTCTATGTATGCCATTGTGTCTCCTCTATACTTTATGAAAAATGTGAATCACTTACTCGCTATTTGCGTTTATTTTGCTTTTTTGATCTCTTTCGATCCCAGATAACCCGACAAGTTCGTCAAAATCAGCATGATGCAGAAGATGACCACGGAAATTGCGCTAGCCGCATGCCCCGACACACTTCTGGTTTTATCAAGGAAAATGCTGGTCGTTTCATAATAACTGCCTGCAATGATATTCACCAAGACGAAATCGCTGAACAGAATGCCTATCGAGAGCAGAATCGTCGCAACCAAACCTTTCAATACGCTGGGTACGATGATCCGGAAAAAGGCATAGAGCTTACTGGCACCCAACGTTTCAGCAGCCTCCAAAATCGGCATGACCTCCAGTGTGGTCAAAGCGTTTTTGATGCCTTGGTACATGTATGGCAAAATGACGATTCCGTAGGCACAACTCAACAAAAAAATGCGGTTCGACAAAAAAGTGCTGGAAGAGGCGTACAGCGAAATGATCGAGACCGCAAGTATGACGCCTTGAATGCCGTAGGGGATTTTTGACAACAGGTCCAAATATTTATCTCCTTTCGGATAATGGATCTGCACGACATACATCGCCAACAAAAGGAGCAGCAACAGCACAAGCGTCGGTATGATCGCAATCAGTAAAGACCTGCCTATAGCGCCCGCCATCCCGCCTGAACCAGCAAAAATACCGCTATAGAATTCAAACGTGAACCCTTCTGGGATAATATTGCTCAAATCCCTGAACAAAGAATTCAGCAGCGTCACAAACAGAGGCAGAAGCAAAATCGCGGAAAGGATAACGATGATGAATGAAGAAAAGGCATTGCTTCGTTTCTTCATTTTTTACACACCCTTTCTGAATTTCTTTAACAGGCTGTTGCTTAAAACCGTCATCGTGCTCATCAATACGAGCATCACGATCGACAAGGCACTTCCCAACTCCACCTGTTGGACGACATCACCTGTGAACATGGATGAAATCCGGATCGGCAATAAGGCATAATTGTTCCCGAGCAGAGCATACGGTGTCGCATAGGCTGCCAGCGCATTGGAGAAGAGGACGGAAAAGGTTCCGAAAATGCTGGGGAGCACCAACGGGAGGCCGATTTTTGTCCAGAATTGCCATGCCGTCGCATTCATCAGGCTCGCCGCTTCCTTGTATTCGGTTTTGATGCCGTCAAACGAAGGATACAGCAACAAGGTCGCCAAAGGAATCTGGAAATAAATGAAGGTGATGAGGATCCCTGAGGTTGTGTACAGGTCGTAGTTGTTCAATACAGCCAAGTTCCATTGGTCAGCCAACGTTGTCAGGATGCCTGAATTCCCCAACAACAGGATGAAGGCAAACGCCAATACGATTCCCTGGAAGTTTGAAGTCATGTTCAAAGTGGTGATGTAGAACTTTTTCATCCTGTCGCCCGCTGTATGGATGGCATAGGCACCCAGGAGCGCCAACGCGATCCCGATGAATGCGGAAAGCAAGGAAACGAACAGGCTGTTCTTGATCGACAGCAAGTAGTATTCGCTCGTAAACAAGGTCGTGAAATTGGCGAACGTAACGCTGCCTGTTGCCGGATTCCTGAAGCTGTTGATGAAGATGTTGGCTAACGGCATCAATTCGAACAGGAGGATGAGCAGCGCGAACGGCAGCAGCAATATGAGATACTTGCGTTTTTCATTCTGCAGCATCGCCAGACCCTCTTTTCATAAAGATTCCCTGAACCGCCTGCATGCGATCTCCGGCCGGAATGCCCAGCAAATTGCATAAAAATGGCGCAATCTCGAGCTGCGGGACGACTGCCTCTTCTTTGCGGAAGTCTTTGACGATTACCTTGTCCGAAAACAAATAGAGCGGAACCAACCGATCTTCGTCAGAAATACCGTTATGTGTATGGTAGTCATTCATGCCATGATCGGAAGTGACCACGATCTGATAGCCTTCGCTCATCCATCTCCAGATGTACTGAGAAAGTTCAGCATCAACGCGGACGGCCGCCTGTACATATTCCTTGCTGTCGGCGCCGAATTTATGGCCGGCATCATCGATGTTCATCGAATGGATCAGCGTATAATCCGTCGCTTTCTTCCGGATCAAGTAATCGCCATCCGCAATCAGATGACTGTCCGGGTAATGATCTTCATGATAAAAAATGCCATGCTCGATGAGAGCATTCGTATCCAGTTGAATGCGATCCTCCATCATTTGAAAGGGTGCCCGGTTATACAGCTCGCTTACCCAGAAGTAAGCGGCCGCCCCCGTCTTGAGTCCGTTGTCCTTGGCGATTTCAAAAACACTCTGTTCTTTGGAACGACGGACTGTGCGATTCGAGGTGATGCCGTTTTCGGCAGCCGGCACACCAGTCTGCAGAACTTCATACAAGGGTCTTGATTGTGCGGGCATTTCTGATTTGATGGTGTAAGCCGCCATGATTCCTTTTTCGACCAGATGTTCCAAGAAGCCCATATGGTTATGGGCTGTCTTGGCATTCAATCCGTCCAACACTACAAAAATTACTTTATCCACTCTATTCAACCTCGATTATTTTACTTTTGTCAGTACTTCTTCTTGCCATCTTTGGCCCAGGCCGGCTGCAGCCTCTTCCCATGCATCAAAGTCAGAGACCGGTTGCGCCTTCACGTATTGCTCTTCCGGAAGCAAGATATCCTGCACCTCTTGCGGCAATTCAACATTATCGCGGATAGGACGCGCATAGCCTTTAGCCAAGTTGATCTGGCCTTCATCAGAAAGGATATATTCACGGGCTAACGCTGCCGCATGCGGATTAGGCGCCGTCGCGTTGATGACTGTTGCATATCCGCTTTGGATCGTTCCATCCAGCGGAATAGTCACTTCAAAACTTGCATTCGGGTTCGTTTCTGCAACTTGATTCGCATAATTCAGTGCGTTAAAGTCCCAGAACAAGCCAACTTCGATTTCGCCTGATTCCAAACGGGCCAACGAAGTATCGCCCAAGTCCAATCTGCCTTGTTCAGCCAGCTGTGCGAAGAAGGCAATGCCCGGATCCAAGTTGGTTTCGTCCCCGCCATTTGCGATGGCTGCAGCCAATACCGCATTTTGTGCTTGGGTAGCGGCATTTACGTCACCAATCGTGACTTTATAATCGCCTGCCAGGATATCGGCAAAACTGGTCGGTGCATCCGTTACTTTTTCAGAATTGGTGATCAAAGCCAATGTCCCGTAATAACCGACGATCCAATCGCCATCATCGTCTTTCGCCCACTCCGGTATATCATCCCAATACGATGTTTTGTAAGCTAGAGTCAACCCATCCGCTTCTGCAACAGGCCCGAATGATTGGCCGACATCGCCGATATCTTTCGTTGGATTGTTCTGTTCTGCTTTGAATAAAGCCAATTCTTCAGCTGAACTCATGTCTGTGTCTGCATGCGTCAAGCTATAAGTCGTTTCGAGTTCTTCCCAAGTCTCTCCCCAGTTCGCCCATGTATCCGGCATCCCTACTGATTCCACATGGCCCTCTTCTTTGGCTTGCGTTTCAATTTCACTCAAAGACAATGCGTTCAGATCGACTTCCGCCTCAGCAGTTGTCGCTGCTCCCGTTCCACATGCGCTCAAAACAAGCATGCTGCTCAATGCCAAACCGGCAAACAATCTTTTGTTGGACAATCTCATTTTATTCTCTCCTTATTTATGAATGAATTTTTCATTCTTTTTCGTTACGTATTTGACTACAAATAAATACTAACAGTCGGATGTAAAGAACAGTTGGATTCGTTGTTAACCTTTTGTAAACGGCAATGAAACCATGCGGTTGCAGCATTCCTTTCGAAAAAATTGGATAGCACTAGCTTCTGTTCATTCAGACGCAATGACGAGCTAAAACATGAATAATAGAAAGTTATCCATGGTTCCGGAACCTGCCTCAGCAAGCAACACTAAAATTGTCGAGGCACATATGCAAAAAAAGCAAGGAGAGCGGCGAATCGATCCGCTGCTCTCCTTGCTTTTCAGTTTAGTCTATCCATTTGACGTAATCTTCGTCTTCCATCGCCTCGACGGCACCCAACAGGTAGCCATTCCCGACTTGCGAGAAGAAGTCGTGGTTGCTGGTGCCGGTCGAGATACCGTTCATGACGATCGGATTCACATCGTCGGCCGTGTCCGGGAACAACGGATCGAAGCCCAGGTTCTGCAGGGCTTTGTTTGCATTGTAGCGAATGAAAACTTTGACGCGCTCCGTCCAGCCCAACTCGTCGTAGATGTATTGCGTGTATTTCACTTCATTATTGTAGAGTTCATACGTCAGCATATAGACCCAGTTCTTGACTTCTTCCTGCTCCGTTTCGGACAGTTGGTTGTAAGCGATCTGGAATTTATAGCCGATATACGTGCCGTGGACCGATTCGTCGCGCAAGATCAGTTTGATGATCTCCGCGACGTTCGGCAATTTGTTGTTGCCGAGGTACCAAAGCGGTGCATAAAATCCGGAATAGAACAAGAAAGATTCCAACAGCACGCTGGCAGCTTTCTTTTCCAACTGATTGCCGGATTTGTAGATATCGTTGATCAGACTGGCTTTGCGTTGGATAAATTCGTTGCTGTTGGTCCAGTTGAAGATGTCCTCGATTTCAGCCTTCGTATTCAAGGTGCTGAAGATCGAGGAATAACTTTTCGCGTGTACCGATTCCATGAATTGGATATTGTTCAATACCGCTTCCTCGTGTTGCGTGCGCATATCTTCCTTCATAGCGGCGATGCCGTCCTGCGATTGCAGCGTGTCCAAAAGCGTCAATCCTCCAAACACTTTCCCCAACATATCCTGCTCCGCTTTGCTGAGCGTGCGCCAGTCGTCCAAATCATTGGACAACGGGATCCGCGTATCCAGCCAAAATTGTTCCGTCAGTTTTTCCCATGTCAACTTGTCCAGCATATCTTCGATGCTGTTCCAGTTGATTGCTATATAAGGCTTGTTTGCCATCCTTCATTCCTCCGTTAGACTTTTGCGATTATTGCATGACGGGTGATCAAATACAGTGCGTTGTATCATCAGATGGTGCATGATTCACAAGCGTTCGCTCCGATTTCGTCATTGTTTTCCGTAAAAGTACGCACATAGTAAATCGATTTTGCGCCTTTTTTCCAGGCATAATTGCGCAGGATGTTCAGGTCGCGAGTCGTCATTTTGTTTGTGCGCCCTTCTTTCCATTCATACATACCTTCCGGCAATTCTGAGCGCATGAACAACGTCAGGCTCATGCCTTGGTCGATGTGCTTTTGAGCAGCGACATAAATATCGATGACACGGCGCATATCGATATCGTAGGCCGAACGATAATACGGCATTGTTTCGTTGGAAAGCTGCGGAGCCGGATAATAAGTCTTACCGGTTTTCTTCTCTTGACGTTCTTCAATCAGACGCGTGATCGGGTGCAGACTTGCACTCGTTTCATTTACATAGCTGATTGATCCGGTCGGCGCGATCGCCAAACGGTTTTGGTGATACAAGCCGGATTCATGGATTGCTTGTTTCAACTGCAACCAGTCTTCTTTCGTCGGAACCTTAATCCCTTCAAAGATTTGTTTGACTTTTTCGGATTGGAAAACGACATCAGTATCAGTATAGGCATCAAAATATTCGCCCGTATAATATTTGGACTTCTCGAAATTGACGAATGATTGTCCGCGTTCCTTAGCAATCTTGTTGCTGGCTGCCAAAGTGTAATAGTTCAAAAGCATAAAGTAGATATCCGTGAATTCGATGGATTCCGGCGAACCGTAATGCATCTGATTCGTTGCGAACATCGTATGCAAGCCCATGCCGCCCAAACCGATCGTGTGCGCTAGGTCGTTCCCGTTCTTGACTGTCGGGACCGCATCGATGCTCGAGTGGTCGGTTACATAAGTCAGGGCACGGACCATCGTTTCGACCGATTTTCCGAAATCAGGCGATTGCATCAGGTTAGGGATGTTCGTCGAACCCAAGTTACAGCTGATATCGGTTCCAAGCACTTCATACTCCTGCATGTCATTCAGCAAGGAAGGTTGTTGCACCTGCAGAATCTCGGAGCACAGATTGCTCATGACGATCGTTCCGTCCACTGGATTGCTGCGGTTGGCCGTATCGATGTTGATGATGTACGGATAGCCGGATTCCTGCTGCAGTTTGCTGATCTCATTCTCAAGGTCGCGGGCACGGATCTTCGATTTTGAAATTTCCGGATTGTTGACCAGATTTTCGTATTCCGCGGTGATATCGACATAGGAGAACGGTTTGCCGTAGATCCGCTCCACATCATACGGGCTGAACAGATACATCTGATCGTCCTTCGCCGCCAATTCGTAGAATTTGTCCGGAATGACCAAGCCCAGCGAAAGTGTCTTCACGCGGATTTTTTCATCCGCATTCTCTTTTTTAGTGGAAAGAAAGGCCACGATATCCGGGTGGAATACGCTCAGGTACACCGCACCGGCTCCATTGCGCTGACCCAACTGGTTGGAGTAGCTGAAGCTGTCCTCGAGAAGTTTCATGATCGGCACGACGCCGCTCGATGCGTTCTCGATTTTTTTGATCGGATCCCCAGCTGCCCGGACGTTCGACAGGTTGACCCCGACGCCTCCGCCGATGCGGGATAACTGCAGCGCGCTGTTGATCGTGCGGCCGATGCTGTTCATGTCATCCGTCGTTTGGATCAGGAAGCACGACACCAATTCTCCGCGGCGTTTTCTGCCTGCATTCAAAAAGGTAGGCGTCGCTGGTTGGTAGCGTTGATGGATCATCTCTTCCGCCAGATCGACAGCCAATTGCTGATCCCCGTTAGCCAAAAAGAGTGCATTGAAGACGATCCGGTCTTCATAACGCTCCAAATAACGTTTGCCGTCGTTCGTCTTCAGCGCGTACTGGGTATAGAACTTGTAGGCCGCCATGAAAGACTTGAAACGGAATTTTTTGTTGTACGTATCCTGCATCAACTTTTTGATGAAATCAAGCGGGTATTTCTCCAGGAATTCTTTTTCGATGTAATCGTGCTCGATCAAATAATTCAGTTTTTCATCCAACGTATAGAAGAATACCGTGTTCGGATTCACATGCTCCAGGAAATAAGCTCGTACGGCTTCCTTATCCTTATGCAAAGGGATGGCATTATCAATCGGACGATTGATTTCATTGTTCAATTTATAATAGGTTACATCATCTGTTTTGGTTACTAATTTTGGACTATCCAAGTTCCGTCACCTTCTCTTTCAAAATCTGAATATCTTTCTCATTGCCTTGAAACTCAAACAAGTGCAGCAGCGGGACGCCATAATCGTGTGCCAAATCTTTCGCGGTAAAGCCGAAAAGCTTGCCGAAATTCAGGTTTCCACCACCTGCCACACCCTTGAAGTAAGCACGGTTTTGATCCGTCTCAATGAAATCGGTCAAAATATCCGTCACTTCTTTATCATAGGTCGGGGTAACGATGATGAATGGCTCCTCCATTTTTTGGAACGGATTACCGGCTGTTAATTCCATCGTTTCAAAGCCCAGTTTATTCACGAACTTCCTTGTTTGGCCGGTCAACGACATAAATACTACTTTCATTTTGCATCACCCTTTTCCAAACGTTCTTCATCCATTATACGTTTGTAAGAAGCGAATTACAACAAAAAGACACAACATGTAGTGTGCGCACACGGAAATCACACAACATATCGTGCCTTTGTTTGTATTTTCACTATAATTGGCCAAAACTGGCACCGCACTGAATGGTTGCCACCGGCGACATTTCAGAGTTTCATTCTAACATAATTCTCCGGGTGCACCTCGTGATACGCTCCAAAATTCACAAATTTGAATAGAATTTTTTCGCGAGCTGTTCCAGCACTTTCGGATCATCCACGAAAAAGCTATGACTGCCTCCAGGCACGATGTATTTCTGTGACCCGGGAATCAAGCGGTGCATCGCCTCTGTTTGGTCGTCGCGGATCAGATCGTATTCACCCGCCAGCAGCAAGGTTGGTGCTTGAATACGGCTCAGGTCTGCGGCAGAAAGATCCAATTCCTCCAGCATCAGCTTATGGACGCACAGTAGCTGCGTTTTTTCCGGGTCGGAATCCGGCAAAGCCAACAGTTCCTCGTAGCGTCCTAAGGTTTCTTCATAGCAATCATCGGTCAGGCCATCCGCTTCATAATTAGCACCCATAGCAATCAAAGAAGCGATCCGTTCTGGATGATGGGCCGCTAAATATAAACCCAAATTGCCGCCATCACTGAACCCGAGCACATGGATCCGTTGAATCCCTTCCTTGTCGAGCAACGCCAGGATATCCTGTGCAATCTGCTTGAAGGTCAAGCGCTTCACGCCAAGCTCTGATCGGCCATGACCGCGTGTATCGAGTGCATAGACTGTGAAGTATTTCGTAAAAAAAGGAAACTGCTGAGCGAAGATGTCTGAGCTCTCTCCGTTGCCATGCAACAGCAGCAAGGCATCACCGGAACCCCCTTCCTGATAGAAGAGTTTTGCTTTTCCGTTCTTCATTGTCTTTCCTCTCATAGGCGACATTCCTTTCTTTTTTTATTCCGGCAAGCGCCAGTCGATCGGCTCCACGCCGAAAGATTTTAGTGCTTCGTTCGTTTTTGAAAAAGGCTTCGATCCGAAGAAACCTCTATAGGATGATAACGGACTTGGATGCGGCGATGTGATCACGACATGCTTGGTTGTGTCGATGAACACTTTTTTTGCTATCGATGCATTTCCCCAAAGAATGAAGACGACTGGTTCTTGCCGCTCGTTCAACGCTCGGATGACAGCGTCGGTCAATAATTCCCATCCTTTTCCGCGATGGGAGTTGGCTTCTCCGTCGCGCACCGTAAGGACTGTGTTCAGCAAGAAAACTCCTTGCTCCGCCCAGGCTGTCAAATTGCCATGTCTCGCTGGTTCTATTCCCAGATCATCCTGTAGTTCCTTGTAGATATTGACCAAGGAAGGCGGTAACTTGATACCTCTTTGGACCGAAAAACTCAATCCATGCGCTTGATTGGGGCCGTGATAAGGATCTTGCCCGAGTATGACCACTTTCACCTTGTTGTAAGGCGTCAATTCGAAGGCTTCCCAGATATGCTGCATTCCGGGATAGACCGTCTCGTTCAGATACTCCTCCTTCAGGAAGGCGCGCAACTGTTGGTAATACGGCGCTTGGAACTCCTTTTCCAGCTTTTCTTGCCACTCGTTATGGATAATTGCTTTCATGTTTTCACACCACTATCTGTCATATTTTTCGATTCCGATTGCAACTATCTTACCATATTAGGCGGACCTTTTTCAGTCATTCCGCCTACTGGCATATTGTTTATGCAGTTCTTGAAACTAATTTTTAACCAAAAGTGAAAAGCGTGGTAGAATATAAGTGTGAATATACTGCAATTACCGAACAGGAGGATGAATATATGATTGAACTGATCGTCTCGGATATGGACGGCACCTTATTGAACGATAAGATGGAGGTCTCCGCATCGAACGTGAGCGCCATCAACGAAGCAAATAGATTAGGCATCAAATTTATGGTCGCTACCGGCAGAGGATATGCTGAAGCTGTTCCGGCCCTCAAGGAAGTTGGCATCGACTGCCCTATGATCACGCTTAACGGCGGGCAAGTTTTTGATGAAGATGGACAGTTGGTCGAAAATTTGGGAATCGATAAAACAACCACACGCCGTATTTTGGAAGATGTTAAAAAATATGGTCTTTACTGCGAAATCATGACATCAAAAGGGATCTTTTCGGATGACAAAGTGCGCCGGATTGAGTCAATGACTTCCTTGCTGCACGAGACAAACCCTGACACAACATTCAAAATGGCGCTTGTCTTGGCGGTCGCCCGTTTGGAAGTGATGCACGTCAACTATGTCGACGACTTCAAAGACGTTCTGGATGACAATACCCAACAAGTATTGAAAATCCTTGTATTCAGCGATTCCGGACAAAGCGAATTGGAGCCGATCCGGACAAAGTTGGCAGAGGACAGCCGGTTGGTTGTGACCTCCTCCTTCCGAAACAACATCGAAATCAACCATGTGGAAGCACAAAAAGGGATTGCTTTGGAAAAGTTCGCCAAAAAAAGAGGGATTCCCTTGGAGAATGTCATGGCAATCGGAGACAACTTCAATGATGTCTCAATGCTGAAAGTAGCCGGTGCCAGCTTCGCAGTGGCCAATGCTGAAGATGGCGTCAAGGTATTTGCAAAGCACCTCACTTCCAAAAACTCAGAAAACGGCGTTGCCGAAGCCATCATGCGCTGCATCAACGAAAATCTGTGATACCGAAAACGGAACACTGACAGTTACACTTCCCTCCTCACCTTCGTCTTTATGGATGTAGGAAAGGAGGGAACAGGAATGGATGCGAACGTGGATGTGTTGGCATATATGGAACTGATCAGCAACACCGGGTTTCCGATCGTAATCGCGATGTACCTATTGCACCGGATGGAAAAAAAGCTCGATGCACTTGTCGGCGCGATTGAAGAACTGAGTCGGGCTTTCAAATGATCACAACAATGCCTCAAAAAGTATAGAAAGAGCCCTGACATGACAGCTTTTATGCCATCATGCCAGAGCTTCTTGCTGCGTTTTTTACGAACGTTCCCAAATAAGCCGAACCGTTTGACACTCCTATGTCAGCGTTTTTATGTCATCTGGTTTTCATGTCACATTTCCTAACATGTTCACGTCGCTATAAGATTGTGCTTTCTGTGAATTTAAAATATAATCTCGATGTGGTATTATATGAATATTCAAGCAGAGGCTTCATCGTAATCTCATGGTTATTCGGAAGAAATGCTGTTTTATAAGGAGGAAAAAATATGTTAAGCAAGAAACTGCGACTCAAGTTGCCGATGCTCTTCATGGCTTTGGGCTTTTTTATTTTTGGATCAGCCCAGCATCAAGTAGTGGAGGCAACAGAAACACAAAAGTTTGTCATCGCGACAGACACCACATTTGCACCATTTGAATTCCAGGATGCGAACGGCGATTTTGTCGGCATCGATATGGAACTCATCCAAGCGATTGCGGAAGATCAAGGGTTTGAAGTGGAGATTCGTCCACTGGGCTTCAATGCAGCGCTGCAGGCCTTGGAGACTAAGCAAGTTGACGGCGTCATCGCCGGCATGAGCATCACGGACGAACGGAAACAAACCTTCGACTTTTCGGAGCCGTACTTTGAAAGTGGCGTGGTCATGGCAGTTGCCGATGACAGCGACATCTCAAGCTACGAAGATCTGAAAGGACAGAACGTAGCCGTCAAAACCGGAACGGAAGGCGCAACCTTCGCCGAATCCATCAAGGATGAATATGGCTTCACGACCACTGTTTTCGAAGATTCCGCCAATATGTACCAGGACGTCCTGTCCGGCAATTCCGTTGCGGCATTCGAGGACTACCCGGTAATGGCCTACGCCATTGAGGACCAAGGTTTGGCTCTGAAATTGGCTACTGAAAAAGAAGCCGGCAGTTCATACGGTTTTGCAGTAGCTAAGGATTCAAATCCTGAATTGTTGGCAATGTTCAACGCGGGCTTGGCTAATCTGAAAGAGAATGGCACTTATCAAACCATCCAAGAAAAATACCTCGGTGCTTCCGTTGATACGAGCCTGGATGTCCCGGCACAGAACGGAAAAACATACATCATCGCAACCGACACAACTTTCGCCCCATTCGAATTCCAGGACGCTAACGGTAACTATGTCGGTATCGACATGGATCTGATCCGTGCAATCGCGAAAGATCAAGGTTTCGGAATCGAAATCCGGCCATTGGGATTCAATGCGGCTCTTCAAGCGTTGGAAGCTAAACAAGTGGATGCTGTCATCGCCGGCATGAGCATCACCGATGAACGCAAACAGACCTTTGATTTCTCGGAACCGTACTTCGAAAGTGGTGTGGTTATGGCTGTTGCCGCCGATAGCGATATCGACAGCTATGAAGACTTGGAAGGCCTGACCGTGGCCGTCAAAACCGGAACGGAAGGCGCAACCTTCGCCGAATCGATCAAAGATGAATATGGCTTCACATTATCGACCTTCGATGATTCAGCAAACATGTACCAAGACGTCATCGCCGGCAATTCCGTTGCGGCGTTCGAAGATTATCCGGTTATGGCCTATGCCATCGAAGGTCAAGGCATCGCCTTGAAATTGGCTACTGAAAAAGAAGCAGGCGGTTCTTATGGGATCGCAGTTGCGAAAGATACGAATGCCGAACTGTTGAACATGATCAACACAGGCTTAGCGAACTTACAGTCCAACGGAACCTATGAAGAAATTCTCAACGACTATCTCGGCTCCGACACAGAAGCAAGCAACACTTCCTTCTTCGGACTGATCCAGGAAAACTGGAAAACATTATTGCAAGGATTGGGCAGAACGATCCTGATCACTTTTGCATCCATCGTGATCGCATTGGCATTGGGTATCTTCATCGGCTTGTTCAGCGTCTCCCCTAACAAAGCACTGAACTGGATCGCAACCATCTACGTCGACATCATGCGCGGTGTGCCGTTGATCGTCTTGGCATTCTTCGTCTACTTCTCGGTTCCACAATTGATGGGGATCCGGATGAGTTCGACGGTTGCAGGGATCATCACCTTGAGCTTGAATGCGGCAGCTTATCTAGCAGAGATCTTCCGTGGCGGTATCAAAGCGGTTGATGTCGGGCAGATGGAAGCAGGACGCAGTTTAGGTCTGACTTATCAAACGACAATGAACAAAATCATTTTGCCGCAAGCAATCCGCATCATGATTCCTTCATTCATCAATCAATTCGTCATTACTTTGAAAGACACTTCCATTTTATCTATCATCGGCCTTGTCGAGTTGACACAGACCGGTAAAATCATCATCGCCAGAACTTACGCTTCCGGTAACATGTGGTTGATCATCGGCTTGATGTACATCATCGTCATCACGATCCTTACGAAGATTTCGAAAAACCTTGAAGGGAGATTAAAGAATGGCTAACGCAAAAATAAATGTCTCGAACCTGAAGAAAAGCTTCGGCAGCAATGAGGTTTTGAAAGGGATCAATCTTGAAGTCGCTGAAGGAGAAGTTGTCTGCATCATCGGCCCATCCGGTTCAGGAAAAAGCACCCTGTTGCGCTGTCTGAACAAACTTGAAGAAGTCACTGACGGACACGTGCTGATCGACGGACAGGACATCACCGAAAAAACGACGGACATCAATAAAGTCCGCGAAGAAATCGGGATGGTTTTCCAACACTTCAACCTTTTTCCGCACCTTTCGGTCATGGACAATATCACACTGGCTCCGGTTGAACTGAAACGGGAAAATAAGGAAACCGCAAAAGCAAGAGCACTCGAATTGCTGGAAACAGTCGGTCTATCCGAAAAAGCTGACGCTTTCCCTAGTTCCTTATCCGGCGGTCAAAAGCAAAGGGTTGCCATCGCACGTGCGTTGGCAATGAATCCGGAAATCATGCTTTTCGATGAACCAACATCCGCGCTTGATCCCGAAATGGTCGGCGACGTTCTTGAAGTCATGAAAAAACTGGCAAAACAAGGAATGACCATGGTTGTTGTTACGCATGAAATGGGCTTTGCAAGAGAAGTCGGACATCGCGTCATCTTTATGGATGGCGGATATATCGTTGAAGAAGGCACGCCTACCGAAGTATTCGGTAACCCTCAAAACCCACGTACGCAGGATTTCCTTAACAAAGTATTGTAATCACGTCAAACAAAGGTTGCCACCTAAGAAAGTGGCAACCTTTGTTTTTTTTGAAATGCGGAAAATGAGAAGCGGTTGTCTGTGGGAGTCTGCCCCCGAACAGCCCGCAGCTCCGGGGAGCTTTGGCTTTGCCGGAGCTGACAGGATAACGGTGACGCTACCTCCGGCGAAGACAGTCTCACCGGAGGAGCGCTTGCTAACCTCCCCTCACCTTCGGCCGAGCATCGCTTTATCGGATTTCGGGAAATTATTGACAGGCTGGTGACGCGCTGCCCACTCAAAAACAAAAAGAATCGGACCCTTTCGCATAATTGAAAAGGATCCGATTCTTTATTTTTATTGCAGGATGGTGATCGTCAACGTCTGTCTGCCGAAGGCAAGCGCAGCGTTCAAGTCTTCCATGTGCAAGTCGATTTTGTTGCCGACGATCGCTCCACCGGTGTCTCCGGCGATCGCAATGCCATAGCCCGGCACGCTGACGATACTTCCCAATGGAATCACGGAAGGATCCACCGCGATGACCATCGGATTGATCGAAAGGTCGATGCCTGTGGCGGTAAAGTTGGATAATCCAGCTTCGTGGCGCGAGTAGGCTGTTGCTGAAACAGTCACTGTTTTGCCTTGGGAAGCAGATGGCTCTGTCACAGTCGGCGCGGTTACGACCGGCGCTGTTTCAACAGCGGCAACCGAACTGTCGGTAATTTGGCTTTCGGGTTCTTGTGTGGCAACTGTTCCCTCTTGCAGGGAAGGCGCTGTAGATTCAGCAACCGTAACGTGTTCCTCCGCCGCGTTCGCTGCAGCTTGGGCCGCTTCGGCATCGGCTTTGGCTTGAGCAGCTTCGGCAGCCAAACGGTCTGCTTCAGTTGCATACTCAGTTTGCACTTGCGACAGCACTATTTGGTTTTCGGACAGGATGTCCTTCAATGTGCTTAATTCTTCCGCCAGCGCAGAGGATTCAGATTTCAGACGGCCTTCAGCAACCTTGACTGTTTCGATTTCATCAGCCAACTGTTCTTCCAATGCCATCAGTTTCTCTTCTTCCGAAATGGCAGATTCGATCTGTTCATTATCGGCAGCCTGCAATTGACCGACGACATAGGCTCTGCTGATGAAATCGGCAAAATTTTCGGAATCCAGCAACATCAAAATCTGATTCGTCATTGCATCAGAAGTCTGCAAAGCAACGAGCCGTGTTTTCAGTTGTTCTTTGCGTGAAGTGATTACTTCTTTTTGAGCTTCGATTGCAGTTTTTGTCTCGCTTTGACTTTCTTCTGCAGCAACAATCTGCGCCTCCAGGTCATCAATCTCCATTTGCTTCAGGTTGATCGAGGCCAGTGTTTCGCCGATTGTAACTTCTACTGAAGCGATTCGAGCTTCTGTCTGTTTTTCTTCTTGAGTTAAAGTATCTAAGGTGGAACCTTGAACAGGTGTAATGGAAAGGGTCAGACTTGCTGCCAAGCCGGCCAACATCAATTTCCCCATACGCTTTTTGTGATTCAAAATCTCACGCCTCTCTTTTGAAAATGCTCCTTCATTATATCGAAATTCTCTTATGGGAGGGTTGCATTCATTTTACTGTTTCGTATCAAATGATTCACCTGGTGCTCTCATTGCCTTATTAGGAACCTTTTCGTAATCCATTCGTAACATAAGATTCTTTCCCGTAACATTTCTCCCCTGTTTCACTAGCTCACTAAGAGAAAACTATGACAAAAACGATAAATTCCAGTAAAATGGAAAGTGAGGAATCTTGGAAGACCCGGGATTCAGAAGGAGACGCTCATGCTACTAGAGAGAATAGGTTTGATCGATATTGGATCCAATACCATCCGTTTGGTAATCTTTGAAATCGATGAACACTTTACAATGTTTCAAGTCCAGAACATCAAGACCCCTGCACGTCTTTTTCAGTATTTGGACAAGAAGAAAAAGATGTCCCAAGCAGGTATCGATGTACTCATCAAAGTTCTGAAAAGTTTCAAATCTGTTGCTGATCAGTATCAAGTCAGCGTTTTAATGCCGGTAGCGACGGCTGCTATCCGTCAGTCCACCAACCGCGACGATATCATCAAACAAGTACGCAAAGCTACCAAAATCGAAATGATGCTGTTGCCGGAAGAGAAGGAAGCTTTTTATGGGAATTATGCTGTTCTGCATACGACCCAATTCCTAAACGGCGTCACGATCGACATCGGTGGTGGCAGTACGGAAGTCACCTACTATGAAAATAAAGAACTTCAGCAATACCACAGTTTTCCTTTTGGAGTCGTGACCTTAAAACAGATGTTCTTTGACGGCAAAGAGCACAATGACCCAAAGGCGATCAAGAAGATGCAGGAATTTGTGAAGGACCAGTTCAAATCGATCAAGTGGCTGAGCAAGAAGCAAGTGCCCATCGTTGCAATGGGCGGTTCTGCCCGAAGCATCGCGAATGTCCACCAACGTAAAATCGATTATCGGTTAGCGGGCGTGCATGGTTACCGTATGTACAAAAATGATCTCCAAATGACCTTGGATTTGTTCCAGTCATTGAGCATCCCGCAGTTGCAGAATCTGGATGGGCTTAGCCGGGACCGGACCGATCTGATCATACCGGCTAATGTGGTATTCAATACCCTCTTCGATGAAGTGAAAGCCCCCGTGTTTTTGTTCAGCAATAAAGGGTTGCGTGAAGGTATCGTGATGGAATTCCTGAACGATAAATATGAGAATAAAGCCTTCAGGGTTTACAACATCGCTGCCCAATCGGTCAGCAGGCTTGCCGCCAGCTACCACACGTTGGCGCATGTTGCGCAGCAAAGGGTGAAGCTGGTCGATATGCTGTATGAAGAGTTGTGTCGACTGGGTATCTTTGACAAAAATCCGGAAATGGAGAAACTCTTGCATTTCGGAAGTTACCTTTATTACCTTGGCCAATTCGTCGAAACCGGCGCCAGTTCGCAGCATACCTTCTACATCATCTCCAATAGCGACCTTGATGGCATCAGCCATAAGGAACGGGTAAGCATCGCTTTATTGGCCAGCTTCAAAAACCGTTCACTCTTCAACCAATACTTAACCGGATTTACGGACTGGTACACAGTGACCCTAATCGATCAGCTGCAGTCATTCGGAGGCATCATCAAATTCGCTGACGCCCTTAACGATTCTCATATGGAAGTTATCCGGGACATCAAAATCATTAAGATAAAAAATGGGTACGATCTGGTACTTTCTTATAAAGGTGACATCCTTGCGGAAGAATATCGCGCAGAACGTCAACGCAAACATATCGAGCGTCTGCTGAGCGGTAAACTTAACATTATTTTTACAGAATGTTAACGAAATTATGCTATAAATAAACCTTATAAATCGAATGAATGGATGTGTCGTATGATGGAATCAGATAGTAAACCCAATCTTGCTCATGCGGATTATTATTTCAATCGAGAACTGAGTTGGTTGGACTTCAACAAACGCGTCATTGAGGAGGCGCAAGATCCTCAGAATCCTTTGCTTGAACAGCTGAACTTTTTATCCATAGCAAGTTCCAATCTTGACGAGTTCTATATGGTTCGGGTAGCCGGTTTGCAGGATCAGTTCAAACTCGGCTACCATATCACGGACAGCAAAACCGATAGGACCCCCGTTGAACAGTTGTCTGCCATCTCCAAGAAAAATAGCGAAAATATCGCGCTGCAATACAAGTCCTATTATGAACTTTTGAACCAATTGGCCGAAAAAAATATTCGCATCAAAAAAATCAGCGCTCTTTCAAAAAGTGAATTTTCAATCATTGAAGAAACTTTCCATGAACAAATTTTTCCCGCGTTGACACCATTAGGGATCGATGCTTACCGTCCTTTCCCGAACTTGAACAATAAACTGATCCATATTTTCGTTAACTTGCAAAAGGAGGACACGACCCGCGTTGCGATCGTGCCGGTTCCTGCCCCGCTACAACGGTTCATTTTGTTGGACGAGAACAAAAATGACATCGGCATCGTTCTACTCGAAGACGTCGTGCGCCATTTCATCCACACCTTATTCAAAGGCTTCACTGTCACGAATAGTTTCAGTTGTCGCATCACCCGCAATGCGGATTTGGAATTGCATGAAGATGGTGCGGATGATTTGCTGGTGGTCATCCAGGATTACCTGAAGAAGCGCAAAAATGGTATGGCTGTCCGCCTTGAAATTGACACGCGCGATACGATTGAGTCCCTACACGGAGACGTGCGCTTTTTGCAGACCGAACTGGATCTCGAGGATCGTGATGTTTGTATGATCGATGGACCATTGGATCTTACTTTCCTCAGTAAATTGACCCGCTATCTGGCGATTGCTTCTCCAGAAGACGTATACCCTAGCTTTTCTCCGGTAACGCCAAGCGATCTGTCCGGAAAAAATATTTTTGACGTGGTCGAAAAGAAGGATGTTTTTTTGCATCATCCCTATGACTCCTTCGATCCGGTCGTCGATTTCATCAAGAGTGCCGCTGAGGATGAAGACACAATCGCCATCAAGCAGACTCTTTACCGGGTCAGCAAAGATTCACCGATCATCGAAGGGTTGAAGGCTGCATCAGAATCGGGCAAACAAGTCACTGTACTGGTCGAGCTGAAAGCCCGTTTCGACGAAGAGAACAATGTGCAATGGGCGAAGGAATTGGAAGAAGCCGGTGCGCATGTGCTCTATGGCATGACCCACTTGAAGACTCACAGCAAAATCACGATGGTGGTCAAAAAGCAAAACAACAGCATCGTCCGTTATGTCCATCTGGCTACCGGCAATTACAATGATAAGACTGCCAGACTTTATACGGACATGGCCATCTTCACGGCTAACAAGGAAATCGGCGAGGATGCGACAAACTTCTTCAACTATTTGAGCGGCTATTCCGATCAGCCTGAGTACAATCACTTGCATGTGTCACCTTTCGAAATCCGTGATTCATTCATTGAATATATCGACGACGAAATCGCGGCGCATAAACAATCCGGGAATGGGCATATCATCGCAAAAATGAATTCCTTGACGGACAAACGCGTCATCATGAAACTATACGAAGCCAGTCAAGCAGGCATACGGGTGGATTTGATCATCCGCGGCATCTGCTGCCTGAAGCCTCAAGTTCCTGGCGTCAGTGATAATATCCATGTCCGCAGCATTGTAGGCCGTTTCTTGGAGCATAGCCGGATCTACTATTTCCATCATAACGGCGATGAGAATCTTTTCCTTTCTTCCGCAGACATGATGACCCGTAACATGATCAAACGGATCGAAATAGAATTTCCGATTCTGGACAAAGCCATCAAGAAAGAGATCCTTTCGTTGATGGACGTCTATCTTGCCGACAACACGAAAGCACGCGAACTGCATCCGGACGGCACTTACCGCCATGTCCGAAATGATAGGCCTGCGGTGGATGCACAAAAGTATTTCATGGAACTGGCGAATAAGGAAAAAGAGATTCCCATTCTTGCCGAAAAGGATTCCTGGTTCAAAAAAATCCAACGAAGACTCAAAAAATAACGAAAAATGCGGAAAAGAACGAGGCTGTCTCAATCTGAGACAGCCCCGTTCTTTCATTTTAAGTTAATTGATTGTTTATTTTTTGAAATCGTCAAGCCAATCGCAAAACCGAGCAGCGACGGAATCAGCCAACCCATTCCGATGTCGGATAACGGGATCGCTGCATCTGTCCAAGAGATGAAACCATCCAGGCCGACAGCATCCTTGATTCCTTGCGGCAAAGCTTTCAGAAAATCAACAATTGCGAATGGCAAGGTGAACAAGGTCGTCATTTGGTAGACAATCGTCCGGTCATTGAACAGGCTGCTTGTGATCGACAGGAAGATCAAGGTAATTGCCAAGGGGTACAGGAACATCAATACCGGAATCGAGAAGGCGATAATCTGACTCAAACCCAGATTCGCCAAACCAAAGGAAATAGCAGTGAAAAGATAGACGTATTGTTTATAGTCTAACGAATTCGGAAACATGTGCACAAACGTTTCACTGATGGCAGTTATCAGCCCGATTGCCGTTTTCAGACAGGCAACGGTGATGATGACAGCAAACAGAACCGCTCCGAAGATGCCGAAGTACTCGTTCGAGATTTGTGCCAAGGCGATGCCGCCGTTGTCGCTGATTTCAAATATGCCGCGACTCGTTGCACCCAAATAAACCAAGGAACCATAAATGACAGCCATCAACAACATGCTGATCGCTCCGGATTTTATCGTGTCCTTCGCGATGGTTGTTGTTTTGGTGACGCCCAAACCTTGGATCGTCGTGACGACGATGATACCGAAAGCCAGGGAGGCCAGTGCGTCCATTGTGTTGTACCCTTCCAAAAAGCCTTTGAAGAATGCACCAGTCTGGTAGCTTGCGTCTACTGGTATTTCACTCGCTGCGCCCATCGGAGCGAAAAATCCGAAGAGAATCAAAACCGAAAGAAACACCAGAAAAATCGGATTCAGAACCTTACCTACCCATTTCAATATTTCCGAGGGCTTCAGGGAGAACCATAAGACAGCTATGAAGAAAAGCAACGAGAACAGAAACAGCGCCATTTTTGTCATTGAGGGTTCCAAGTACGGAGCAAAAGCTGCCTCGAAGGAGACGGTAGCGGTACGCGGCGTCGCAAAGAACGGGCCAATCGTAAGGTAGAGTGCTGCGGTAAAAAAAACACCGTATTTAGGATTGATTTTGCTCGCCATCTCCAGCAGGCTTTCTTTACCGGACAGCCCCATCGCCACGATGCCCAAAAACGGCAACCCCACTGCAGTCATGATAAACCCTAATATTGCCGGCAATAAATTTTGCCCAGCCAATTGTCCCATATGAACCGGAAAAATCAGGTTGCCAGCACCAAAAAATAAGCCGAAGAGCATGGAGCCAATGTATATATATTCTTTATTCGATAATTTCTTATCCATTCATTTTCAGCCAACTTTCTTTTTCAATTTTTTTAATTCTATCATGGCGTTTCTCCTGTTACTAGAATGGGGAGCGTTAATCAAATAAAACTTATCATTTTCTCATTTGCGCGGCTTTTCCTTACTCCACGTCCGCACCTAAAAATGATGGCAACATTACGACAAAACCGAACAAACGATTGCCATAAAAGAAACGGTCCTACTCGTTTTTTGTAAACACTGTGTTAAAATCCTTTTATTTTTTCTGGAATATGCTAGAATTAATTGACTATAAACAAGAATTGAGGAATGTAAAAAAATGATTACCGTATCAAATGTCAGCTTACAATTTTCCGATCGCAAGTTGTTTGACAATGTTAACTTAAAGTTCACCCCTGGTAACTGCTATGGCGTCATCGGTGCAAACGGAGCTGGAAAATCCACTTTCCTGAAGATTTTATCAGGTGTTATCCAACCCACAACCGGCGACATCATTTTGGATCCAAATGAACGTCTGGCTGTACTGAACCAGAACCACTATGGTTTCGAAGAACATCAAGTATTGGACACTGTCATCATGGGGCATAAACGCCTTTATGAAATTATGGCCGAGAAGAACGCTATCTATGCAAAAACTGACTTCACTGAAGAAGACGGCATCAGAGCCGGCGAACTTGAAGGCGAATTTGCTGAATTGGACGGTTGGGAAGCCGAATCCGATGCTGCAAGTCTTTTGCAAGGTTTAGGAATCGGCGAAGATTTGCACTACAAGCAGATGAGCGACCTATTGGAGCCACAAAAAGTTAAAGTTTTGCTGGCGCAAGCCCTATTCGGCAAACCGGACGTACTGCTTTTGGACGAGCCGACAAACGGTTTGGACAAAGAATCAATCGAGTGGTTGTCCGAGTTCCTGATCAACTTCCCGAATACCGTCATCGTTGTTTCCCATGACCGTCACTTCCTGAATACGGTTTGTACGCACATGTGTGACGTTGACTTCGGAAAAATCAAATTGTATGTCGGAAACTACGACTTCTGGATGCAATCCAGTCAATTAGCTGCTAAATTGGCCGCTGATTCCAATGCGAAAAAAGAAGAACAAATCAAAGAGTTGCAGGACTTCATTGCGCGCTTCAGTGCAAATGCATCGAAATCCAAACAAGCGACATCCCGTAAAAAGACATTGGATAAAATCACCTTGGATGATATTCAACCATCATCCCGTAAATATCCTTTCGTCGGCTTCACTCCGGAACGCGAAATCGGAAATGACTTGTTGATGGTTTCAAACATCTCCAAAACAATCGATGGCGTCAAAATTTTGGACAACATCAGCTTTGCTTTGAACAAAAACGATAAAGTCGCTTTCACAAGCCGCAAAGACATCGCTACTTCTACCCTCTTCAAGATTTTGATGGGCGAAATGGAAGCTGATGGCGGTACTTTCAAATGGGGCGTCACAACTTCAAGAAGCTATTTGCCGAAGGATCACACGAACGAATTCCCGGTTGCCGATATCACCATTTTGGAATGGTTGCGCCAGTTTGCAGGCAAAGAAGAGGACGACAACACTTTCTTGCGCAGCTTCTTGGGCCGCATGCTGTTCTCAGGTGAAGATGTCATGAAGAAAGTTTCTGTCCTATCCGGGGGAGAAAAAGTACGTATCATCCTATCGAAAATGATGCTTTCAAAAGCAAACGTTTTGGTGCTGGATGACCCGACAAATCACTTGGATCTTGAATCCATCACGGCGTTGAATGACGGCATGATCGCTTTCAAAGGCGCATTGTTGTTCACTTCACACGATTACGAGTTCATCAACACTACTGCGAACCGTATCATCGAATTGACTCCAAACGGCGTTGTTGACAGAATGGAAACAACCTACGAAGACTTCTTGGCAGATAAAGACGTGCAAGCAAGAATCAACGCACTTTATAAAGAACAAGCATAAAACCAGCATGAAAAAGAGGAACAACCCAAGCGTTCGGGTTGTTCCTCTTTCTTTCTAAACTTTTTTCCAGATCATGTGGGCTTCGCAGGCTAGGTCTTCGCCGTTCATGATGCGGTGCGCGGTGATGATTTCGCCGTTCTCAGCTTCTTTTGTCGACATGACGCTGGTGATGCTGTTGCCGTATTCGACTTCTTTTTCATACTTGATCGTAACGGCAGCCATCTGATGATCCATGATGAATTTCGGGTCGATTGTGTTGATGATCCAATCGAAATATTTCGCGTTGTTGACATGGCGATTGTAGTCGATATCCAGGTATCTGACGCGGAAATCCTGCTCCTTACGGTTTTCCGGTTCCAGCTGGATCGGTTTCTGCATGCGCACCATCGTCCGGATTTCATCAGCCTGGTAAACGGTCAGCAAGTCTTTTTGGATCTTGACCATCTTACGGGTTTCGATGTCCATCATGACGAAGTTCGTCATCACTTCCACACACAATTGTTCCCTTTCATCATAAGCCCGGAAGCGGCGATAGGTGAAGAAGCGGTTATAACTCATCGCTTCCGTTTCCAGGATGATTTCTTCGCCTTGGTGCGGCATGCGTTCGATCTGCATGTCGTACTGCACGATGATCCAACTGAGTCCTCTTTCGGACATCTGGTCATTCGTGTTCCCGAGTGAATCGCTTTGTTGTCCCGACAAGTCCATCATCAGGTTTACGAGCGCTGGCAAGGTGATTTCACCGGTGATGTCGCATTCATAGCCTTTGATGCGATGGGTTCTGCGATAGATTAATCCACTCAATGTTTTCCCTCCAAAATCAATTTTATAATAGAAAGGATACCATACTTTTCAGCACGGACCAACCGAAATACCATTCAAAATCAGACCCGCAATTGCTGTCTGTCGTTGTAGAATTCGCGGTATGCCAGGAAAGAGGCGATATAAGACGAGATGCTTGTCGCCGCCACCAGCATGAAAGTCACCATGATCTGATACATGATCGCCGTCATCGGTACGGTGCCGGCAAACATCAAACCCGACATCATGCCCGGCAAGGAAACGATACCCACTGTTTTGGCGGAATCCAAAGATGGCTGCATGCCTGATTTGATCGTTTCCCGCAAGATTGTGCGCGAAGCTTGATTCGGATTCGCACCGAGAGACAGTTTTTCCAGAATCTGTTGGCGCTGATCGCGGAACAAGGAATTCAGGTTACGATAGCACAAGCCGATGGTCGTCATCGCATTCCCGGCTATCATTCCAGTGATCGGCACAATCTGTGAAGGGATGAATTTAACGGACCCGGACAGGACCAAAATGGCTAACGTCAAAATCGCTGAAGCGGAGATGGCGATGAGCGAAATCTTCAAAGAATTCGGGATACTGCTGCTGCGTTTGTGGGCATTCCATGACGCATTGAAGACGATGACCGCAACCATGACCAAAGTGACGATTGTGTTGTTCACATTGAACAGATAGGTCAATACGTATCCGACCGCGATCAACTGTACAATGGCTCTGGCAATGCTGTACAAGATATCTTTGGCCGTTCCTAATTTTTCCTTGTACGAGATGTAGACTCCCACCATTACCAACGAAAAGCTCAACATGAGCGTGATTGGACTGACTTGTAGATCCATATTATTTTGCCTCCTCTTTCACGATTTTCCCTGCAACGATATGGATGTTCTTATCCGCCAAGCTGGACTCTTCCTCGTTATGACTGACCATAATGATCGTCATATCGGAATGATTCCGCATTTCCTGGAGCCATTTCCAGATGATCTGGCGATTCGCTTCATCCAAGGCGCTCGTCACTTCATCGAGCAAGAGGATTTTTGGTTGGAAAAGGACGTTGCGTATCAAGGCGACACGCTGTTTTTCTCCACCCGACAAGGTGTTGATCTCTTTATTCAGATATTCCTTCGGCAGCCCGACCGATTCCAAATATGCGACTGCTTTCTTTTCATCGAATTCCTTTTTGCGGATTTCGTAAGGAAAAGCCAAATTGTCGCGGACGGTTTTTCCGAACAAAACAGGTGTCTGGAATGTGTAGGAAACCTCCTTGCGGTATTCGGTAGGTTCATATTCATCCAGCGATTTCCCTTGGTAGCGTATTTCCCCTTCGGTACGCGAAAGGATCGTCGCAATGATCTTCAAAAGTGTGCTCTTGCCGCTTCCGGACGGGCCGGTTATCGAGAGAAACTCGCCCTCTTCCAGCGAATAGCTGATGTCATCCAGAATGACTTTGCCGTCCGACACAAAACTCAGATGTTCCATTTCCAATAATGCCATTTTTTAGATTGCTCCTTTATCATTCAAATTGCATCCAAACCCGATGCAAACTCCAAAAACCGCTGTTCAGGTTGGTAATGCTTCATTCTTCTATTCTATCACTGATTCCCTATTTTTTGTTAATGATAATGATTATAATTTAGCAACAAATACAAAATGATACTATTGGACTAAAATATGCTGATCAGAGGAGCAACCCAGTTTACTCAGTTTCTTCCTGTAGCTCCGGTGAGGCCGGTCTCATCGGAGCACAAAAGCCCGAATGCAGTCTGAACTCCGGCCAAGCCTTCATTCGCCGGAGAACGGCAAAGGCTGCCTTGAAAAACGAGACAGCCTTTGTTATTTCTTATCGTATTACTCTTCCAATTCCGCATACGAAATCAACTGGATTGCCTCATCTTCACGGATGCGATCCGCAAAATCTGAATGCATCAAGAATTCGGCCATATAGGCTCGGTCCTTCTGCAGGCTACTGACGCGTTCCAGACTGGCATCGACATAACCCGGATGGACGATCAATTCGACCGAGGTGTCCGGCTTTTCCAGCACGGCCATAATATCATCCAACTTCTCCATCACACTCATTCCCAATTCGGCCTGCGGTTTTTCAGCAGCGAAGCCGAGGTCGAATTGGCGGTCCGTATGCAGCACCCCATGGCTACCCTCGAAGTGATCCCGGATCGGCAGCTCGTACTGGATCGCCAACGACAGGATGACTTTGTTGAGCGGCTCCAACATATGCACATGGTGGTGCGAATCCAAATGCGTTGGTTTGATGCCCGCCTTGCGAACTTTTTCGATTTGTGCATGCCACTCCGCATAGACTTCATCCAAATCCAGTGAAGCCGCATGCTGCTGCACGTATTCTCTGGTGTGGAAACGCCCATCTGCACTGATGGTGGATGCGTCAGGCAATAGGGGCTTTGCGAGCGTCAGATTCAGATGAACTCCGATTTCCAGCTCCGGATGATCGGATGCCAAAGCCACAGCATGATCGAATGCCGCTCCGTTCGCGAGCAGGGTCGTCGAGGTGGTGATGCCGTACAAAAAACTATCGATGATACCGTAGTTCACGCCATTTGTGAGACCAAAATCGTCTGCGTTGATGATTACTTGTCCCATATTTCATTCTCCTGTCTGTTTCGGATGGCGGTTCGGCTTCAAATCGCTTTGACTGCCCCACCATCCACATATAGTGTACTGCCGGTGATGTATGTATTCGCTTCGGAAAGAAGGAAAACAACAGCTTTTGCGAATTCTTCCGGCGTACCGTAACGTCCTAAGGGAATGCCTGCGATAGCAGCCTTATCGACTTCCGCAACTGTCAGTTCTCTCGCTTTAGCGTTCGCCTCATTCAGATATTTCATGCGATCGGTTTCGATTTTTCCCGGCGCAACGACGTTCACGAGGATGTTGTCAGGCGCCAATTCATCGGCCAGCGTTTTGCTTAGGCCGACGATGCCGTTCCGGAACGTATTGGAAAGCACCAGATTCGGTAAAGGTGTCTTCACCGAAATCGAGGCGATGTTGACGATGCGTCCGCCCTCTTTGCGCAGATCAGGCAGCACTTCTCGGATGATCCGGATATAGCTCAGCAAGTTCAATTCGAAGGCCTGCTGCCATACTTCATCGGAAAAAGAATCGAATTTCCCGCTTGGCGGACCACCTGCGTTGTTCAGCAAGATATCGATTTTCCCGAATACTGTGTGGGTCCGTGCCACCAGTTTCTGGATGTCCTCAACTTTAGTGATGTCGCAAGGGAAATACGCGACCTTTCCGGCATGCATGGCTTCCAGCTCTTCTTTCACCTCAGCCAATTTGTCCTCGCTTCTGCTGGTGAGCATAACGTGCGCGCCTTCTTTGACGAGTTCCTTCGCCACCGCTTTGCCCAAACCTTGACTCGAAGCAACGACCAATGCCACTTTATTCTTTAGCCCCAGATCCATTTTGGTTCCTCCTTCAACTGCTTAATTCGTCCGACCTCTTATACATACTATAGCTCAAAAGCGTACACATCACTAGCATTTCACTCGGTCGGCCATAATTGCCTCTGCTGGCTTCCGGTGTAGTCTGGTATAATGGAAAATGAATGATTTACTTAAAAAATACTACAATGGACAGGAGCCTTTCTCATGAGAATACTGCATACAGCTGATTGGCATCTCGGTAAAATCGTCAATGATTTTTCCATGCTGGAAGATCAGCGTTATTACTTGACGAACCTGATCGAGCTACTCAAAGATAAAGAAATCGATGCGATCATTATGGCCGGAGACCTCTACGACCGTGCGTTGCCTCCGAAAGAAGCGGTAGCGTTGGCCAATCGGACACTGACTCGGATGGTGAAGGAATTGGGCGTGCCTGTGTTCGTCATCGCCGGCAACCACGATAGCAACGAGCGAATCGAATATGCTGCCGATCTGTTGGCCGACAGCCGTCTGTATATAGAAGGAACCCTGAAAGATACCATCCGTAAAGTTGCCTTCCAAGGAACCAATTTCTATCTGCTGCCTTTTGCGGATCATGTCTATGTCCGGGAGAAGCTTCAGGACGACACAATCAAAAATATGGAGGATGCCATTCGTGCGCAGTTGGCGACCGTAAAAGCAACCATGAACCCAAATGAAGTCAACATCCTGATTGCGCACGGCTATGTGATCCAGACCGGAAACGACACGAGCGAACCATCCGATTCCGAACGTCCGCTCAGTATCGGTACTTCCGAATACGTGGATGTGTCGCTGTTTGAGGACTTTGATTATGTCGCTCTGGGCCATCTGCACAAGGCCCAGAAAGTCAAAGACGACAAAGTCCGCTATAGTGGCTCAATCCTGAAGTATTCCAAATCAGAAACCCCGCATCAAAAGCAGACAAGCATCGTGACGATAGAAAAAGACAAACTGGAGATCGAACCGCTCCGGATCAAGCCTTTGCGCGATATGCGCACAATCCGGAGTACATTCTCAGAACTGATGAAGGGGCAATCCGAGGACTACCTGTTCTTCGAACTGGAGGATACGGAATACGTACTGGATGCGATGAACCAACTGCGCCGTCGCTATCCACACGCAATGGGGCTCGAATACGTCAGCCGAAGAGAAACCGAATCGGTGGCCTTGCAGCATAACCGGGAGGATCTCCAACAGTTGTCCTATCCGGATTTGTTCAAGGATTTTTATGAGCAATACCGCGCCATTGAAATGGAAGAATCCGGTCAAAAAATCGTTGCGGATATCTTTTCCGCTTTGGGAAGGAAAGATTAGATGAGACCCTTAAAATTAGAGATGAATGCCTTTGGTCCCTACAAAGAAAAGATCGTATTGGACTTCACGCAATTCCAGAACCAAACATTGTTCCTGGTTAGCGGGCCTACCGGTGCCGGCAAAACCACAATTTTTGATGCCATCGCCTATGCCCTTTACGATGTCGCCAGCGGCAGCAGCCGGGAAAAGGACACCTTCAAGTCGCAGTTCGCAACGGAAGAGTCGATCTGTTACGTCGATCTGACGTTCGAATACAACGGGAAATCTTACCGCGTCAGACGCTCCCCTGCCCAGACAGGTCCTGGGAAAAGCGGAAAAATCATCGATTTGAAAGCTGATGTCGCCTTTTATCACGACGACACCGTGACGACGAAAGCGCGCGACGCCAATGCGGAAATAGAGCAACTGCTTTCTTTGAACTACGAGCAGTTCAAACAGATCGTCATGCTGCCGCAAGGTGAATTCAAAAAACTACTGGAATCGAACAGCAATGACAAAGAGACTATTTTCCGGAACATCTTCGGGACCGAGATTTTGAAAAGATTCCAGGAGGAACTGAAGGAGCGGGCCAAATCATTACAGAGCCAGGCGACTTCCGCCCATGATTCGCTACAGACCGCTTATTCCTTTGCCTCGGGAATCAAAGATGAAGCCTTGCAAGAAGCGCTCCGCTTGCAGGACACCGAGCAGATCCTGGTTCGGATCGCAGAACTGTTGGCGGCGCTCGAAGAAGAACGTGAAGTCAAAGAACTGCAGCTAACTTCTTTGCGTTCACAAAGTCAAGCCGTTTCCGATACCATCAAATTGCTGGAAGATATCGCACAGTTGGAGGGACGGCTGAAAGTTCTGGAGGAAGAAGAAGCTCAAGTCTTAGGATGGAAGCAGCAATTGGAGCGCCATGAACAAGCCGTTAAAGCCGAGGAAAAAAGGTCGCTGTACATTGCAGCATCCACAAACAGGGCTGCAAAACAGGAACAATCCAAACAAAATGACGCTCTCTTGGACCAATTGAATCAGGCTTCACGCCATAAGCAATCGGCATTCGAGGTGGCTGAACTTGCCTTTTCCCTGATCCCAGGCTTGCGTGAAAAGATCGGCACCGTGAAGGAACAGGAAAAACAGCTTATCGCCTTGGCGAAGAAGCAGAAAGAACTGGCAGGTTACCAGAAAGCAGGCAACGATGCCACGAAAGAACTGCAGAAACATGCAAATCTTAAACAAGCGCAAAAAGAAAAACAGGAGCAGTGCCAGCAGAGGCTTGCGGGGCTGAAACAAGCCCAAAAAGAAGCTGCCAGTATCAAAGACAAATTGAGTGCTTGCCGAATGAACGTGCAGCAATCCGATCAGATCCACAAGAGGATTGTCCAAACCGAAAAATTGTTGGCTGAAAAACTTGCAAAAGGTGCACGATTCCTGATTCTGGAAAAAGAATTCATGGCAATCGATCAACAGTTCAAGGACGAAATCCTGCTCTACAACCGCAACATCGCAGGCATTTTAGCAGAACAGCTGATCAGCGGAGAAGCTTGTCTTGTCTGCGGTTCAACAGACCATCCCGCACCCGCTCAAAAAACGGCAGAGACCCTCTCCGATCAGGACCGGGAGCAGCTGGAGAAAAAACGGAATCAGGCATATGCGGATTACCAGCAGGGGACTGCCGAACTTTCCGGAATCCGAAAACAACTGGCCGATCTCTTCGATGAGTTCGCTATCCCGGCTGAAACTTTCGAAACTTACAAACAGGAACAGAAAGCAAAACGCGATAGCGAAATCGTGTCAGAAAAAACGCTGCTGTCGGAGATGATAGCTCTGCAGAAGATTCTTGACGAAGAAGAGACCCTCGTCAAGCAGCAAAACAACATCGAAACAAATCTGCAGGAGATCGACCAGAGCTGTCTTACGCTTCAGAAAACATTGCACTTGAACGAAACTCTTTCCAGGGACCTGCTGGCCGATATCGAACAGGAACAGCAAATTTTGGGCGGCAAAGACCTCGCAACCGTGCAAAAAGAAATCCTGCAGCTCAACGAAACCATTGAGACCAGCACAAATGACTACAACAGGCTGAACAGCGAGCTGACGGATCTCGAGAAACGGATTGCGGTCTGTCATGCCAACAGGACCACCTACGCGGCTCAAGTTGAGGAAGCAACACATGCTTTGTTGGATGCGGAAACAACCTACAAAACCGTACTGGCTGATACAGGACTGGAAGAACCTTTCGACCATCTAATATTGGATAAGTCATTGTCTCTGGAAATCCAGAAACGAATCCGCAGTCATGAAGACGACCTGAATGTCACCGTGACCCGTTTGCAAGATTTAAGAAAAAGCGCTGCAGTATTGGATCAGGATCAAACCGTCGTCTCCTGCACCAATCAAAAAGTACTTCTGGACAATACAATCCGCTCGTCGCAAGAGCAAAAAGATCAGCTTGCAGGCGATATCCAAATGCTAAAAAAAGCAGCACAAGAAATCGCTCTGATCTACAAAAAGCAACAGCAGATCATTTCCGATTACCAAAAATACAGGACTTTGTCGGACATCGCCAACGGAACCAAAGAAACTGACTACATCTCCTTCGAACGCTATGTGCTAGCGATCTATTATGAAGAAATCATCGAAGCCGCCAATCTTCGCTTCCAACAGATGACGAACAACCGCTATCTGTTGTTGCGCAAGGAAGACAAAGGCAAAGGTGCCGGAGCTAAGGGACTGGATCTCGATGTATTCGACCATTATACCGGCCAAACCCGCAGCGTCAAAACGTTATCGGGCGGTGAAGGCTTCAAGGCTTCCCTTGCGCTTGCCCTTGGTCTAAGCGACGTGATTCAGAGCCGCAGCGGAGGGATCCAGATCGATACACTGTTCATTGATGAAGGCTTTGGATCGCTGGATCCAGAGTCTTTGGATACCGCAATCGAGGCGCTATTCTCCCTGAACAGTTGTGGCCGCTTAGTCGGTATCATTTCGCACGTTGAGGAATTGAAGACGCGCATACCCGTCCATATCAAAGTCGACCGCACCACCGAAGGAAGTACCGCAACAATTATCCTCTAGATAAGAAAAGCTGAACGGGTTCGTTCAGCCATGAAAGAAATTTAGGAAATCTGTCCGACTGAGCATCGAAGAGCGCAATAGGACAGATTTATCTAATTTCCGAAGGGCTAACCCGTGAAGCTGGCCATTATTTTAGGGGCATGAAACATTTTGCAAACTTGTGAAACACCTACGGTGATGCACTTTTCACTCTGGAAATTTTTATAAATTCCTATGTATTTGAGAAAAGCTGAACGGGTTCATTCAGCCCTGAGTAAGGAAACACTGTGACCTAATCGGTCAAGTACTCTGATGTCACAGTGCGACATCAGAGGGCCTCACTACGAGACCAGTTGGATGGCCTGATGACAGGACTAAGCGATTGAAATCGCAAGAGTCATGACAATTTAGGAAATCTGGCCTCGCAACGTTCCCTACGGTCACCTTATACTGGTGCTCTAAGGGATGAATCCCTATGAGTCCCATGCAAATGAGCATCGTAGAGCGCAATTGCTGAGAGACTTCCTGCGTCAGCAGGTTAGTCGAATAGTATCCTTGGCTCGGTAGAGACAAGGGGTTCCTTTATCCCTTTCCGAAGGGCTAACCCGTGAAGCTGGCCATCAAATTTGATGGCATGAAACAATTTGAAAATCTGTGAAACAGCTATGGTGATGCACATTTCAACAAAAATTTATACTGTCCTACGATATAAAGGAAAGTCCAGCTACATTTAAGTAACTGGACTTTTTTTGCGTCTCCTGATTCGTTGGTTCAAAAGCGTCTGATCAATTTTTCCTTACGATTAATACATCACATGGCGCATGTTTGATGACATGATTCGTCACCGATCCGACCACCAGTTTTGCGATAGTGCCCTTACCTGTAGCACCCATTACAATTAAATCACAATTCCATTCTTCCACAAGCGTCTTCGCAATCATTTCCTTTGCGTTGCCAGAGCGCATTTCCTTATGCACTGCGACTCCATTTGCTCGCGCATACCTGTCCAATTCATCGAATAAAGAATCCTTATCATGCTGCAGCTGTTCAGCTTCTTCGGCATTATCTTTTTTATCCAGAATCGCAACAAGATAAAGCGCAGCATTGTTCCTTTCAGCGATATGTACCGCCTGCTTGAACGCCTTGATTGAAGCCTCCGATCCGTCCACTGGAATCAAGATGTTTTTATACTGAACCATTCAAACCCACTCCTTTGGAATAATCAACCAGAAAACGCTTTCCTTACTCTTATTTTACTATACTTACGAAATAAACAAAAGATTAGTCGTCCTACGGTTGATAAATTTACAAACCAAAAAGAGCCTGGATGACAGGCTCTTTTTGGTAACTGCGCTACTCAGATCAGAATAGTAGTGGACTGTTTATTTTTTGAATGTAACGGGCTTTAGCCAGCTAAATTTCTCTGCTTTCCAATTTGCCGATTTCTTTGACATCCTTGCGCAACACCGCCTGGGATAGGTTCGGGCGAACTTTGTAGGCTGATTTTGATGACATGACTGCATTCGCTAAGCCAGTCTGGATCATTTCTGAAATCTCATCAGTCCTCAAATAGGAGTAGACGATTCCGGCGCAAAGCGCTTCATTCGTTCCCCAGATATAGGTTTCGCTGTTTTCGTCGCTGTTCTTCAGATCATAGACATGCATGCCGTAATTTTCACTGGCATAGCCGACGCTCTGGCTGTTTTTGGTGATGATGACATGCTGTACCCCTTTGTCAAGCCACATCTGTAGGGCTTCCCGCATAGAAGCATCATCATTGATTGTGATGCCGAAGTGCTTTTCGGTTTCGTCATGCTTCGTGATCAGCAACTTCAAGCCCTTCAAGTTTTCGGGAATATTATACAATTTAAGGACGGATGCGCAAATCAGGACGGTTGGAATATTGTATTTCGCTCCGATTTCAAGTAAGTGTTCCACGCTTTCTTTCGGGCAATTCGAATCGATGATGATAGTTTTGGCTCGCTTCAGTGTCGCCAGGTGCTTCAACAACCATTTTGGCTGCATATACTCATAGATATCCATTTCCGCCAATCCGATGATCATTTTACCCGATTCATCGATGACTTCCATAAAGGTGCCTGTCGAAAAGCCAGGAATCATTTCCACTTCGGAGGTCTTCATCAATGGGCGCATAGATTCTTCGATCGTATGCCATTCCGCATCATCCCCGACCAAAGATAACATAACGACGTCTTCCTGCAGTCTACCCAGATTCTCAGCGATACTGAGAGCAACCCCGCCGATTGACGTCTGGGAGGTAACATTGTTCGATTGTCCATGAATAAGACCGCCTTCCACAAAATAGCGGCGATCAATACAGGCCGCACCGATACAGACAATCGGTCGCGTATCATTAATGACATAGGCTTTCCCCAAAAGGTATCCCCGTCTCACCAAGCCGGAAATGATGTTCGCCACTGCGGGACGTGACAGACCAATCTTTGTAGCTAAATCTTGCTGCGAAATGAAAGGATTTTCCTTAATGTAGCTCAGTATTTTTGATTCTTTCTCGTTTAAAGCCATGTTTCAATTCCCCTTACTCTATAAAAACTCGGCAATGCCGAACTTATTCTTTTAGCAACATTTTCTGCTCCTAAATGTATAGTATATATCCAATGACTGCTGTTGCCAAACAAACACGGTATATTGTAACCTTTTCTTAATTCCGTTGCATCATTCAGGGGGATTTTGTTACTAAACATTACTATGCTATAATAACAAGAAATATTTCAAGGGAGTTGCGCATATGATTCATACATTTATTTTTGATGTCGACGGTACAATCGTTGATACTGAAGATTCCATTTTCAGAGGTCTGGACGATATCCTTCAGGAACACGCCGGCAGACCTGCCACACAAGAAGACATGCGGAAAATTTTCGGCATACCGGGGATGGAAGGTTTGCAGTATTTGGGATTCACACCTGAAGAAGCTGCCGCCCTGCATCCGAAGTGGAGTATGCAATCGAAAGGTTATGCGGATAGCGTAAGTATCTTTTCCGGAATGGAAGATACGCTGCGCTATTTAAAGGAAAACAATCATCTCCTGGGCATTGTCACTTCAAAGACAAAAGAGAGTTACGAGCTGAACATCACACCATACGGTTTGGATGACTATTTTGACGTCATCATCACATCAAGCGATACTGAAGAACACAAGCCTTCCGGACAACCTTTGACGGAATGTTTGCGCAGATTAGGCGTTTCCGAAAATGAAGCCATCTACATCGGGGATTCCATTTACGACAACCAATGCGCACGCAATGCCGCTGTTGCATTCGGATTGGCAGAATGGGGATCGCATACGGCAGAAGGATTCGATGCCGATCACATCTTCAAGACACCTTCAGATATTTTATCGATTTTATAGAAAATCAAAGCAACCTGAGAAAAACGGGTTGCTTTTTTCGTTTTAAGAATGGATCTCTGCGGTTCAAAGTCGTATATTAAGGTGCTCACTCTGCGCCCTCAACGCGCTTCAGCCTTGCCAACAATTCATCTGCCGCTTCTTCATTTTTATTTTTCATGTATAAGGCATGGCTTTCTAGATAGGAATCCCGGGCTCTTTCCAATTCATTGAGGGTAAAATGATAATCACCCAGTCCGCGCATGATGCCAGCTTGACATTCCTCGTCTTCGGATTTATCAGCGTACTGTTTCGCCTTATCAAGATTCATTTTGCCTTTCATCGGATTCCGCTGCAACAAAGACAGCATAGCCGCCTCATAGTAACTGCGGGCCAACCCACTGTAATCATCGGGAAAATGCGTCAATCGGAAAGTGATTTCTTCTTCACACATCAATGCTGCCAAATCGTATTCTTTCATGCACCGGGTATTCACCGCCAAGGCATGCAGATACTCTGATTCTTTCTTCAGATCTTTATTTTTTTTAGCGTAAAACAATAGCTCTTCAAGACACTCTTTGGCTCCAGCAAAATTTTTCTGGGCGGCATAGCACTTCGCCAGCTTGTTTACGACTTTTTGATATTCTTCCGATTTAGGATTATCCATTAAATATAAGGCGTTGATGTACTTTTTTTCAGCATGAGCATAATCGTTCGCCTCCATCGCAAATTCAGCGATTTCAATCAGTTGATTAATTTTCTTGTCCATCGCGCATCCCCCTTGCTTCACGAAAAAATGTTATCGTTTTCATCACCATCTTAACACCATTTTGGTGGTTTCACAAAGGATAACGATAGCAACACTATTAGATGTGCCTCCCTTCAGAAATACGCATCACCTGACTCAGTGAATGAAAATGGCGCCCTATTCCAGAGCGCCATCATCAATACCTCAAAAGTTTTTTAAATTCTTTCATGCGTTACATTCGTTCGAAAAATATGCTTCATTATCCTTTCCTCTTATTTTTCACAATCAATCCGATACTGACAGCAATACTCAATAAGCCTGCAATGATAATCAAACGATTGATCCATTTATGATTGCGGGCGGTTGTTGAAATGTCTGTTTCGGACTGTAAAAGTTGAACAGAAATATTTTCTGATGAAGACACGGAAGTCTCCTCGTTACTTGGCTGTGTTTCATCCTTGTCCCCTGTTAAAACAGTGTTCTCTTCAATGGCTTCATCGCTATCCCGGTTTTCTACAATCTCCGTATTGTCCTCGGCATAGGATGTTTGTTCATCTAAAACTTGCCCCTGCGCATCAGGGTACGCCGAGCCAATTTCCGCATCTTCCGTATTGGTTTTACCGATTAGTGGGTCTTCTGAGGCGCTTGCATACTCAACAGTTCCTCCCTCATCATATACCCTCGATCCATAGATAAGCAGTCTATATCGGTCTGTCGGATAAGGCGTGCATGTCAGTAAAGTTACTAAGTCCTCTGTTTCGACAATACCTAGCGAAGAGGTATCGTCAGGTTCGATTATAGCCTGTCCTGTCACTTCGTATGCTAGTACCTTATTCAATACATGTATATAAAACAAATCCCCAATTTCCATTTGATCGATATATCTGAAAAATGTTGCACCATAATATCCTCGATGACCGGCAATGACCGAGTGCGTGCCGGATCCGCCCGTCGGCAACGATGACTCTGTTACTTGAGCAACGCCTTTTGCAAGATTTTTAGGAGTGGCTCCTAGAAAAATAGGCAACATCTCACCAATTTTTGGTATTTCGATGAAAGCAAAAACATCATCTTCAGCAATCAAACTAGGTTGATTCCCGCCGGAAGTCATCTGGTTGGTAAATGGATCGCTCAGCGTATCATGATTACTCACGGTTTTGGTGCTGTCTGCAGAAATTTCCAGGAGTTCGGAATCATTTTCATTATCCAGATTATCAGCAATGGTGTTGTTGTTGATCGAGGCTGCCTCACTAAAAAACTGTTGTATCTGCTCTTCATTCAAGTCAGTGATTGTTTCTTGGTATAGATCTATTTGATGTTGTTGGCCTAAATTATTGTAAAAGATGACTATTTGCGGTACCAAAATGATGGATACGCCCAAAATGAAGAGCAGTAGGTATCTGTTCTTCTTTTTATTTTTCATTTTGATCACCTTCTTTTATGCGCCTTCTTCTGTATAGGATAATGCAAATAAGGAGAAGAACGGAAGCTAACACTGCAATCAGGTAAATGTTGTTGTATTCATCTTGTGTCTTCAAGACTTTGGAAGAATCCGCTTCTTGGGGTTCATCCACAATTTCTTGAACCGCTTCATAAGCAACCCTATGGCCCGACACTAACAGACGATGTGTATTAATCATGTAAGGCGTACAGGTAATCAAAGTGACCAGATCCTCACCCTCAACAATCTTCAATGACTCGGTTTCGTCCGGCAATACCGTATTGATTGTATCCACTTCGTAGGCGAGGGTACCGTTGATGGAGTGAATAAAAAAAATATCTCCAACAGCTAATTTGTGCAGATCTGTAAATAATTTTGCACTCGGCAGTCCATTGTGTCCTGTCAAGATCGCATGAGTACTGGCTCCTCCTACTGGTAAAGAGCTCCCTTCAAGTAAACCAACCCCTTCTTGAAGTACTTTTTCACTGGTACCAAAATAGATTGGAATATCAATATCCATTTTTGGGATTTCGATATGCCCGAGCGCTTCACCCACGGAACCTGCTAAGGCATCATAAATCACAGCTTCCTCATCTGCAGAAGTAGCAACTTCGCTATCAATTGTACTGCTTTCGGATTCGATTTTTTTATCGTCATCATCCAAAATGCCTTCAAAAGGATCCTCATATTCAATACCGGACTGATTCAGGTTATCGTTGTATGCCATCATTTCTGCCAGTTTTTGTCTCTTTTCCTGTTCTGTCATTTGATCAACTTTATCTTGATAAGAATCGATTACCTGATTTTGAAAATACTCCACATATACATTACTCAGAATTGGATACAAAAAAATGCCTAACCCTACAGCAAAAATGGCCGCCAGTAGAATTTTCTGCATTTTCTTTGAAATAGTTATTTTCAATACAAACACCCACTTTCCTGATCAAGTAAAGTGCAGAAGACGATGAACATCTGCTACCTCTTTTGAACGCTTCTTCTGTTCATCCAAGAGGCTTTCCTATGAAAGCCTCTTGGATGAACAGGCGATTATATCGCCTGTTCAAATCAGGTTTTCCTATTTAATTCTTATTATTCTTCCACGCCGTCTTTCTTATACAATTTCACTGCACCAAGCATCAGTACTGACCCGATTACTGAAAAGACTATTGTACCCATACCACCTGTTGAAGGCAGAGTCAATGTAGGGGCATTTGTGATTGTTGCAGTGCTTGTGTCAGCGTAGCTTCCGAGACCGACCGTGAAGTTGACATCCGCTCTCAAGTTATAGCCTGTTGGTGCTTTCGTTTCTTCTAAAGTGTAGTTGCCATAAGCCAATCCAGTCACTTCGAACTTACCATCAGCTCCTGATGTGAAGACGCGAGCTGTTGCCTTGGTGCCCCAAGACCAGTCTGTTTGAAGATATTCTGTTGTTCCAGCTTTGAAAATTTTGAATTCTGCTCCGGACAAAGCAGCCGAATCCGTTGTTTTGCCGACTTTCACGAATTTCTTACCGCCTGTGTGCACTTCCGGTAATTCAGTGACATCCTCTTCGTAAGGTGTACCATCCAAAGTACCTGTTACGGTTGCGTTGTTTTCGATTTCGTCATCCATCTTTACTGTATTGTTAACGGATGTTTTGAATTCAATGGTGACTTTCTGCCCTTCATATTCGACCAATGCATCAGGATCGATAGAGATTGTCAGTACCGGTCCAGCAGTCCCGACCGCTGGAGCAGTGAATGTGTAGTCTGTCCCTAAAGTCAGCACATCTGCCCCGGCTTTTACTGTCAGCGCGTTTTTATAATCCAGGAAGGATTCCAGTTCGTCTGTAACAACATAACTTTCATAATCTCCGATGTCTCCAGGAATGGTTGCTTGGATGAACCAAGTATTCAGTTCATTGATGTTCGCTGTCTCTGTTTTGTTGCCGATTGTAGTGATAAATTTGTCGACCGTTGGGTAAAAGAAGTTATCGTCTGTGACAAGCTTGGTCACGTCATGATCATTGATGGTGATACTGAATGAAACTGGAGTTTTATTTAGACCATATCCAGTAGGGGCAACTGTTTCTATGAAGTAATAATCTCCAACTGTCAGATTTTCAACATTGATTTTTCCGGTTGTTGCGTCAGTAGAATATGAATCGATTAATGAATCGGCAGTCCCATCAGCAGCATCCCCTTTGTAAAGTGCAAAAGTAGCCACAGGATAAGGTGCTGCTGTATATCCTTGGAATGATTTCGTTAATTCCACTTTGCCTAGAACCAACTGGTTTTTAGGATAGACATGCACGTTTGTATTCCATGTTACATTGTCAGGATTCATCATCGGAACATCAACCAAAAAGTTAGGTGTGAATGATTCAATACCGGATGGCGTTCCAGCAGCAGTGATGTCTTCAACTACTAAATAGCGTCCAGCTGCCAAATCGGTAAATTCGGCAAGCCCTGCCTCATTCGTCACGAGGGATACAGGTGTCACACTCACAGGTATTGTAGTTGCTGTTGCACCATCCTCGACTTTGTAGACTTTAAATGTCACTCCCGGTAAGGCCGATGTCCCTGCAGGAAGTGCCGATAAAGCCAAACCACTGTTTTTGATGACCGGAGCCGTTTCGGTATGATATTGTAACTTGTGGATACTCAATGCACCAGTGTCTGGCCGCTCCGTAGCCGCATATGCTGCGCTTGGAAGTAGAACACCAAACAAAACCATAACTGACAATAATGCGGTTAAAAGAAACTTGATTTTTTTACTCATCTTCTTCTCCTCCTCTAGACTCAGTTGTTACGAAAATTGCAACTATTTCTTTTTCTTATAGACAAATCCGGAACCAATCATAATAGCCAATCCGACTAAAGTGAACACTGTTGTTCCCATTCCACCAGTAGCAGGAAGTTCTTTAACGGGTACATTTTCAATTGTCTTAGAAACATCGGTATGGTCGGCATCTATGACAACTTCGATATCTTCATCCAACAGATTAAATCCATCGGGCGCTTGGATTTCCACTAATTTATACGTACCATAAGGGATGTTCGCCCAGGTAATCAGCCCATCGGAATCGGTCGTGCCCCTAACTTCATTACCATTGATATCTTTGACAATGCTGTCATCAGCTTTTCGGAGTTCAAAAATTGCGCCAGCCAGATTTTTGGTAGGATCAGATTTGTCAACTTTCAGTATAACGAGTGAACCGACATTCAATGTGTTGGTGATCGTAAAGCCATTATCTGAAGGGGTTACCACTGCCGTATATTTATCGACACCCACCTCTTCGATTGTATAGATATACAACTCATTCGGGCTCTCAAATTTCGGAAGATCTTCGAAAACCCCATTCCACACGCCGTTTAAATCAGGTGTAATGACAATCGTGTCGTAAGGTGAATCCCCTTCTTGGTAATTCTGGTAAATATTCACAGTAATGCTTGATGGCCTCGTTTGCAGCAAATTATTATTGTCATTCCAAGTCTTCGTGACCGGAATATCAATTTTATCCATTGCGTTTTGTATTACCAATGGATTACTTGAAACAGTGGTTGGGTTGGGTGTTCCAGGTTTAGTCACGGTAACCACTACTGCGCCCACTGTACTTAATCCCACAGTCACTGTGTATATTGTCGGATCTGCTATATACCCTGTCGGGGCGACTGTTTCTTTTAATGTATACGTTCCTCTTGTAAGACCGGTGAATTCTGCAAATCCATTCGCAGCCGTCACCTGCGTTGTTGTAGTGCTATTTTTTGTCAGAGTGAAGGTGGCAGGATTGTCAGTAATCACTGTACCGGATTCATTTTCCTTCCTGATTGTCAGACTGCCTGTTTTGACTCTAACCCACATATAGGCGATGGCCTTACAACCGCTGGAGTCTGTAACGATAAGCTTATATTTCGTATCTACGGTAGGTGAAACAGATGGATTTTCCGCTGTTGAAATAACTGTATCGGAGCCATCCACATACCAAGCATAGGTGTAGGTACCATTACCATCACCGCCAGTTATTGGGCTCATATAGTTTTGAGAAGCAGGATCGTTGCCGATTGCCAATTGAATGGAATCACCCAATAGAATAGTGGCATCAGTTAAACTTACACTTAGTCTCGTAGGAACATTCACCTGAGGTTTCGGGAACGTTTTCGCCTGATTAGCAACTCCATTCACGTTCGTGTAATTAAGAGTTGCTGATTCATTTGTGTAGGCTAATCCGCCTTCAAATTCCGGCTTGGCTTGAACCGTGTATTTCAACTGCGAATTTGTAATGATTGTTCCTGGGCTCCAGGTAATAGTTCTGTTCATAGGATTGTAAACAGCTCCAGCCGGGAGACTACTCTCAATTAGGTTGAAATTATTTCCAACCACATCCGTTACAACAGCATTTAGCGCAGAATAATTTAACTGTTGTGAAATAGATGCGAAAATTGTTTGTAAATCTTGTGCAGATGGGGCTTCATAAAATCCAGCATTTTGAGCTTTTGTCAATGTGTCAATGGCAAGTGTACGGACATTAGTGGGTATATTTTGCAATAAGCCGATGGTGAATACACGTGCCCTTGGATGTAGTGCTTGCCCTGCTGTATATGCACCAATTGTGTGTACATTGTGCACTGTTGGTTCGCTAGGACCATATTGATTCCCATTGCTTGCTGTGGGTATGCCGTCAGTAAACATGATGACTACTTTATTTGAATCCGCGTTAGCTCCATTCAATGTCGTTCCAGCTTGATTAAACCCTGCTTGAGTGTTTGTGCCTCCACTCGCATTAAGGCCATTGATGGTATTAGTTATTAATGTCATATTTGTAGAAAATCCCAAATTTTCTGTCGCGTTACTCTGAATACCATCACCAGTAACGGTTTGAGGCCCACTGAAGCTTACTACTGCAACTTGGCTACCCGGAATAGCATTTGGACCGGTTAATACTAATCCAGCAAAATTAATAGCCGCTTGTTTTGCATAATACAAGCGTGAATACCGTCCAGCTGATTCGGACATGCTACCGGATCTATCCAAAACCAAAACGACATCAACAGGTTTCAGTGGGGGAATGCCGGTGATGGTCAAGGTAACTTCATAGGTTCTGCACCCTAAATTTCGTAAGGCTGTTTTATTTACTTGGATTGTGTCGCTATATGTAGTCGCCGCTAGTGCTAGCCCTTCGTTCACACCAAACGCTAGAGTCGATTTACCGAACAACAAAGCAACTATAGGCGGCACCGGAATGATTGGATCATTTGCAATTCCTTCTAAAGAGACTGGTTCAGCGACTGAATCGAGTTCTATTTCTTGTTCTGGCAGTTCCTCAACAACAATTAGTTTTGAACTTTCTGGCGAATCCACAGTTGATTCAACATTTGCATCAGACTGGGATACCGTTTCCGCCTGGGCTGCTGCTTCCGCTTCTGCCTGAGCTGCTGCTTCCGCTTCCGCCTGGGCTGCTGCTTCCGCTTCCGCCTGGGCTGCTGCTTCCGCTTCCGCCTGAGCTGCTGCTTCCGCTTCCGCCTGAGCTGCTGCTTCCGCTTCCGCCTGAGCTGCTGCTTCCGCTTCCGCCTGGGCTGCTGCTTCCGCTTCCGCCTGAGCTGCTGCTTCCGCTTCCGCCTGAGCTGCTGCTTCCGCTTCCGCCTGAGCTGCTGCTTCCGCTTCCGCCTGGGCTGCTGCTTCCGCTTCCGCCTGAGCTGCTGCTTCCGCTTCCGCCTGGGCTGCTGCTTCCGCT
>NZ_FJND01000001.1:120698-473192 GCF_900067165.1 Trichococcus sp. ES5
GCTGCTGCTTCCGCTTCCGCCTGCGCTGCTGCTTCCGCTTCCGCCTGAGCTGCTGCTTCCGCTTCCGCCTGAGCTGCTGCTTCCGCTTCCGCCTGGGCTGCTGCTTCCGCTTCCGCCTGAGCTGCTGCTTCCGCTTCCGCCTGAGCTGCTGCTTCCGCTTCCGCCTGAGCTGCTGCTTCCGCTTCCGCCTGGGCTGCTGCTTCCGCTTCCGCCTGAGCTGCTGCTTCCGCTTCCGCCTGAGCTGCTGCTTCCGCTTCCGCCTGAGCTGCTGCTTCCGCTTCCGCCTGGGCTGCTGCTTCCGCTTCCGCCTGAGCTGCTGCTTCCGCTTCCGCCTGAGCTGCTGCTTCCGCTTCCGCCTGGGCTGCTGCTTCCGCTTCCGCCTGAGCTGCTGCTTCCGCTTCCGCCTGGGCTGCTGCTTCCGCTGCTGCTTGGGCGATTGGATTGACGAGAGATAATGTTCTTACGTTACCAGACATGAAGATGTCCACTGCCCCGGATTCCTCTTCGCTGAGCGTTCCTGCCAGTATTTTGAGGGAAATTGTTTCAGAAGAATGGTCTGTAATATCAGTAGTGAATGACATGGTGAGTGTTTCTGCGGCGGTGCTGTATGTGTATCCTTTTAAAACTGTCACCGCACCGATATCCGTACGATTGATTTGTTGAACATTCGTACTAATATTATACGGTGTACCTAGGCCGCTGCTGTATTCAAGTTCGAGTTTCGGAGCCCGTTTGTCCTCAGAATCAAATTTCGTTACGGTCACAACCCAATCAACAGCCGTTCCTGATCCGTTGACCGTTCCAGTTGCGCTCGCAGTCCCATCATCCATAGGTAAGGCCATCTGGACTGTTCCGATTTCTGCGGCTAATACATCGATTGCGGTATAGGCTGACAAAAAGGATGGCATCACTGTCATCAATGTTATCAGCAAAAAAACAATTCTGTTGAGCAGTAAAAAATACTTTTTTCTCATATTCCTCCATCTCCTCTTTATTTCGAAAGTGACGGTACAAGTGGCTGACGCATTGGCTTGAAGCTGCTGTGAATCACGCAAGTCAACAAATCCAAGAGCTGCGAAGGACCGATACAATGAAAAACGACAAACGCTTTTACTCAAAACGGATCTATCGAGAACAGAGAATAATCAAAGGGTGGGATACAAACGTGGGATTTTCGGAGAATGCATCAGAGAAAAACGGATAGCTTAAACATTGCTGGTAGCCGAGCATTCAAATACATACATCAAAATAAAGATTTTGGCATGCTAAATCAGTTTGTTGAAAAAACTTACCTATTATTAGTTCAACTGCGATTCAAGCATTCAACCACCTGTATGTTCAAAGGTTTATCGGCGTTCAAAATAAGCTGATTACTCCGTGTTATTTTCCATAGGATCTATTATAAAAATGGGTAAGCGAAGAATAAGATCGGGTATGTCTTGCTGGATGATTTTTGAGAGGATGTCAAAAAAGAACGTAAGTTTACTGGAATTACTTTTGTGTAAATCGAGGAAATCTAGTTGTGAAAGTATTTGGGTGGTTTGCTCATTTGTTTGAGCGGAGGGTGTATTTTTGGTGGTACGCTGACATGATCACTGATATTTCAATCGGGAGTTTTTCTGAGGTGGATAGAATATCGCGATAGGATTTTCCATCTGCCTACAATATAGTATAAATAAGCGGTTTCGTCAATCATTAGTATGCAATTTTCGGAAGGCTTCGGTTTCATGTTTGTTTCTTTTCAAGAAATGCTTGCTGTACCGCTGATTACCGATGCCTTCAAAAAAATGCATTATTGTATTTTTTCCGTTACTCCAACATTTCTGCAGGAATGACGTTCTTCACGAGGGAAAGATAATTATTCGGCGTTATTTCCAGGTCCTCATAACCGTTCAACCCATGCTCCAAGGCTAACTCTTCCGAGTAATTTTCCAACTTGTAAATTTTAAAATCCCGCCGTGAGTTCTCAACATTTCGCGGATCTGCCACATAGTGCGAAACAGTAGGCTCGAATTGGACGTTTTCGATACTCATCGTCTCATCATCAGCAACGACAAAATCAAAAGTCACCATGCCTCCGAGCGTATTATAATCCGTCAGCGAGTGGGCAATAAAATTCCCCAGAGAATAGACCACAAGGGTTTTATTTTGATTTACGCCGGTCACCCACTCAATCGGTTGCAGAATGTGTGGGTGGGTGCCGATGACGACATCGACCTCCAGATCTGCAAACAATTGTGCATAAGTACGTTGCATCTCGTTGACTTCCTGCGTATTTTCGTCACCCCAGTGCGCCGAAACGATGACAGCATCGCTGACGCTTTTGGCATTGGCAACATCCTGGCGAATCTGCTCTTCGTCAAAATAGGCTACCCGATAAGAGGTGTCCGGCTCAATACCGTTCGTGCCGTAAGTATAGGTCAAAAAAGCGAACGTGACGCCTTCTCTTTCGATTGTCCGGATTTCATCCCGATCCGCTTGACTCTCATAAATACCTGTGTAGATGACATCCTCCACTTCATTCCATACTGCCAGGGAATTGAGGGCGCCTGGGTAATCATAATCCAAGGCATGGTTCGTTGCGCCGTTGACCAAATCAAAGCCTAGGTCTTTCATATCCTGGGCGATTTCGGGCGGCGTATTGAACGCTGGGTAGCCCGAATAAGGATAATCTCCCCCCGCGCTGATCGTTTCTTGATTCAGAAAAGCGATATCCGCCTCTTCAATATCCTCTGCCACATTTTCGTAGATGAACTTGAAGTCATAGGTTCCGTCCGGCAATTCCGCATCCCGGAAAATGGAATCATGGATCAGATTATCCCCGACTCCGATGAAGGAAATGACTTTTTCCTCCTCGTTTTCGGAAACTGTATCATTTTGTTCAGAAGCGGTGTCCACGGATGCAACTTCAGGAACCGTATCCGCTTCATCCGCGCACCCCCATAATCCCAGCACAGCCAACGACATCACAAACGTTACTTTTCTCATTTTGTTCCCCTTTTCCGAAGGATTTTTCGCGATATTCGACAATTTGATTATACCGGACCCTATCGTCTTTGTCACTTGAGGCAAATTCTTCTTAGTCCTATTGTTTTTTATGGATATGCATATTTTAGCTGGAAAACTACAGTGCAAAATGTCCCGTTCCTCCGGCGAGGCTTCTTTCGCCGGAGCAGAATGGTAATATTTGGTCTCTTCTCCGAGGAGGCTTCTGCCCACAGGAGGAGACCATCAGAATGTGGTCCTCAACTCCGGCCAAGCGCCCCACGCCGGAGAACAGCAAAAAAGCTGTCTCATGAGAGACAGCTCCACTATTCAAAATTCTACAGTCGTGATTTGAAATCTTCGTATCCGAAGGTCTTGATGACTTTCGTGCCGTCTTTGACCGTATGGGCTGCGATGGCCGGCAGTTGGATGCCGTTGAAGGTCGTGTTCTTGACCATCGAATAGATGGCCATATCCGTGAAAATCAGGCGATTGCCGGGCTGAAGCGGCTCATCGAAAGAATAATCCCCGATGACGTCCCCTGCCAAGCAAGTCTGTCCACCTAAACGGTACGTGTGCGCCTTATCACCGGCTTCACCGGAACCGATGATGAACGGGCGGTAAGGCATTTCCAATACGTCAGGCATGTGGCAAGTCGCGGATGTATCCAGAATGGCCAAATTCATTTGGTTATAGGTCGTCTCCAACACACTCGCAACAAGGAATCCCGCATTCAATGCGATCGCTTCGCCAGGCTCAAGATAGACCTGCACAGCATATTTTTCTTTGATATAGTTGACGATCTTCACCAATTTGGCGATATCGTAACCTTCTTTGGTGATGTGGTGCCCACCGCCGAAGTTCACCCATTTCATACCGTGCAGATATTTCCCGAATTTTTCCTCGAATGCGACCAAAGTCGCTTCCAAAGCATCGGAACCTTGTTCGCAAAGGGTGTGGAAATGCAGTCCGTCCAAAAGTTCGACTTGGCCTTCGTCGAAATTGACGGCTGTCGTTCCCAAACGCGAAAACGGGCTGGCCGGGTCATAAAGCGCATGATCCTGCGTCGAAAGTTCTGGATTGACGCGCAAGCCAATTTCGATCGGACGCGGGCTGTTCTTCACCATTTCGGCGTACAGCTTCACTTGGTTAGGGGAATTGAAGACGATGTGATCCACGATCGGGAGCAACGCCTCCATTTCTTCCTTCTTGAAAGCCGGCGCAAAGACATGCGTCTCTTTGCCGAATTCCTCAAAACCCAGTTGTGCCTCATGGACGGAGCTGGCTGTCGTGCCGTCCAGATACTCGGCGATCAAAGGGTAGAAATGATACATTGAAAAAGCCTTTTGAGCCAACAAGATCTTGCAACCTGTCTGATCCTTGACCGATTTCAGGATTTCCAGATTGCGGCGCAATAAAGTTTCATCCACCACATAGCTGGGTGTCGGCAAGGATTGAAAATCGATTGTTGTGTCCATCCGTACCTCCTAGTCGACCAAGGTAGGATTGAAGTCCTCTTGCCAAGGCAAGCCGTAGACGTTCAATGCTTCCATGAATGGATCCGGATTGAATTCTTCGATATTGTACACACCTGGTTTTTTCCACTGTCCGGTCAAGACCATAGCTGCCCCGATCATCGCTGGGACACCGGTTGTGTATGAGACAGCTTGCGAGCCGACTTCTTTGTAGCATTCTTCATGGTCGCAGACGTTGTAGATGTAGTATGTCTTCTCTTTTCCGTCTTTGATTCCGGTGAAGATGTTACCGATGTTCGTTTTTCCTTTTGTGCGCGGTCCCAATGAAGCTGGATCAGGCAATACAGCTTTCAGGAATTGTAGCGGCACGATTTGTTTGCCTTCGAATTCGATCGGCTCGATGGAAGTCATGCCCACATTCTCCAACACTTTCAAATGCGTCAGGTAGCTTTCGCCGAATGTCATGAAGAAACGGATGCGTTTGATGCCTTTGATGTTCAAAGCCAAAGATTCGATTTCTTCGTGGTGCAGCAAATACATGTCCTTCTTGCCGACCTGATCGAAATTGTATTCGCGTTTGATTTCCATCGGTTCCGTTTCGATCCATTTACCATCTTCCCAATAGCTTCCGTTTGCGGTCACTTCGCGGATGTTGATCTCCGGATTGAAGTTGGTTGCGAAAGGATAACCATGATCGCCGCCGTTGCAGTCCAGGATATCGATCGTATGGATTTCATCGAAATGATGTTTTTGGGCATAGGCAGAGAATACGCTTGTTACGCCCGGGTCAAAGCCTGATCCCAACAACGCGGTGATGCCGGCTTTTTCGAAACGCTCGCGGTAATCCCATTGCCATTTGTATTCAAATTTAGCTGTATCTTCCGGTTCATAGTTCGCTGTGTCGACATAATTAGTTTTTGTTTCAAGACAGGCATCCATGATGGTCAAGTCTTGGTATGGCAAAGCCACATTAATCACGATATCCGGTTTGTATTCATTGATCAGCGCCACTAATTCAGGAACATTGTTCGCATCCACTTGGGCAGTCGTTATTTTTGAACGCCCAGCATAAATGCCGCTTTCGATCCGATCTTTGATTTCATCGCATTTTGACTTGGTACGACTGGCAATCATAAATTCTTCGAACACTTCTGAATTTTGGGCACATTTATGGCATACGACGTTGGAAACGCCACCGGCACCAATAATTAAAGCTCTACTCATCTTATTCATTCCTCCTGTAGGGAAAATTCATTCATCCATCCTGCGGGCCTTTTTCTGCAGATATCCTCAAATAGGGGCTTAACGACAGACAAGATATTATAACATAAAGCAGTTTAGGATAATGTTTTTTTAGCGACAACGACAACATATCGTCATATTTGCCAACCTTGGCACAACTCCATCTTACAACACTTCAAAAAAACAAGCGAGAAATCCCCTCCAATTGAAGGAAATTTCTCGCTTATCCTATTACAATTTTAAAAAATTTAAAATGCATCACCCTAGGTGTTTGAAGTACTCCCAAAGTGTTCCCCGCACCAATAATGATGGCTAGTTCCACGGATTAGCCCTTCGGAAAGGACAAAGGAACCCCTTGTCTCTACGAGCCAAGGATACTATTCGACTAACCTGCTGACGCAGGAAGTCTCTCAGCATATTGCGCTCTACGATGCTCAGTTGCATGGGAGTCTTTGGGATTCATCCCTTAGAGTCCCAGTACAAGGTGACCGTAGGGAACGTTGCGAGGACAGATTTCCTAAATTGTCATGACTCTTGCGATTTCAATCGCTTAGAGGCATGATACACTTGACCGATTAGGTCACAGTGTTTCCTTAATCAGGGCTGAACGAATCCGTTCCACTTTTATATCTATGCGTATATATTGTCCCATTTTGTTTCGTACGCATCAATCTCATCTTTATAGGCCATCGTTTCGGTGATGTCGTCGATGCCGTTTTCCAATTTATGCTTCCAAGTCGGATCGATGGCGAACGGATACTCGGCTGCGTTGGTTCTGACCACTTGATTCGACAAGTCGATCTGGATGGTTTCATCCGCCGGTAATTGCGCCAACGCATCACGTTGCTCTTGCGGCAATTCGATCAGCAATAGACCATTCTTCAAGGAATTCATATAGAAGATATCGCTGTAACTGCCGGCGATAATGACTCGGAAGCGGTAATCCTTCAATGCCCATGCGGCATGTTCACGGGAAGAGCCACAGCCGAAATTATCTCCCGTTACGAGGATTGTCGCTTCTTGGCGGTCGGCATCGTTCAAAGGGAACTCCGGATTCGGATCGCCATTTTTCAAGAAACGCCATTCATCAAAAACGAAAGCGCCGAAACCCGTTTTTTCGATCCGTTTCAGGAATACTTTCGGAATGATTTGGTCGGTATCGATGTTGTTGTTCATCAAAGCAACGGTCTTACCGTTATGTACTTTAATTGGCTCCATAAGTCACTGCTTCCTTTCTGATATCCACAAATTTACCGTTCACTGCGGCAGCTCCTGCCATTGCCGGGCTGACCAAGTGCGTCCGCGAACCTTTGCCTTGACGGCCTTCAAAGTTACGGTTGGAAGTCGAAGCACAGTGTACGCCAGCAGGCACTTTATCCGGGTTCATCCCCAAGCAAGCCGAGCATCCTGGCTCGCGCCATTCAAATCCCGCATCGATGAAGATTTTGTCCAATCCCAATTCCGCGGCCGCATCGCGGACGGTCCGGCTGCCCGGTACAACCATCGCTTGGATATGGGCAGGTACTTGTCCGCCTTTGACATACTTCGCCGCTTCGATCAGATCGGACAGGCGGGCATTTGTACAAGAGCCGATGAAGACAAAGCCCAATGGAATATCTTCCGCCGTTTGACCAGGTTTCAGATCCATGTAGTTATAGGCACGCTCATCATTTTTGTCCTGGATTTCCGGGAATTTTTCTCCGAACTGCACACCCATACCTGGATTGGTTCCCCAAGTTACATAAGGAGCCAAGTCGGAAACATCGATAGCGATGTCAGTGTCATAGACAGCATCCGGATCGCTCTTCAGCGTCTCCCAATCGGCAATGGCTTTCTCCATGTTTTCCGGTGCATAACGGCGACCGCGCAAGTAATCGTAAGTAGTCTGGTCCGGTGCCATCATGCCGATTTTTGCACCGAACTCGATGGACATATTACAGATTGTCATCCGTTCTTCCATCGTCAAAGCTTCCACTGTATCTCCGTAAAATTCAATCGCATAACCACTTCCGAAGGCTGCTCCGTAAGTCGCAATCAAATGTAGGATGATATCTTTCGCGTAGACGCCCGCAGGCAATTTGCCGGTGATTTTTACGCCCATCGATTTCGGTTTTTTCTGCCAGATTGATTGCGTTGCAAAAACATGCTCCACTTCCGAGCTGCCGATACCGAATGCCATCGCTCCGAAGGCCCCATGCGTAGCCGTATGTGAATCTCCGCAGACGACAATCTTACCAGGTTGGGTTGCGCCCAATTCCGGTCCTACCATGTGCACAATCCCTTGATTGGCTGTTCCGATATCCATTAATAGAATGTTGAATTCTGCGCAATTCTTTTGCAGCGCTTCAATCTGTTTCTTAGAAATCAGGTCTTTAATATTGTAGATGTCTTCCGTCGGCACATTATGGTCGACCGTTGCGATCGTTTTGTCAGGACGTCGGACTGGGCGGTTGGTTTCGCGCAAGCCATCAAAGCCTTGTGGCGAAGTGACTTCATGGATCAGGTGCAGGTCCACGTACAACAATTGTGGTTCACCTTCTGGTCCTGTAATGACGTGTCTGTCCCATAGTTTATCAAAAAGCGTTCTGCTCATACTATCTACTCCCCTTCACTTTTCCAAAATGGCTTTCACTTGTTCAGTAAATGCTGTCGTTGTCGTCGTGCCGCCCAGATCGGCCGTCAGGAACCCGGCATCCATCACCTCGGAGGCCGCTTTTTCAAGCGCAGCAGCCTCTTCATGCAGCTGGAAGCTTTGGCGCAACATCATGGCTACGGATAGGATCATCGACATCGGGTTGGCGATGTTTTTACCGGCGATATCCGGTGCGGATCCATGGATCGGTTCATATAACGAAGGACCGGATACCGCATGGCTTCCGGAAGGCAACATCCCCAGTGAGCCTGTGATGACGGATGCTTCGTCGCTCAGGATGTCCCCGAACATGTTTTCCGTCACGATGACATCGAATGAGGTCGGATCTTGGATAATTTTCATCGAAGCCGCATCGACATACAAGTGATCCACGGTCACTTCCGGATATTCTGTCGCGATTTCATTCACGGTTTTGCGCCATAATTTGCTGCTGGCCAATACGTTGGCTTTATCGACGGAAGTCAGTTTTTTGCCGCGCGTCATCGCGATGTCAAAAGCCTGGCGGACAATCCGATCGATTTCGCTCTTTTTATAGAATAAAGTATCAGTCGCTTCCTCATCGTTCCAATGCTTCGGCTGGCCGAAGTACAGGCCGCCAGTCAATTCACGGACCACGATGAAGTCTGTGCCTTTTACCCGCTCCGTCTTCAAAGGGGAGAGGTGGGCGATGCTGTCGCTGACGGCAATCGGACGGATGTTCGAGAAAAGTCCCAATGTCTTACGTAATTGCAACAGGCCATCTTCCGGTGTTTTCTCGGCTGTTTCCCATTTTGGGCCACCGATTGCGGCCAAAAGAATCGCATCAGCTTCTGAACAGCCTTTGATTGTTTGTGGCGGAATCGGATCACCGGTTTCATCGATACCGGCTCCTCCGAATGGGTAAACTGTTACGTTGAATTCATGCTGAAATTTTTTGCCGAGCGTTTCCAGCAAGGTCAAGCCGCTTTCCATTATTTCTGGTCCAATGCCATCTCCGGGCAATGCTGCAATCGTATAATTCATCTTACTTTTTCCCCCTCATCAGAAATGTGCTGATACTTTTTCTATTGTCTGTTTATTTTTTGCTTTTCCGCTGGCTTGGATGTACGCTTTCGCGGATGCCGTCAGAACGTCGAAGTCGATACCTGTTCCGTTATAGCTCTTGCCGTCCTCATCCTCCACGACCACGTGCACTTCTGCTTGCGCATCTTTCCCGCCTGTGATGGCTTCGATGTTGTATTCCTTCAGAATGATTTCTTGCTCCATAATGCGGTTGATGGTATTGTAGATCGCTTCGATGCTTCCCGATCCGGTTGCGGAATCCTGCATCTTCGCTTCTTTATTGCCCTTATCCTGGATGCCGACGATCGCCGCTTGGATGCCATCTTTCACAAACTGCACTTGCAGTCGTTTCAACTCGTAAGCCGATTCATCTTCGATCGACTTACCGACCATCAGCGCATGGATGTCCTCTTCGGTCACGTTCTTCTTCTTGTCAGCCAGTTCTTTGAAGCGGGCGAACAATATTTTGATTTCAGCGGGATCGCTGATTTCATAGCCCATTTGCGCAATCCGATCCACAAAGGCGTGACGGCCGGACAGCTTGCCAAGCGGCAATGAGTTATGCTCCACACCGACCAATTGCGGTGTGATGATTTCGTAGGTTTCCGGGTTCTTCAGCACACCATCCTGATGGATCCCGGACTCGTGTGCGTAGGCATTACCGCCGATGACGGCTTTGTTGCGCGGAACCGGCATGCCGGAAAGGCGGCTGACCAAATCGCTTGTGCGCTTCGTTTCCTTCAGTACCATACCCATTTCTTTCTCATAATAATTTTTGCGGATGTGGAGCGCAACTGCAACTTCCTCAAGTGCCGTATTTCCTGCACGCTCTCCGATGCCGTTGATGGTGCCCTCTACCCGAAGCGCGCCATTTTCGACTGCAGCCAAAGCGTTCGCCGTTGCCATGCCCAAATCGTCGTGGCAATGTGAGGAGAAGATGACGTCATCAAAGCGGGTTACATTTTGCTTCAGGTATTTGAACAGATTTCCGAATTCAGTCGGATTGGTATAGCCAACGGTATCAGGAATGTTGATGACCGTTGCGCCCTTTTCGATAGCCAGATTGACGACTTCAACCAAGAAATCCCAATCGCTTCTGGTCGCATCCTCAGGGGAGAACTGAACTTTCTCAAATTTTGATTTGGCGTATGCCACATGGTGTGCAACAGACGCCAACACTTCTGCTTTGCTCATCTTCAGCTTGAATTCCATATGGACAGGGCTCGTCGCAATAAAAATATGGATTTGTGGATCTGCCGCATCCTTCAAGGCTTCATAAGCTGCATCGATGTCCTTTTCGTTGCAACGCGCAAGTCCTGCTACTGTCATGTTTTTGACAGCGCCGGCGATCGCTTTTACCGCCTCGAAGTCGCCTTCTGAAGAAATCGGGAAACCCGCCTCGATAACATCGATCCCCCATTTTTCCATCTGCAAGGCAATCTGTACTTTTTCCTTCGTATTGAAGTTCACACCAGGTGTCTGTTCCCCATCGCGCAGAGTCGTATCAAAGAATTGAATGTACTGTTTTTCGGTCATGGTCTTTTCCTCCGGTTCATTTTTCATTTATTGGTTTCATTAAAGATTCATAAGAGTAAATTTCGAAAAAAAATGCATCCACAAATAATGGATGCATTTCGAAGGTCAATAAATAATCGCTTCAGCCCCATTATTTGTCAATGCCAAGCAGGGCTCAAACGACTGATATTCCAGTGTCCAAGCCCTGCTATAATAATAAGCCGTTGAAAGAAGGGGTAGTCCCCATGATTACATTAGCCGATACGTTTGCATCTTCCATGACGATCCCCTCCTTTCCTTTTTTTGTAGCCTTCTAATTTTTAACTAAGTTTTATTATCGTATTCTCATTTTATGCAATGTGCCTTCTTTTGTCAACCCCTTTTGCTGTTTCCTTACAAAATCGTGTAACACATCGCTTAAGCCGAGGGGAAACGCAGAAGATTGTGTCCACAACTCCGGCGAGGCCTCCGTCGCCGGAGCAGAACAATATACGCTCGGGTACGCCACAAAAAAACGAGGCTGCCACACTTTAGTGAGGCAATCTCGTTTTAAAATGAATAACTTATTCTGGCATTTTGATGCTGTCTGGATCAATTCCCAATGCTTCAGCCATCTCTTCATTGATGACCAATTGCAGCGTCTCAGGGAATTGTACCGGCAGTTCGGAAGGAAGTTTACCTTCTTCCAAAATTTGCAAGGCCATTTCGCCTGTCTGACGCCCTAATTCCTTGAAGTCGATTCCGTAAGTTGCCAATCCGCCCACTTCCACCATATCAGTGGCGCCAGGAATGACAGGGATTTTGGCTTCCATCGCGATTTGGCCAACGGTAGCCATTGTGCTGGATAAGGTATTGTCTGTCGGAATATAGATCGCGTCCACTTTTTGTACCAACGATTCCATCACTTGTTGGACATCGTTTGTCGAAGTAACGGTCATGATTTCGACGTTCACGCCTGCTGCTTCCAGCAACGCTTTCGCTTGATCACTTTGGACAACGGAATTCATTTCACTGGAGTTAAAGATGATCCCTACCGTTTCTGCAGTAGGTACAATCGACAACAACAGTTCAATCTGCTTGTCCATTGGTGCTTGGTCGCTTGTTCCGGTGATGTTCGCTCCCGGTTCTTCCGCGCTTGCCACCAGTCCGGCATCTATTGGATCGGTTACGGCAGTGAACAGAACTGCATTTTCTTTTTCTGCGTTTGCTATCGCTTGTGAAGCCGGGGTCGATATCGATAAAATAAGGTCATTATTGCCTGCTAAGCGCTCAGCCATACTCTGCAGGTTGGCTTGGTCACCCTGGGCATTCTGGTAATCTACGACCAGATTGTCGCCTTCGACGTACCCAGCTTCCTCCAGCACTTCCAAGAACCCTGTGCGGGCAGCCGATAAGGACTCGTGCTCAAGAATCTGCAGAATACCGATATGCACAGCATCATCTGAAACTGTCGAACTTGCTGCGGAAGAATCCGTCGCTTCTTCTGTACCGCCGGCGCATGCCCCAAGCAACAAAGCTGAAGTCAGTGCCAATGTTGTCGCTACTTTCTTTTTCCAATCCATTCCAATCATTTCATTTCCCCCTATTTTTAGTTTGTGCGAGAACTGCTTCGGCAATCAACCGCTTGTCCCTAGTACGAAAAAGCCCATTCAGATAGAATTATCCAAATGGGCTTTTCTGATGATGGGACTGCGACACCTTTGTTTGCGTTTGCATTAATCCTTCTAGCACATTAGTTATTTGCCTTCAGTTTATAAGAATCAGATAAGGATGTCAACGATTAAATTAAATTAAGATGAGCGTATTCTCATTTATAAACAATTAACGATTACTCATTCGATCAGCAGGCGCTGTTCTGTAGGTTTCAGCAACTTCCAAACCAATTTCGGATCAGCCTTCTGATCTAGATAGAAGGCTTCATCTTCAGGTTCCAGTATCACAGGCATGCGATCGTGGATAGCACGCATCTGATCATTGGCGGCCGTGGTGATGATGGAGAAAACAGTAAAAGGATTTCCGCTTTCATCCTGATAAGTCTTGAGGATACCGGCCATCGAAAAAATCGGGATATCTGCTACGGCAATTTTTCGTTTCAACTTTTCGTCGCCGACTTTCTCCCATTCAAAAAATGCAGTCGCCGGCACGAGACAACGCGCTGTCCGAAAGGGTTGGCTGAATGTCGGCTTTTCGAGTATTGTCTCTGCTCGGGCATTGATCAGAGGACGCTTAGCGAAAGGCTCAACAAACCCCCATTTGTGGTGAACAAGCTCGTTGCCCGGCATTATCAGTGGTGTGTAGTTGGTCGGAAATATTTCCGCGCGCTCTTCGACATCCTCTTTCATTTCCCCCAAAAGGTACCTTTCCCATAATTCACTCTTTGTCGCTTCCAGCGCATAACGTCCGCACATAGTTCTGTCCCCTTTTCGCTGACTTTCTTTGCTACCGATTATAACGGCAACGGAGTCGTTAATCAAAAAAGACGTCCGCTGGGGATCGTCTTCTTTCTGTCGTTACATAAAATATCCGAAAAGGATAGGAAAAAAAACAGCAGGCGCATAATTCATAATTTTCAGATTCGTCAATTTCAGCATGTTCAAAGCCAGACCAACAATCAGCAATGAGCCGACACAGGTCATTTCGTTGATTACAGAATCAGTCAAAAGCGGCGCTAGGACATTCGCAAAGAGTGTAATTCCGCCTTCATAAACGAGAATCAGACCTGCTGAAAGCAGTACCCCAATCCCTAGACTGGATGCCATCACGATGGCCGCGATGCCATCAATCAGTGACTTCGCAAATAACGTGTCATGATTTCCGGTCAAACCGCTCTGCAGAGCTCCGACAATCGCCATCGCGCCGACACAGAACAATAGACTTGCTGTGACGAACCCATTAGAAACAGAATGTTCCTTATTTTCAGAAGATACCCGGCTTTCTATTTCATCGCCCAACTGATTGATTTTTTTATCCAGATCGATCCATTCGCCGACCAAAGTCCCAAACACCATCGATAGGATGGTGATCAAAATATTTTCGCCCTTCAACATGCCACTCACGCCTATGTAAAGGACACATAACGCCAAAGCGTTCATCACTGCGCTGGCAATCCTATCCGATAAACCTTTCTTCAAAGCCAGACCGATACTGCCTCCCAAAATAATGGCCGCACTGTTGACCAAACTTCCCAACAAAACCACTTAATCCCCTCCGATTGTTTTCCCATGTATGCTGATCACTTGATTCGAATGCTTGCTTGCAAACTCAGTACGTTTCAGTATAGGTGTTCACTTTCAGAAAATCAATGGAGAAAATATAAAAGGAACCTGTCTTCGAAAAGAAATGATCGCCAGGACTCCCTGACGATCACAATCATCTATTCATTTCAATATTTAACGCTCATTAACGGATAGTTTTCAAAGCTCCGGACCATTTGATCAATTCATCGAACATTGCGGTTGCATTGCTTGCGTGATAATCGTTCGGCACAAAATTGCTCATGTTTTCGAAATCAGTCATCAATGAGAAATTCACTGTTGTGTGCACAGTTGCTACGCTCAACTCGCCAAGGATGACGCGCATATTTTCGTGTGCGCGGGCCCCGCCCAAACTTCCGTATCCAACAAATCCGGCTGCTTTATCCGCAACTTCAGGTTTCAGGAAATCCAATGCATTTTTCAAAGCGCCACCGACTGCATGGTTGTATTCAGGTGTCACAAATACATATCCATCAAATGAAGCCATTTTTTCTGACCAAGCTTGAATTGCTGCACCTGCTGCCGCTTGACGGTCTTCTGGTAATTTAGCGCCCAACAAAGGCAAGTCATAGTCTGCTAAAGCTACGATTTCGTATTCGATGCCGCCATCATTGCGTTTTTTGGCAAATTCATGGATCCATTCCGATACTGCCGCTGAGTTTCTTCCTTCACGTACGCTTCCAGAGATAATTCCGATTTTCATAATTGTTTTCCCCTTTTCATCTGTTTTTTTTGTATTTTTATTTCCAAATAAAGCATTACTAATACGAGATATCATAGATGTGTTTCCCAATTATTTTCCTCCATGCACTTGTTTTTCAATGAAGGGCTCACCCTCACCTCTCTTACATTTCGTAAGCTTGATATCATTATGCCACATCCCGGAATGTATTTCAAGTTATATATTCACGAATTCGAGATATTTTTCAAAATAAAAGCATCCAACCCCTTCCTACACCGGTCTGGATGCTTTATCTTGAATTATTTATGTTTTCAAAATCTAAATTCAGTGTTGGAAGGCACGAACATGCCCTTTTAAACGATCCGCCAGAATGATCGCCAATACAGCTTTAGCGATATCCCCCGGAATGAAAAGCAACATGCCCATCTGGAAAATCGCAGCCAAGTCGAATTGATTGCCCATGACAACATTCAGGATCATCGCCATGTAAGGCAAACCGATTGCGTACATGACGATTGTGCCGGCAACGGCTGCAATGCCATAATTCAAAAAGATTCCTTCTTTATTATGCACGAGATAGGAAATCAAAGTAGCAGCTGCAATAAATCCAAACACAAACCCAAAACTAGGAGTCAAAAAGGCTTGGAATCCGCCAAGCAATAATTTCAATAGCAAAGGCAGCAGTTGCGCAAAAAAGGCAGCTTTTGGACGCAGGAAGAAGCCGGTCAGCAGTACCATGAGTGTCTGCAAAGTGATCGGAACGGGGCCGACAGGGATGCTCAGGAAACCACTGACGAATGTCAAAGCCGCGAATATGCTGATTTGAGTCAAATCTCTTGTTGATAATTTCATATTATTTTCCTTCTCTCTTTTTGATTTTGATGCTGATTTCGCCAAAGGTCAGGGTTTTCGTTTCCCCATTCGGCAATGCCACCACAAGCCCGCCGTCATTGTCTATTGCAATCGCTTTGGCTTCGATTGTTTCGTCTCCTTGCGGGAAAGTCACCTGTTCGCCCAAGACGAAACAACGTTTGCGGTACTCATCCAGATAGGAACGTTTAGCCAAATCAGGATAAAGTAGATAAAAGCGATTAAGGATTTCGGCGACCATTTGATTCCGGGTCACCGCGGCATTTTTTTTATCGAACAACGTGCCGGCGATCGACTGGACCTCATCGGGAAAATCCGTTTCAGGCTCCCGGAAGTTCAAGCCGATTCCCAAAATGATCGTTCCGATTGTCCGCGATTCCATATCCATGATTCCTTCCGTCAGGATGCCGCAGACTTTCCTGCCATCCAGAAAGATGTCGTTCACCCATTTTATCTGCGGTTTTTTTCCCGTCAGCGTTTCGATCGCTTGGCAAACGGCTACGGCTGCGGCTGTTGTGATCAAGGTGGCGTTATCAAGATCAGCAACCGGCCTCAAAACCAAACTCATGTACAGGCCTGATTCGCTCGGAGAGTAGAAAACTCTTCCCAAACGGCCTCTGCCCTTTGTCTGTTCTTCCGATAAAATCACACCTTCGAAAGTCGGATCTTCGTTGACGATCCGTTTGGCCTCGAGGTTTGTCGAATCGATTGTTTTATGTGCAATGACTCGGTGGCCTTTCAGCGCTTCCGACAGCAACGGCACAATGGCCGCCTCAGACAACAGATCGGTATCGATGGATAACTGATACCCTTTATTCGTAGTTGCTTCTATTTGATAACCTTCTTTTTTTAGGCTATTGATCGCTTTCCACACGGATGTTCTGGAAACTTCCAATTTATCAGCCAAGTCTTGGCCGGAAATGCTTTCGCCTTTATGCTGCTCCAAATATTGTAATACTTTCTCTTTTGTGGACATCCTTTACCCCCGTTCTCTTACTTAGAAGATTAAAAAACCACCGCTTGAACCGAAGCGATGGTCTCAATGCTGTATTCAGTTTAAACGCAGGACATCTGTTTGTCAACCTTTTTAAAAACGTGGTTAACAATGTTTTTTTAGTGTTTATTTTCTTCTTTATACATCCTGACCAGTTCGGCATAATCTGCCATGATTGCCTGCACAACTGGATTCTCCATCGTAGGAATAAAATGATCTCCGATTTTGGATATCGGCAACACATTATTGCCGGTGCCGGAAACGAAGGCACCTTCAGCCTCCTTGACCCACTCCACCGGAATTGCCGTTTCATTGATCGGTATTTGTCGTTTTGCACAGATTTCGAACACTTTCTTACGAACGATTCCCAGCAGTACCGCTTGTGCCGGAGGCGTATACAGTTCGTTACCCTTCACAAAAAAGACATTCGTGCGGCTGCCTTCGGTGATCTGCTCATTTCCATCAACCAGTAAAAGTTCATAAACTCCTTTGTCGGCACGCTCCTGCAGTACCGCTTTCTGGTAATCAGATCGGACAAGCTTGATGTTCGGATCCAATCTTTCGATTCGGAAGAGGCTCGTAGCGATGCCCTCTTCATAATATTTTTTTGAAGGATAAATGCTCTGGGTGAAAAAAATCCACAACACACTCTCGCCTTCTGACGTTTTACCAAGGATAAACTTAAGGTTCTGCTCCTCAACCTGATTGGCAGCTATCAGGCGATAGACGCGGTCCTCGATGGACTCTGCCGTAGCAGGCAGTGGCAGGTCCAGATAAGCTGCGGACCGGAAAAAACGTTCCAGATGATCCTCCAAAAAAATCGCAATCCCATCCTGGACACGGATGAATTCATATACGGTCCGTCCTTCGAATTCCGGATGTTTTCTGTCGTCCTCATTTTTGATGATGTCATCATTCAATAGGTAAAAAGGTCCTTCCACTTTCTCCACATTCATCGCCCCTTCCTGATCTTATATTCCCTATTCTACTCCGGAATCCCAAAAAGTACACGCCCATTCTCAAAAACGCGGATGTGACAGCAAAATGACAAACATTTTAAATATTGGTAAAAGTGAAGAAAAACACAACGAGTCTCTTCTTTTTTTCTGCTGTGGGTGTATAGTATGGGCATCATGAAAAATACAAATACAACTACTTACATAAAGGATGATAGAATAAGCATGCAGATGCAACAATCCCATTGGAAAAATGATGCTGAATATGTCGCTTTGGTCGAAGATCTGATCTATCACGAAGAATTATTGCATATGGAGACCATTACCCACCACCACTTCACCAATCGTTTGGAGCATTCGATTCGCGTATCCTATAAAAGTTACCAACTTGCAAAAAAATGGAAGCTGGATGCTCGAGCTACTGCACGTGCCGGTTTGCTGCATGACTTCTTCCATGAAGACCGCGATGCTGTCGCCCAGCTGAATCTCGGTTCCCATGCCGATGCTCATCCAAAAATTGCTTGTGAAAATGCTTGCCGTATCACTGAAATCAGCTCCTTGGAGCGCGACATCATTCTTAAGCATATGTTTTTGGTAAGCCGTTGTGGCCTGCCGCGCTACAAAGAAAGTTTTGTCGTAACTTACGTGGACAAATATGTCGCGATCAGAGAGGTCGTCGAGCCTATCAAAGAACTCGCAGGCGCTCGCCTACGCGGTCTTGTTTCGAAATTGAGCCCAGTGAACCTGAACATCAACATTTAATTGTGCATTTTATAAAGAAACGACCGTCTCTTCCGATACGGTCGTTTTTGTATATAGTTTCCAGGATGTCCGATTCTTTCCCGGTATCGGACATCCTGCAATCCTACCGGACGGATCCGCTCGCATCAAAAAAGCTGAACCCGAAATGGGTCCAGCTTTTTGCTTTGTACTATCGGTGCTATTTATATTTTTTAGAAGAACACGTTTGTTACGCCATCGCCTGAAGCGCGGAAGCTTTGTGCCGATGTTGAACGGTAACCATTCAATACTTCGTTAACTGCTTGAATTGTTTCAGCAGAAGGCACTTGTGCTGCAGCAGCTCCGTTAGCAACTACTGAGAACTGACCTGATGCATATAACACGGCATCGATTGTCGTACCACCCCAGATTCCGGAATCGACACGGTTCATGATAACAGAAGCAACGTTCAATTTTTCTTGGTAGCTTGGGCCTGCTTCAGCTTGGACTACTTGATACAAGAAGTAGCTTGCTTGGTAAGTCGTTGATGGTGCTTGAGCTACTGGAGTTTGCTCAACATATGTTTCTTCAGCTGGTGCAGCTGCCTGCACTTCTTCAACTGCTTCAACTGGTGTTTCGACTTCAACTGCTTCTTCGGAGCTGATATCGTAGCTCTTCACTTCTGAGTCTTGTTCAACAGTCACGATTTTATGATCAGCTGACAATACAATCGCGTTACCGGCGATAATCATATCTGCATTTCCGATGCTGTTGACATCAACCAAGGCGTTCACTGATACGTCAGTAGCTACTGCAATTGCTGATAAAGTGTCGCCCCATTGGAAAGTATATTTGCTGCCGCTTTCCAAGTTTTGGATATCCGCTTTGATTTGATCTGCCGTACGTGCTGTCCAAGTGGATGAAGTATATTCTGTTGCGTTTGCTTGTATAGGGTTCGCTGTTGCCATAAAACCAATGGCTGCTAAAGTTGCGCTCGTTACGAATAATCTAGATTTGAAGTTTTTCATGTGTGTTTTTTCCCTTTCTTCTCTTCGCAATGTTTTCGTATTGCAATTTATACTCTTCATGACCTTTTTTATTTGATAAATGAAGTATTTATCCAGGTCTCGATCGGAGTTCTTTCAACAGAGACAATCCTATCATGAATCAAACCGACAAAGTTAAAAATACATTCTTTGTTATTCCGTCTTAACTTCACTGTCTCAATAAAGTGTTTATCTTACAAACATAAGTCAAATATTACACTGTCGTAATATAGAAAATCAACTTGTAACAATCGGCGTGACAGCTGTCTTTTTTCACAAACTCCTTGCCAAAAAATAGATACATCATTGATTTAACAACCATTTCAGCTGTAACATTTGTTTTAATGCCTGTCATTTCTCAAGCGGACCGGACCCATTATCCTTATGCTGATTAAAAATCATTACAAAACATTTGCTTATTGTAAACATAAATAAAAAGTGGTTGGGACAAAACCCAACTGAATGATAAAAACAGGCGTGAACTTACCTAATTTGAGTGAGCTCGCGCCTATTTTTTTATCCACCTAGGGAGGTTGCTGGTAAACAAAAAGGATATCTATAAAAATGGTATTTTTTGACCCGTCAGCCGCGTATGGCTATAATGGAGGTAAGATGTGTAAGGAGTCATTACAGTCAGGAGGAGATTGTTATGAAAAAGTATGTACGCTTTGGAATTATGATTCTGGTCTCTACGGTAATTATGTATTTCTTGATGTTCTTGAATGTATTTCAGCTAAATCATATTTACTTCAGTGAGATGAGGCTCTTGATGACGTTGATTATGGGATCTGTGATGGCGGTTGTGATGCTGTCGTTTATGTGGAAGATGTATGATAATAAGAAGTGGAACATTATCATACTGGGAGCGAGTTTTCTAATCTTCGGCGTTTCGTTATGGTTGGTGCGCAGTCAGGCGACGATAGACGATGTGGATTACATGCAGGCGATGATTCCACACCATTCCATTGCCATCTTGGCTAGTGAGCGGGCAAAGATAGAAGACGAGCGTGTCCGAAAGTTGGCAGATGAGATCATAGATGCGCAGGAGCGGGAGATTGCGGAGATGAGAAGCTTGATTGAGGAGATTCAGCAAGAAAAGTAAGATTTTGATAGAGATGAATTGGCAGTGAACGTGAGAAAATACACTGCCCATGAAGCCCATCATGGGAGGGAAACTGCACCAAAATCCTCAAAAAAAGGTTCCAACCACCACAATTTGGTGATTGGAACCTTTTTTCATTCATTTCAGCTAGCTATGTCCCAGCCTTAAGCTATATTCATTATAAGTAAGCGGGCGACGGGAATCGGACCCGCGACATGACCTTGGGAAGGTCGCATTTTACCACTAAACTACGCCCGCATGCTGGTCTGTTCGACCGGACTGCATGTTCCATTCTACTCCTAAATTGTGCTCACTACAATAGCCAAACAGATAAAATGTACAAATTTGTGCGAAAAAAGCTCCCTCTGCAATTGCCGAGGGAGCCTGTGCCATTATTTTTTGCTTATTTGCTGCCGGTTACTTTAAACTTCGTGCCGGACAACGCTTCATTGAAAGTCGTTTCGGAAATGTCTTGGTTCATTTTGACCGTTGCTGTTTTTTCTTCAAGATCAACGATTACCTCTTCCACACCTGCAATCGCAGAGAATTTCTCTTTGACCGTCGCTACGCAACCATCGCATTTCATTCCTTCAAGTAGTAATTCTTTTTTCATCATTATTTCCTCTTTTCTTCTATTTATTGATCCTTTACCGTTTTGAGACGGAAGGTTTGAATCCTTTCAGACGTAATGCATTCAACACAACCGACACCGAGCTGAAACTCATCGCTGCTCCGGCGATCATCGGATTCAACAAAGGTCCTCCGAAGACATGCAGGATTCCCATCGCGACAGGAATACCCAGGACATTATAGGCGAATGCCCAGAACAGATTCTCCTTGATGTTTTTGATGGTGGCTTTGCTGAGTTCGACGGCCGTGGCAACCGCCATCAGGTCGCTCTTCATCAGTACGATATCTGCTGATTCGATGGCAACATCAGTCCCTGATCCGATGGCGATGCCGATGTCGGCTTGAGCCAATGCCGGTGCATCATTGACACCGTCTCCGACCATGGCGACTTTGCGGCCGCCCTGTTGCAGCTTCTTGACTTCTTCCGCTTTGTCTTCAGGCAATACTTCACTCAAGACCCGGTCGATGCCCACCTGGTTGGCGATGGCTTGCGCCGTACGTTTATTGTCACCGGTGATCATCGCGATTTCGATGCCCATATCACGGAGTTTTTTGATTGCGGTCGCACTGCTTGCTTTCACCGTATCGGCAACGGCGATGATGCCGGCCAATTCCCCATCCATTGCAATGTACATCGGTGTTTTGCCTTGTTCCGCCAGCGTGTGGGAGGTTTCGGCAAATGAACCGAGTCCGATTGCATGGTTCAGCATCAACTTTTCATTTCCCAACAGAAGCTCTTTCCCATCGATTGTAACAGCGATACCGAAGCCAGGCAACGCATTGAAGGCGGATGGTTTCAAGAAAGACAGCTGTTTCTCCTCGGCATCGCGGACGATGGCTTCCCCGAGCGGATGCTCTGACCCTTTTTCGGCCGATGCTGCCAACAGCAACAGTTCATTCGGATCCAGCCCTTCACGGACCAGAACATCCGTCACTTTCGGCTTACCTTCCGTGATCGTCCCCGTCTTGTCGAAAATGATAGTCTGAATTTTATGCGTTACCTCCAGAGCCGTCCCGCTTTTGATCAGCACACCGTTCTCGGCGCCCTTACCGGTACCCACCATGATGGCGGTCGGAGTCGCCAAGCCCAACGCGCAAGGACAAGCGATGACCAATACGGAAATCGTGATGGTCAGTGCAAAAATCCAGGATTCTTGTCCCATGAAGTACCACGCCAGCCCGGCCAGAACAGCGAGCACGATGACGATCGGAACGAAGTAGCCCGAAATCGTATCGGCCAGTTTTGCGATCGGTGCTTTTGAACCTTGGGCATCTTCCACCAACTTGATGATCTGCGCAAGCGCCGTATCTTTCCCGACTTTTTCGGCACGGTATTGGATCGTTCCGTTTTTATTGATGCTGCCGCCGATGATGGCATCGCCCGCTTTTTTCTCCACCGGTATACTCTCGCCTGTCAGCATCGATTCATCGACGGATGTCAGGCCTTCCGTGACTTTCCCATCGACAGCCATTTTTCGCCGGGACGGACAACCAGAATGTCCCCAACCATAACGACATCCAGCTTAATTTCCTGCTCATTGCCGTCACGGATGACGCGGGCTGTCTTAGGCGCCAAGCCCATCAGTTTTTTGATGGCCTCCGACGTCTTGCCTTTTGAAACGGCCTCGAAGTACTTGCCGAGCGTAATCAGCGTCAAAATGACGGCTGCTGATTCGTAGTACAAGTTCATGACAAGCTCGTTGTTCCCACCGATTGCCGCAACTGTGCCATACAGGCTATACAGAAAGGCTGCGCTTGTTCCCAAAGCCACGAGCGAATCCATATTCGGGTGGCCTTTGAACAAGGACTTGAAGCCGACTGTGAAAAATTTCGTCCCGAGCAGCATCACCGGGATCGTCAACACGAGCTGTGTGAGCGCGAATGTGACGGGATGCATTTCCGGATGGAGGCTCATCGGCAACGGCAATCCCAACATGTGACCCATCGCGAGATACAGAAGTGGAATCGTGAATACCGCCGAGAGCCAAAAGCGCCGCCACATATTTTTGATGTGTTGTTCTTTCTTCGCTTGATTTTGATCGCTTTCTTCTATAGTACTGCTCTCTTCAATCGCCTTATAGCCCGCTTCGGCCACAACTCTTTAGATATCTCCTGGATGAAGCATTGTCGGATCATAAGAGACGAACATTTTTTCGGTAGCCAAGTTCACGGACGCATCCGACACGCCAGCCACTGCCCGGGTCACTTTTTCCACGGTTTGGGAGCACGAGGCGCAACTCATGCCTTCGATCAGAAACGTCTTTTCTTTCTTGTTTGCCACCAACACATAACCTGCTGCATCGACTGCATTCTTCAGAAGATTTTCGGAAAACTGGCTCTCATCGACAGTAACCGTCAATTTCTCGGTCGCCAAATTGACGGTGGCTTCCTTTACGCCTGCGACTTTAGCTGCCGCTTTTTCCACGGCTTGGGAGCACGATGCACAACTCATGCCTTCTATATCATAACTTTTATTTTCCATCTGGTGATTCCTCCTTGTGTACGCAACCGGTTTGTTTGCAGTTGCATTGTCCTGGCGTGCACATACACTTTACTTCATCGACTGCCGTCCGTTTTTTGATGGCGATCGCCTTTTCCAATATCGCCACATCTGCGTGACTCAATGTTGCTCTATCAATCAGTTCCGCTATCGTGCGGCCGACTTTTTTCGTGCAGACGTGTGCCAAAAGGTCTTCGGTAGCACCGCCGACGCTTTCCTGCTCGGATACGTTTGCGCTGTAGATGAATTTATTTCCGATAGGTTCCGTTGCCAACAAGCCTTTGTCGACGAGTCTTCCGATCAACGTTTTGATGGTGGCTTGTTTCCAATCCATTTTTTCCTGCAGAACCGAAATGATTTCCCGGCTGGTTGCTTTTCCGTTCGTCCAGACAACGCGCATGACTTCCCATTCAGCGTCGGTGATTTTCTTCTGTGCCAGTTCGGTCATTTTTTTCACCCTTCTGTTGTTTATTCTTACTTATGAATTCAAGTTTACACTTGTAAACGATTTGTGTCAAATGATTTCATCGGAAAATAAAAAAACAGCTGGTTACCATTGATCGGTCAACCTGCTGTTTAGCTCTACATTTTTTTATTTGTGCTGTAACTCTTCAGGAGTGTTGGTCTGTGTCAAGCTTACGCGCACGTTTACGGTATTCTGTCGGAGCCACGCCTTCCTTTTCCTTGAATTTGCGGGAAAATTCCGCCGCGGAGGGCATCCCGATCAGTTCGGCTATTTGCTTTATGAAGCGTCCCGAGTGAATCAGCAAGTAGCGTGCTTGATCCATCCGGACACGATCCAAGTAGTCCATCAACGAAACCCCGTAGATGCGGATGAAGATCTGCTGCAGTTCCGATGAGGGGCCATGACAAGCTTCGGCAATACGATTCACGCTCAAAGGGTTTTGATAATGGCTGTGGATAAAGCGCTCGGCTTGGTTGGCCCATTCCAGATCCGTAACGGCATTCCCGTTCGGTCTGCAGCTGCGGCAAGGACTGTAGCCATTCGCCTCCGCAGCCTCAGCTGAAGTAAAGACGCAGATAAAGTTGAATTTCGGAAGCCGGGAAGGACAGGACGGCTTGCAGTACAGTTGCGTATCCCTGTTTGCATAATAGAATTCTCCATCAAAACGCTGATCCCGTTCATTGATTGCTTGCCATTGCTCCACATTCACTGCTTGTTCTGCCCTATCCGCCGCCATCGTCTGGTTCCGTCCTCTACAACTGTCATTTATGTCTGTTTCCTAATTATAGTATATAAACCAAGGATATGCTTCAGTCCGTCGCGAAAAATTTAGGCCTACTCACCAAAAAAAACAGCAGTCGCACCGAATGGCACTGCTGCTGTTTGATGACGACCTGAACGGATCTGTCACTTATACGATATTGCTTCCGGCATAAGTCAATTCGGCCTCTTCGCCGCGGACTTCCAAGAGCGCTTTTTCGATGATGGCCATGACCTGCTCTTCGTCACCGCTGTTATTGACGATGTCGAACGAATCAATGTTGATCTTGATTTTTGGACTTTGATCGTACTCCTGATACCATTGCTCATAATTTTTGAAAAGTAATTCATAGTAGGATAATAACTCGGAATCGTCCTCGATCTGCTCAAATTCACGGCCGCGCTTGCGGATGTGATCCAAAATCGTCTCGAATGAACCATCCAGATAGATCAGCAAATCCGGCGCTTTTTTGGGCATGCCTTCCAGTTCTTCCATCATATTGGCCAACAGGTCGTTGTAGATATCCATCTCTTCTTGGGAAATGTTGCCTTGCAAATGATTGACCCTCGTGAACAGCGCGTCTTCATATATGGAACGGTCCAAGACATTATTATCATCAGTCAAAGCAGCTTTGATGCTGCGGAACCGCGTATTCAAGAAATATATTTGAAGACTGAATGCCCATTTTTGCGGATTATCATAAAATTTGTCCAAGATCGGGTTGTAATCGACGCTTTCGAAAAAGGCCTCCGTACCCAATCTTCTTGAAATCATTTCAGTATAAGTCGACTTCCCAGCACCTATCATTCCTGCCATTACCAGCACGCTCAATCATATCCCTTCCTTTGGTGTTATCTGATTATTTCCGTAATTTAATGTAATTTCCGATCCGCTGGTTCGCGGAACAACATCTAGTATCATACCATGCCAGCAAAACGAGATATAGTATTTTTTTGATTAGAAAATCCACTTCCAGACCGAAAAAGACGCACTCTTACTATATCCGAAAACACTGGTCAATCGAACTGAAATGCACTATGCTAGAAATATAGGAGGGAAGCCCATGACATTGAGCCACCGCACCATCAAAATTGCATTTGCGACTGTCATTGCGATTCTGATTGCGCAATTACTAAATTTGAATTATTCCGTTTCAGCTGGGATCATCGCGATCCTTAGTGTGCTGGACACCAAAAAATCATCCGTTCTGACAGCCTTGCAGCGGATTGCTTCCACAGTGCTGGCGTTGACGATCGCAACGGTCCTGTTCCGGATTTTTGGATTCCACATCATCGTGTTCGGAGTTTATCTGCTTTTCTATGTACCATTGGCCTACCGCTTCACTCTTCAATCCGGGATCGCGCCTTGTTCGGTGCTTGTGACGCATCTATTACTGGAAAAGCAAACAAGCCTTCCTTGGATTCTGAACGAATTAGCCTTGATGATGATCGGAGCCGGCGTGGCGATTCTGTTCAATCTCTATATGCCATCCAAAGCGAGCCAGATCATCTTGCTTCGCGAACAAGTCGAGACGCAGATGAAGGAAGTGCTGCACAGTTTCAGCGTCACTCTTCGTGAGGGAGATGACCGCAATCAAAAGCGGTTGTTGAATGAGTTGGATGATCAATTGGAAAAATACAGGCAAGTTGTCTATGCCGAATTCGATAATCAGTTGCTGGACCAATCGACCTATAACATCCGCTACTTCGATATGCGCAGCGAGCAGGTCACCATCCTGAAATATATGGCCACCAATCTCGGCTTGTGCGCGCTGCCGACAAGCGAAAACAAGATTTTGGCCGGGCTGTTCTTCCTGACTGCCGCTCAGCTGCACGAACAGAACACCGGAATCTATCTGATGGAGGACATCGATTCATTGCTGCAAGCATTCCGTGAGAGCGAGTTGCCGGCCACCCGGGCGGAGTTCGAAAATCGCGCCATTTTGTTTCAGTTGCTGAACGACTTCAGACGGTTCATCCAGACTAAAAAAATATTCTACGAGGAATACGCAGCGGAAATCAAAACAAGTAAATGAATTTATCGTGAGAAAATATTTGACACTTACTAATCATATTGTTATTATATATATAAATTCAAACAACCTCACGGTGAAAAGAAGAGTATGGATAACGGAAATGCACAGAGAACCTCGGCAGCTGAGAAGAGGACAGGAAAGTCATCCAGAAAATGGTCTTAGAGTGATTGGTTTTGTGAACGCCATCCGGCCTCAGCGAGCCACGTCCGCATACGTTACAATGCCGCAGTATAACAAGACTATCGATCGTCTTGCGTACTGACTGAGGGGGCATGCGTGAGCGTACCCCGAACCAAGGTGGTATCACGATGAGCAATCATACGTCCTTGCACAGCAATGTGCAGGGACGTATTTTTTTTACTGCATTATCTTGTTTGATAAAAAAATAATAACGGAAAGAAGGAAAATAATATGACAACAGCACAAAAAACAACAACTTTACCATTCAGAGCCGATCACGTAGGGAGCTTTTTACGCACGGAACCATTGAAGGACGCGCGCTTGAAATTTGCAGCCGGTGAAATCGATGCTGCTGCTTTGGACCAAATCGAAACGGAAGAAATCACGAAACTGGTCAAAGATCAAAAGGAAAACGGATTGAAGGGATTCACGGATGGCGAATTCCGTCGCTCATGGTGGCATATCGATTTCATCGAAAACCTGAACGGATTTGAAGGCTATGTGCCGGAACACGGTTATGATTTCGGGGATGTGGAAGTCCGCAAGTACGCTTTCCGCAACGTCGGCAAAATCTCCTTCAATCCGAACCACCCTTTCCTGGCTGCTTTCAAATCATTAAATGAAATCGTCGGAGACCAAGGCGTAGCGAAGTTCACAATCCCTAGCCCGAACGAAGTTTTCTACCCAGGCTATCGCAACGAAGAAATCTACCCTTCGGTTGAAGCGTACCAAGCGGACGTGCAACAAGCCTACATCGACACTGTCCAAGCTTTATACAACTTGGGCTGTCGCTATCTGCAATTGGACGATGTACACTGGGGCTTCCTTTGCAACTTCGCGGATGATTCGGAAGAATACAAAGCTTCCAAACGCGTTGCAGCTGAGAACGTTCAAGCCATCATCGAAGCAAAACCTGCTGATCTTGTCTTGACGACACATGTCTGTCGCGGCAACTATAAATCTCACCACTCATTGGAAGGCGCTTATGATCCGATCGCAGAAGAGCTTTTCGGACAAACAAGCTTCGACGGTTATTTCCTGGAGTATGATACCGATCGTTCCGGCGGTTTCGAACCACTTGCCTACTTCAAAGGCAAAGGCCGTATCGTATTGGGCCTGGTTACTTCGAAAACGGCGGAGCTGGAAGACAAAGAAGAAATCAAAGCCCGTATCAAAGAAGCCAGTAAATATGTTCCTTTGGATCAATTGGCGTTGAGCACGCAATGCGGATTCGCCTCCACAGAAGAAGGCAACTTGCTGACGGAAGCAGAACAATGGGCTAAAGTACGCCATGTCGTGGAAATCGCCAAAGAAGTCTGGCCGGAAGACTAATCTCATTATGATGAAACGCACAATCAGCCGATTGTGCGTTTTTTTGGTGATTCAGCGGCAGCGGTCGGTCGGCAATCGGTAGCTTGAACTCCGATGAGAGCTTGTTCGCCGGAGTTCAGGCTGTTTTTCATCCGTGTTCTCCGGTGAGGCTTTGTTCGCCGGAGTTCAGGAGTTCTCACTATCCTGAACTCCGATAGGAGCTCTCTCGTCGGAGTTGCGGCCCTCTCATGCGCTCATGGGCTCATGGGCAAGTTGCGTACCTGCATCCAGCTTCACCCCTTTTGCCGATGCTTTTCCAGCAGATCGTAGTCAATCGGATTATTCCGCAGCATCTCATTGGCGATGGCGATGACTTCCGCACCGGCTCCCACCTTGAATACCAACTGTGGTTCAATCGGGAAGTTCACTTGGATATCCGCCTGCTTCGTCAATTGGCGATCCATCTGCCGTATCAAAATATCCAAACTTTGGATTGCAACATTGAACGGCGATTCCAGTTGCCGATCGACCGCATCATAGATCATCGACACGGACAGCAGCACGCTGAAGAGCGAACGGTCAAAAAGAGGGATAGGCAAATTCATCATCACCCCGCCATCGACCAACTGTCTCCCGTCTAAGGATGCGGTGGAGAAAATCATCGGAAACGCACAGGATGCCGCCACGGCCATCCCCAATTCGATATCATGCGGATAGATGAGCCAATCTCCGGTTGGACTCGTGAAAAACTCGGGTTTGTTGGTGAAAACAATCAGTTCGCTTGTATGGATGTCAACTGTCGTGATTGCGACAGGCAAACGGCAATCGGAAAGCATCCGGCAGCCTATTTTTTCGAATAATTGACAGGCCATCTGCTGCAGGTTCTGAAGTTCAACGAAACCGTTATTGTGTTCCCGAACATGCTGAAAGAGCAGATAGGCGGGCCTGCTGAAGACCCCGCGATCAGCAAATTCCCTTTCCTCTTCCAATAAGGTTTCCTCGATTTCGGATGCCGTTAGTCCGCTGGCCACCAAAGCCGCTATGACCGCTCCCATCGAAGTGCCTGCAACTGCGTCGATTTTCACATGATGCTTCTCCAGATCATGAAGGACGGCAAGCTGCGAAAAGGACTTCAAGCCTCCTCCAGCCAGACTGAGCCCAAACAATCCCTTCCCTTTTCCTCCTTGTTGCGGCGATTCCATATCCATATGCGTTCCCTTCCTTCGCGTTCTTTCACTTTTATTATCGCTTATTTCAGCGGAATCCACAAAAAGGAAGATTGTTGAAAGAACGCCACCTCCGGCGAACGTGTCTTTCGCAGGAGGTGGCGGGTTATATTCAGGTGGCTTCTCCGGCCAGATTACCGCTCCCCGTTGTTGAAGCCCAATCCTCATCCCGTCCTCCGACGAGGCCACCGCCCGCCGGAGGACGAGACCCCCTTTCCCCCTTGGTATAGAGAGCCGCCCACAGGTACATCGGCACAACGCAAAAAAGCGACATTCAGCCGCTTTTTTGCACAAAACTATTCGAAGCCTAAGATAAATATCCCTACCATGATCATTGCGATGACTGCGTATTGTTTTGCGGTCAGTTTTTCTTTCAGGAAGATCCGCGAAAGGATGACGGACACCATACTATAGGAAGAAATCAGCGGGGCAACGATGACTGCATTCGCGCTGATTGCAAAAACATAGAAGAACTGCCCCAACGTTTCGAAGATGGCTGCCAAACCGCGGTCTTTCTGATCGCGCAAAGCGAAGGTTTCCTTCTTGATCCAGACAAGATAAATCCAAGCCACAACGGCAACGATCAGCCAGGTCAATTCATAGGAAATGTTCGCCTGCATTTCGTCCATCCCTCTGTCGAAGACCCACGCATCCGCGAATGTCCCCAGCGAATCGATCAACGCATAACCCAGCGGGAACAACAAGGCGATTGCGCCGTACTTATATTTCCGGTCAACCATTTCCTTGTTCTCTTTCCGTTCCGCCTCTGCAAACCGTTGTTCGAATACCGACAGCAGAATGACTCCGACCGTGATCAGTCCCACCGCAAAAAACTGGAGACCGGTCATGGACTGACCCAAGAAAATGAAAGTCAACAAGCCGGATACCGCTCCGGACGAGTTCTGTACTGGTGAAGAAATCGACAATTCCAGAAAACGCAATCCGGCGTAGCCAACTGCCATCGATAAAATGTATAAAGCCGACACAGGCAAGTACGTAATCATGTTGCTGGGATCGTAGACCACTCCCGAAGTCAGCATGACATAGACCGCATGGATCCCCATGACCGCGCCTACCATGATGACGATCTTCAGATAACTGTATTTATCTTTAGGGTCACTCCCCTTTTTATAAAACAAATCCGCTGTGCCCCAAGCCAAAACGGAAACTATCGCAAATAAAAACCACATGCTACATCCATCCTTTATAAAATAATTTCTAAAACTTGCTTACTTATTATACTAAAAGGATGGAGGCTGCAATAAAAATAACGTAATGTTAACAATATATCAACAGAACTATCATAAGCGACCCTCAGTATATTCGCCTATGATAGATAACTGACGCGAGTTTCTGTACCTGCAAAACGGAAACCGCAAAAGTCATTCAATCCCCAATGCTGCCGCTTCGAGAGTCAGTCGCGCACTCTTTTGCCCATGTAGACGAGGTCACGTTCGATGCCGTCGAGTTCGGCTACTCTCGGTAAATATCCCCATTGTTCGAAACCGAATTTTTTCATCAGCCCGATGCTTGGTGCATTGTGGCCGAAGATGAGGCAGACCAGATTCGTGATATCCAGCTCTTCGCAGGCAGCCAATACTGTTTCCATAATCTGCGTGCCCATTTTTTTACCGCGGTAGCCTTCATGGATATAAATGCTCAATTCTGCTGTCTTATCGTAGGCGGCACGCTCGTGGAAAGCCTGAAAGCTCACCCAAGCACAGATTTTCCCATCCTCTTCAAAAACCCAGATCGGTCTGTAGCTGGGCGAATGGTCCAGGAACCAGCCCATTTTTTGTTTGACGGTCACCGGTTCCAGATCGGCCGTCACCATCCGGCTGGGGATTGTCTGATTGTAGATAGCGACGATGTCTTCCACATCGTCCAAAGTTGCATTTCTATGTGTAAGGGTCATTTTTATTCCTCCAAAAATCAAAAATTCACAGCCCAACTTCTTGAAGGACTATACGCTATTTTACCAGTTTGGCCAGGGGAAATGCCATCTATTTTCAAAAGAGAGCACAAATACTATTTTCCCTTCCCAATTTCTGCAGGATTGCCGCAATTTTTCGTAATCTTCCCAATGAAAATCGGTTATACTGGATACAAGAATGGGGTGGACAACATTATGAATGAAGAAATATATATCGCAGAAGATGAAGATGGCATCCGTTTGACGGTGAAGACGTTTCTGGAGAGCGAGGGCTATGCGGTCTCCGACTTTCCCAATGGCGACTTGCTTTACGATGCTTTCCTGGATAAACAACCGGACCTGGTCATCCTGGATGTGATGATGCCGGGATCTAGTGGTTTCGAAATCACCAAAAAAATACGCGACATCAGTTCGGTGCCGATCATCATCCTGACCGCAAAAGACAGCGACATGGATTACGCGACGGGCATCAACTTGGGCAGTGATGATTACTTCACGAAGCCCTTCAGTGCCATCGCCCTGAATATGCGCGTAAAAGCGATGCTTCGCCGCATCAAGATGGATCAGGAACGCCTGCCGGCCCGTCAGGAAGAAGCGACGCTGCGGATCGGTGATATCGAAATCGATCTGGCCGCCATGTCCGTCAAACAAAATGGGGTCTCCCTCAACCTGACACCAAATGAATACAATGTTTTCGTTTATCTAATCGAAAACAAAAACCGTGCCGTTTCCAGGGACGAGCTTTTGGATTCGATCTGGGGATACGGCAAGGACATCGAGACGCGGGCCTGCGATGATACAGTCAGACGGCTGCGCAAAAAACTTGCCGGCTCCACAGTCGAGATCGAGACCGTTTGGGGATTCGGCTTCACCGTGAAGGAGTCGTCTGAAGGATGAGGATGAAGACATCGAAAAAAAGTTTGAAGATCCGGCTTCTGACGACCGTCACCTTGTTGTTGGCGGCCATCTTTACCTTGATTTATCTGGTGTTCAATTTTTTCTTTACCCAGTACATCGAAACAGCCGCGACCTCGCTGCTTTCCGAAGCGAGACAAGATTACATCGAGCGTCCCTTCGACGAGGACAAAAAATTGGAACCGGAGCCCGCAGCATCGGATGGGACCCTTGTGGATGAGCCAAGGGACAAGAATAAAGAACCTCACACAGCCTTCGCATCCAGCGTCAAAAAGACGATCATTTCCGAAGATTTCGAAATCCTCTTCCCGCAGATCCAGGACACAGGGTTCAGCGATGACGATTCGTTGACGAATTTCGTTTCCGGACTGGAAAGTTCCGATATCACACTGGCATTGACGGCTGATGGGAAATTGGAGTTGGAGGATAATCTCTACTACTATTCCATCGCCCCCAACGCCGAAAAGGAAGGGACCTATGCGGTATTCTTCCTGAATATGTCCGATTTGTTCGTCTTCGAGCAGAACCTGAATCAGATCCTTTTGATCATTATGGTAGTCGGGCTGGTGACCATCGCCACCATCACCTACCTGCTCGTTTCAAGGATCACGAAACCGTTGCAGACGTTGGCTTTGTTCGCCAAAGAGATCGGTGAAGGGAACTATCAGACGATCGATGAGGAATTCGTCGACTTGGAGCTCCATGAACTGAAGACGACCATGAACGAGACCACAAAAAAACTCAAGCTGTACGACGCAGATCAGCGCACATTCTTCCAGAACGCTTCCCATGAATTGCGGACACCGTTACAGATCATCAAGACAAACGCGGAAGGTATCGAGATCGGCATCATCGATGATAAAAAAGGCGCTATCGCAATCAAGAACGAGACCGACAAACTGGGCACGCTTGTTGAGGATATCCTTTACCTGTCGCGACTGGAAACCCGTTCAGCGGATCGATTGACCGCCACCAACGATATCCGTGAGACATTGGCCTATACCGTCGAACGCTACGCCAGTGTCAGTGATCAAAAAAATCTGCATGTGCTGTTCGACTTCCAGAAGGATCCTGTCCTGTTCCATTATGATGAACGGGATTTTGAACGGGCCTTTCAGAATCTTATCTCCAACGCCCTGCGTTACGCAAAAGGCATCATCCGTCTGGGCTGCAAGGAGATAGACAACCGGATCATGATCACCATCTACAATGATGGCGAACCGATTTCTAAGACTGACTTGCCGCATATTTTCGACCGTTTCTACAAAGGCAACAAAGGCGTGCACGGCATCGGGCTATCCATCGTCCAATCGATCGTGCAGACCTACGGCGGACGCATAGAAGTCATGTCCTCCGCCAAAGGGACAACTTTCACGATCATACTGCCGCAACAAAACAAATAAGCAGAAAAGCGGAACGGGTTCGTTCAGCCCTGAAAGAAATTTAGGAAATCTGGCCCTGAATGAGCATCGTAGAGCGCAATGGGTCAGATTTGTCTAATTTCCGAAGGGCTAACCCGTGAAGCTAGCCAACTATTTTAATTGCATGAGACCTTGTGCAAATTTGTGAAACACACATAGTGAAACGCTCATTAATGAAAAACCCAATTAATTACTACAGTTTTATAACAAGGACCGAAACGCTGACCGCCCCCATAGGCTAGCGTATCGGCCCCTTTTTTTTGCATTGGGATTCGGCGCTCTTTCAACTTTACGCATCTTTCCGCTCACTTTGCTCCATTTTTGCAACAACTCTCTGCCCTGTTTACGGAGAATTGTTTCCCGGATCGGCCTAGAATAAGGACATCAAGAGAAACAAGAAACGAGGTTGAGCGTTATGAGCGAAATATGCTACCGCAACGAATTCAAACACGAAATTTCCCAAAAAAACAAAGTCATCCTCACAAGTCGGCTGAGAAAATTCCTGAAACATGACGAGAATTCAATAGGCAACAGCTATAGCATCCGAAGTCTCTATTTTGACACGATTTATGACGATGCTTATTGGGACAAAGAGGATGGCCGCAGCTATCGCGAAAAATTCCGGATCCGTTATTACAACAATGACGCTTCCTTTATCCGCCTGGAAAAGAAAGTCAAGGACGGAGCAGTCGGTTACAAACAGAGCGCCTGTATCACGAAAGACATGGCCGACCAGCTTATCCAAAAAAAATATGATTGCCTTGCCGATGCGAACCATCCACTGCTCCAGGAATTCTATGTCAAGTGCAAAAGCCAATGCATGGAGCCGAAAGTGATCATCACCTACGAACGGGAAGCCTTCGCCTATGGACCCGGGAACACCCGCATCACGCTGGATTTTGATATGCACGCCAGCACACAAGTAACTTCTTTCTTCCATGATGGCCGGATCGGAATAAGGGAACCCGGGATTGACTGCGTACTGGAAGTCAAATTCGACAATTACCTGCCGGATTGGATCCAAAGTCTGGTGCAGACAGAAGAAATAACCAGCACCTCGCACTCAAAATACGTCATCGGAAGACACCTAAACCAAATTTGAGAAAAGCGGAACGGGTTCGTTCAGCCCTGAAAGAATTTTAGGAAATCGTGCCGACTGAGCATCGCAGAGCGCAATAGGTACGATTTATCTAAATTCCGAGGGGCTAACCCGTGAAGCTAGCCATCATTCTAGAAGCGGGTAATATTATTTACAACATACCAGGAGGAATATTGAAATGACAACATTTACAGATATCTTAAAAAACAGTTTTTTGGAGGAAACGGCCGATTTTTCCATCGCGGCGGCTTCCGTTTCCCTTCTATCGGCGCTCTTCATCGGCCTGTTCATCTTCTTCATCTATAAAAAGACCTACGCCGGTGTCATGTATTCGAAACCCTTCAACACATCGCTGGTCCTATTATCTGTCTTGACCACTTTCGTCATCTTGGCCGTAACCTCCAACGTTGTTCTTTCCCTAGGGATGGTCGGTGCCCTTTCCATCGTCCGCTTCCGTACCGCCATCAAGGAACCGCTTGACCTGGTCTTCCTTTTCTGGTCGATCAGCGTCGGCATCATCCTCGGAGCTGGGTTGTATTCTCTGGCTTTTCTCGGATCTGCATTCATTACGGTCATCCTGCTCGTTTTGACAGGAAAAGTCGATTCTTCAGCCCCTTACATTTTGATGCTGCAGCTGGAGAATGAGAATGCTGAATTGCAGGCGACCGAAATCATCAAAAACCGTTTCGGAAAAATCATCGTAAAATCCAAGAGCATAACGGATGGTCAACCGGAATTGATCTATGAAGTAAAAGTCAAGAACAACGAAACAAGCTTCATGAATGAATTGAGCGCCATTGAAGGCGTTCAGAGCGCCACTTTGGTCAGCTACAACGGCAACCAAGCAGGCTAAGAAAAGCTAACCAGTGTAGCTAGACATTAACACCAATTACCAACTAAAAAACATACCCGACAGGAGAACTAACCCATGAAAAGTACTATAATGAATCTAAAGAATAAACCTCTAACTCAAATGCTCGCTCTGACAGGTACCCTTGCCTTATTGACCGCTTGCTCCACTGAAGCGAGCACCACAACAGCAGCCAGCGACGTCTCGACCACGGAGGCGACAGTTGAATCTACTCTTATATCTGACTCCAGTTATTCAGAAAGCAACAGCACAGCCATCAGTTTTTCCGACCAAACAATCACAGTCGACGGATCCGGAGCTGCTGCTGACGGTTCCATTCTGACCATCACGCAACCAGGTACGTATATCCTCAGCGGAACCCTGAGCGAAGGCCAGGTCCGTGTCGAAACAGTCGATGAAGCCGATGTCCAGATCGTTCTCGACGGGGCTACTATCACGAATTCCACCGGAGCCGCCATCTACGTGAAAAGCGCCAACTCCGCGACCATCACTTTGGCTGAAGGAACGACCAATACTTTAAGCGACGGAGAAACGTACACCTTCGAAGACAGTGAGGATGAGCCGGATGCTACCCTGTTCAGCAAATCCGACCTCATCCTGAACGGAACGGGAACGTTGATTGTCGATGCCAATTATGCTCATGCCATCAAAGGTAAAGATGATGTGACCATCGCAGAAGGAACCTATGAGATCACTTCTGTCGGCGACGCCATCAAAGGGAGCGATTCGCTCTTCATCAGCTCGGGTACCTTCACGATCGATGCGGGCGGCGACGGACTGTAGTCCACAAATGAGGAAGAAGAAGGCAAAGGAACCTTGACTATTGAATCAGGCACTTTCGCGATTACGGCAGCCTCTGACGGCATCCAAGCCGCAACCAATCTGCAGATACTTGGTGGCGACTTTACGATCACAACCGGCGGCGGCAGCGCGAACAGCAGTACAGCGAGCGAGGCTTGGGGAACATGGGCAGCACCTTCTGAAGCAGCAGCCACAACTACCACCGAGGAAACAACTAGCGCCAAAGGTTTGAAAGCGACAGGCTCATTAGCGATCTCCGGCGGCACCTTCGTATTGGACACATCCGATGACTCCATCCATACCAATGATGCGATCCAAATAACGGGCGGAGACTTCACGATTGCTTCTGGTGATGATGGTATCCATGCCGATAACACCTTGACAATCGATGACGGAACCATTAACATCAATCAAAGTTATGAAGGTATCGAAGCAACCGAAATCACGCTGAATGGCGGAGACATCACTTTGACATCAACGGATGACGGTGTAAACACAGCCGGCGGAAATGATGCGTCAGCCGTCAGCGGACGCCCTGGTGAAAACACGTTCACCTCGACTGCCGAAGGAGCAGGACTCTTGACCGTCAACGGCGGAACGCTTGTGGTAAACGCGAGCGGCGATGGACTCGACAGTAACGGAAGCATCGAGATGAACGATGGCACCGTAATCGTCAACGGCCCGACCGACAGCATGAACGGTACGTTGGATTACGACAGCACGTTCAACATGAACGGCGGTACGCTTATTGGGGTCGGCAGCTCCGGAATGGCGATGAGCCCTTCTTCGACCTCAGCACAAAGCTTCCTGTTCACATCCTCTATCCCATTGGTTGCGGATGAAGCCATCCAAATCACTGGACCGGACGGAGAAGTGATCATGACCTTCGAGGCTTCCACAACGGCTCAGTCGCTTGTATTCTCCAGCCCTGATCTCGTCAACGGTTCTGCGTACACTATCACAACCGGCGGAACAGTATCCGGCGACTCCGCTACCGGCATCTACGAAGATACGTCCTTCAGCGGCGGTTCATCAACCGTTGAGGTCAGCGCAACAACCGAATCTAGCGGCGGACAAATGGGCGGCATGCCTTCTGGTGGCTTCGCTAAATAATAAAATGATTATCCGGAGTAGGTGTACTTGATATGAAAAAAAGAAAAAGATTAAAAAAGAAATATTCGTTTCTCCTTACTACCCTCTTCCTTGTGGGCTGTGTCACGTTCCTTTTGTGGGACTTAGCCAACTCTCAAGAAGGAGAAAGTGCTGCATCAGCCCAGACCCTGATGACCGATGTGGCGTATGAGGCTGATGAAATGCAGGAGGCGGATGAGACCAGCATTGCGGAAGCGAATGCTATTCTCCAGAGCAGCACCATTTTATCCGCTTCAGGCGAGGATTTGGCAGCGGATTTGGATGAGTTGAATGCAACTTATCCTGATCAGCTTGGTTTTGTCCTCATCAATGAGCAGACCGGAGAAGCCATTACGACCAATGAATCCCGCACCTTCACAAGCGCGAGCCTCTACAAATTGTTTCTGACGTACGCCATCCTTGACCAGGTCGATGCCGGTGTACTTTCCTTGCAGGACCAGATGGCAGACGGGGCGACAATCGATGATTATCTGACCAGTACCATCACAGTTTCAGCAAATGAACCCGCAAAAGAACTTGCACACCTGATTGGCTGGGAGAACATCGAAACCTTCATCCATGAGCAAGGATTCGTTTCCACAAGTTTTAACCCTTACCTGGAGTATGACGGCATTTATTACAACGGGGACCTAGAAACAACTCCAGCCGAAGTAGCCTTCCTGTTGGAGCGCCTATTGGAAGGTGAATTGCTTTCAGAAGCCAGCACTAAATATTTTCTTGGACTCTTGGGCAACCAACAACTCGTCTACGCACTGAACACTGGTCTTAGCTCGGATGTGACTTTTGCACACAAAACCGGCTTGTTGGATGACGTATCCCACGATGCAGGCATCCTGTCAATGGACGGCCAGAATTATATCGTAGCCGTCCTGACAGATGGTTGGCTAAACGCGACCGATGACGCAACTCCAGTATTTGAGGAAATCGGATCGGCCGTAATGACTTACTTGTATGCACAATAGTCATAAAAACTGATAAAGTTTGTCTGTCCGGAAATCATCTCCGTACATACAAACTTTCTCTATATAGCAACGTTTTCGTGGGATGGGTCCTTACGTGATGAACCACGGTCCGGACAAGTCATAAGGCTTATCGTTAGCTATCTCAGTGGATTTGCGGTAAGGTATAGAAGTACTATCTATTTGCTGACGTTATATTTTTTATAGCCAGCTCAAATCCAAGCCAGTACAGGTATACTTCCAGGAGGAAAACATATGAAATTACAAGTAGAGAAACGCGACAAGGTTGGCTCATCTGCAGCAAAGCGTGCACGATCGGACAAGAAACTCACTGCAGTCATCTATGGTAAAGATGTTGAAGCCACTCCAGTATTACTTGATGCAAAAGAATTTGACGAAGTGCTCAAGCAATTAGGTAAAAATGCGATCTTCGAAGTCAGTATGTCTGATGGAAAAACGATGCAAGTCATCGTGAAGGATATCCAACAAGCTGCCCTCAAGAACCAAATCCAAAACGTTGCACTACAGGCTCTTACAAAAGGTCAAAAATTGACGATGACTGTTGCGATCCATTTAGTCGGCAGCGAAGACCTCAAAGAAGGCGTCCTGACCCAAACTTTGAACGAATTGGAGATTGAAACGGACGCTGCCCATGTCCCTACCGAATTCCAAATCGCTGTTAATGAAATGAACATCGGTGATACCCTGACGGTTGCCGATATCAAAGTCGATGCCGGTATTTCGGTCCTTACGGATCCAGAAGCAGCAGTCGCCATCTTGGCAGCACCTGCCACAGAAACAGTAGACGAGGACGAAGCTTCAGCAGAAGCAACTGAAAAAGCCGCTGAATAATCACCAAATCAAAATTTACCTATAGACAAAAAAGATTCGGCTTTGAATGTCAAAGCCGAATCTTTTTTTGTTTCAAATTATTTGCTGGACTATTCTGATCAGAACGCCTTCAAAGCTGTGACCAACTCCAGTCCATTACTTTTTTCCAAGTAGTTTTCCAGGAAGCGCTGAGCCAAACTGCCTTTTTTGATGTTGGCTTTTGCAGCTTCGATGGAAAACCATTCCGCCTGATCCACTTCATCCGTCATACCATCGAGGCTTTCGCTCGCGACGATACAGGAAAAATTCAGCATCAGTGTGTTGTTTTTTTCAAAATATTCGCTTTTGTTGTAGCGCAATCCGACCGTTTGTAGTCCGAGTTCTTCGGCGATTTCACGAGCCGCTGTCTGCTCCGCATCTTCGCCCTTATTGACGTATCCCGCACAGAGAATATAATCTGCCCCACCGTACTGCTTGATCAACAAAATTTTATTCTGTTCCTTGTTCAAAATGACCATGCTGACAGCCGTGTTGAACACAGGGAATCGATATCCCTCGCAACTGTTGCAATAAGGGATGTTCCCTTCATTTTCCAGATGTTTCGCTTCCAGTTCTGTTCCGCATTCCATGCAATGATGCATCTATTTTGTACTCCTTTTCCGATTCCGTTCGTTTCCTCATGAAGCCTTTATCCACAACAAAAAGCTTAGGATAATATGAAATATTATAACATGCCATCTTTTTGATTGAAATCTGTTGATGGAGGATGAGATTCCACTCTTTTCTCCAGATAAAAAGTCGGTGACTCAATCAAAAATAATTGAGTCACCGACTTTTTTTGCTGTTCATTTATATTATTTGATGATTTGGGAGGTCGGGCAGTGCTTTTCTGCCGACGCGCTCTCTTTCACAACACCAAATTGTGCCAGCATTGTGGTGCCGGCAATGCAATCCGCTTCCGATTCTACCGGAGCAGGCTCATTCATCGGGCAAACCGTTACCGTGCAGGCATTGCACTTCTTTCTGCCGCTCGCGATCAAACGGATTTGACGGAATAAGATGTACCCCATCAAGGTCATAAACAACAACAAAACGATCCAAGATTGAACATTCATCACTTACGCCTCCTCTTCCTATTTGACCATCGGTTTCGCCAAGCTGCCCCACATCGGCGAAGCTTTTTTCGGTGCAGGTCTGACGACCAAGAACACCAATATTGCCGTTGCTGCAGCCGCTATGCTGGCTCCCGCCCCAAAAGGTGCACCCAACACGATGACGGATCCGAGCTGATTGATGATGAAGGCCAAGACATAAGCCAAAGTAGTTTGATACAAGACGCCGAAAAGCGTCCATTTGGCGCTGCCGAATTCGGTGCGCATCGCTCCGACAGCCGCGAAACAAGGCATGCAGATCATATTGAACACAAGGAAGGCTACTGCGCTCACCGGGTTGAACAGTGTGCTGAATGCGGCAGCTACCTCCGCCTCCGAACCGGTTGTGTTCATTAATACACCAAATGTGCTGACAACATTTTCCTTCGCGATCAATCCTTGGATGGTCGCCACCGTCGCTTGCCAAGAGCCGAAGCCCAACGGCGCGAAGAATATAGCTACTGCACTGCCGATTTTGGCCAGGATGCTTTGGTCACTTTCAACCGTCATTCGAAGCTGCCAGTTGAAGGAAGATAAAAACCAAATGAAGCTAGAGCTGAGGAAGATGACAGTTCCTGCATTTTTGACGAAGGCCAGGCAACGGGCTCCTACCGCGCGGAAAATGCTTTTCCATTGCGGCCAGTGGTACATCGGCAACTCCATGACGAATGGCGATGCTTCCCCTGAAAAGATCGCTGTCTTACGCAGCAGCACACCGGAGAAGATGACAGTCGCGATCCCCAGCAGGTACATCGACAAGGCAACCCAGGATGCGCCGCCGAAGATGGCGTTGGCGATCAGGGCGATGACCGGAAGTTTCGCGCCACAGGGAATGAAGGAAGTTGTCAGGATCGTCATACGGCGGTCCTGTAGATTTTCGATTGTGCGGGAAGCCTGGATGCCCGGAACAGAGCAACCGGAACCGATCAGCAAGGGAATGAACGATTTACCCGAAAGCCCGAAGCCGCGGAAAACCCTGTCCATCACGAAGGCGACGCGGGCCATATACCCGCTGTCCTCCAGCAAGGTCAAGCAGAGGAACAAGGCGGCCATCTGCGGCAGGAAGCCAAGAACTGCACCCACCCCTCCGATGGCGCCGTCGATCACAAGGCTGCTGACTGCGGGATGGATGGCGATGCTGTCGAAGAACGTTTGCACAGCCTCGGGAACGATGCTTCCGAACAACACATCGTTTACCCAGTCAGTCCCCCACGTCCCCACAGTTGTGATGGCGAAGTAGTAGACCGCATACATAATCAGGACGAAAATGGGCAACCCAAGCCAGCGGTTCGTTACGATATGATCGATCACGACTGAGAAGGAGGCTTTTTCGCTATTTTTCACGAGCACTTGGCGCGTAATTTTCGTCACAAATTTATAGCGTTCGTTAATCAGGATTGCTTCGGAGTCGTCGTCCAATTCCTTTTCATAACGGCTGAGCAGACCTTCCATGACAGCTTGGCCTTCTTCGGGAATCGTAAGTTTTCCAGCAGTTTGTCTGTCCCTTTCGAAAAGCTTGATGCTGTAGTAGCAACGTAATTTTTTCGGAACCAATGGCGCAAGAATTTCTTCGATCGTATCAAGGATGCTTTCCACAACGATACTGTATGTAATCGGTTCTGCTACTGATATAGGTTCAGCGATGGCCTTGAACAACTCTTCCAATCCGCTTTCCTTCAGTGCCGAAATCGTTACGAACGGCAATCCGAATGCGCGCGACAAACCGGCGACGTCGAGCTGATCGCCCCGTTTCTCGACGATGTCCATCATATTGAGAACAACGACAATCGGGAGATGCAATTCCATCAATTGGGTAGTCAGGTAAAGATTCCGCTCCAGATTGGAGGCATCGACGATATTGATGATCAGATCCGGTGCATCCAGCGTCAGATAATCGCGCGTGACGATTTCCTCGATTGTGTACGGGGAAAGCGAATAGATGCCCGGCAGATCGATGACCTGCGTTTCGCCGTCATGCAGTAGCGTGCCGGCCTTCTGTTCGACGGTAACCCCTGGCCAGTTGCCGACACGTTGGGTGGACCCTGTCAAATGGTTGAATAGAGTCGTTTTCCCGCTGTTGGGATTTCCGACCAGCGCTATGGTTTTCCCCATCATTTTCCCTCCCCGAACGTAACTTCGATCATCTCGGCATCTTTTTTGCGTATCGATAATTCATATCCGCGCACCATCACTTGGATCGGATCGCCCAATGGAGCGACTTTTCTGACATAAATGGCAGTGCCTTTCGTGATGCCCATATCCATCAATCTTCTGCGGGTAGCGCCTTGTCCTGTTATCTTGTTCACAATCGCGCTTACGCCGATCGGCAAGTCCCTTACATTCGTCAAAATCGTCCCCTCCATTCTTTAAGTAATAATAATTTTCCGACACTAATTGAGAACCGTTCTCATTAATTCATAGCTTAAGGCATAGACTCCTTCGGGTCAAGATAATTCGTGCATTTTTACTTATTTTTTTTCATCAGAAATGCGTGGATGCATCAGGCTCATAAGGGTTTGAAAAAATAAAAAGGCACGGAAGAAGTCAACTTCTCCCGTGCTTGTGAAATGTTGTCTTTTTTCAGCGACGATGTTTGTCATAATTGTTTCGGCTGACACTCGAGACTTCCAAAACGGCCTTGATCACGACCGCGACCACTGCTCCCAGAACGGCTCCGATTGGTCCGAACAAGAGGATACAAACGACTGTCGCCAGAAACGTGTACAGCGGCCGGATGCCGAGTTCCTTGCCGGTAATGAACGGCTCCGCAATCTGACGAACAACCACAAGAATGATGTACAGCAGTCCGATTTGCCAAGCCAACGTTGTGTTCCCGAGCAGCAGATGGATCACCGCCCAAGGGATCATTACCATCCCGCTCCCCAGAATCGGGATGAGATCGAAAACCGCGATTCCCAAAGCCTTCAGGAACCAAAAATCGATGCCGAAGTACACGAATCCCAGACACAACAGGACAAAACTGATTGTAGCAAGCTTGATCGCCGATATGATGTATCCCTTCAAGCCCTTTCCGGTTGCGTTGATGATTTCTTTGATATAATAGCTGATCGTATCCAATGCGACCCCTCGCTTTCTCTTGATAAATCCAGTATACACGTCTTTGCACCAACCAAGCATCGGTCATTGGACGGTTTCTTTCCCATTAGCATTCGGCTCAATGAACGGTTGATGCCATCAGGATGGTTCTATGATAAGATTATAGGAAACAGACACTGAATACACGTGAAAACACTTGGGAAAAGGAGCATAAAATGGAATCCAACTATCTTCAGAAATTTTACGACAAAACACCACCCGAAAGAATCTCTGCCTTGCACGCGGCCGGCCTCCTGAATGAAGAAGCGACAGCCAAGCTTCATTCAGGATTAAGCTTGCCGCAGGAAATCGCCGACAACATGATCGAAAATCAATTGAGCACCTATGATTTGCCTTACGGTGTCGCCTTGAACTTTTTGATTGACGGAAAAGACTATGCCGTCCCGATGGCCATTGAAGAGCCTTCCGTCATCGCTGCGGCCAGCGCAGGCGCGAAAATCATCGCCAAGGCGGGCGGATTCCGGACGACAATCCAGAAACGGGTCATGATCGGCCAGGTTGCCTTAAAAAATGTCCCCGCCAGTGATGCTGCTGAACAACTTATCCTTTCGCATCAAGATGAAATCCTGGAGACGGCCAATGCTGCCCACCCTTCCATCGTGAAACGTGGTGGCGGTGCCCGTCGCGTCAGCGTAAGGTGTTTGGCCGCCGTTCCCGATGAAGGGATTCCGGCGTTTCTTGTCGTCCATCTCCATGTCGAGACGTTGGAGGCGATGGGGGCCAACATCATCAATACGATGATGGAAGGCGTCATCCCTTACTTGGAGCGTTTGACCGGCGGCGAAGCTTTGATGGGAATCCTGACCAATTACGCGACCGACTGCTTGGCGACCGCCGAATGCCGGATACCTTCAAGACTCTTGGGCAGAGGGAGCCTTTCCGGTGATGAAGTGCGCGACCGACTGATTGAAGCCTATCAGTTTGCCTACGTTGATCCTTATCGCGCCGTCACCAATAACAAAGGCATCATGAACGGCATCGACGCCATCGTGCTGGCATCCGGAAACGACTGGCGCGCCATTTCTGCAGGAGCGCATGCCTATGCCTCCCGCAGCGGACAGTATCGTTCGCTGACAACCTGGAAAAAAGCCGAAAACGGGGATCTGATTGGAAGTCTGACGTTGCCGCTGCCGATCGGAGCTGTGGGCGGATCCATCAACTTCCACCCTGCTGCGAAAATGACGAAAGAAATTCTCGGCTACCGTTCGGCATCCGAACTGGAGTCCATCATCGCATCGGTCGGACTGGCGCAAAATTTCTCCGCCATCAAAGCGCTCGTTACGGAAGGCATCCAAAAAGGACATATGGGTCTGCATTCGCGTTCCTTGGCAATCAGCGCTGGCGCGGTCGGTAAAGAAATCGAACAGCTTTCAGAGCGGCTTAAAGGCGAAAAAAATATGAATTTGGCGACAGCACAGACACTTTTGGCGCAAATCCGCGGTGCGGATGCAGTCGATTGAGTCACAACAAGATCGGTGGCGGAGGGTTCCAGTGCGAGCTGCCGGGCTGAATTCCAGTTTTTCCTCCGGTGAGGCGAGCCTTGCCGGAGTAGAGGTACCGGATTTTGTTTTTTCTCCGGTAGCGGCGGCTTCGCCGGAGTATAGTGGCTGAAATTTGTTTCTTCTCCGGCCAAGGCCGGCTTGGCCGGAGAAGCCGGCCCCCGGAACCATTAAAAATCAAAAAAAGCACGCCGTCCACCAATTATCTGGCTGACGGCGTGCTGTCTTCATTCGTGCGATCATCTGATTTTGTTCAGATAGATGCGTTTGTTGTAGTCCATTCCTTCGATGCAGATGGTTGCAGGATCTGCGTCCACATCCAATTCGATGCTTGAACCATCAATCGGCAAAACACGAGAAAAAATCTCTTCGTATTCTTTGACGCTCACTTCTGTCCGTCCCGCGAACATTTTCCCGTGCTCAGCGGCAGCTAAAGCTTCTTTGAATCCGTCCTGCAGTGTGGCTGAGAAGAACTCACCGACCGCTCCGGAGCCGTAACTGAAGAGACCGATTTTATCGCCCGCCTTCAGGTCATCGGAAAGTTCCAGCAAGGACAGCAGACTCAGATACAAGGATCCAGTATAGATATTACCGACGATTTTGTTGTAGACAGTGCTTGTCCGGTAATGCGCTGAAAGACGTTCGCTGTCTGCTTCGGAACCTTGGTCCAGCACTTCCCGTAGAGCTTTCATGCCCATTTTCGTGTAAGGCAGATGGAAACAGATGGCTTCGAAGTCAGCCAATGTGGCTCCGTATTTCGCTTTGAAGTCTTCCCAAACGTTCACGAAGAACGAAATGTACTGCTCATTTGAATATTTACCATCGACAAAAGCCGTTTCCGAGTAGATGGGTCTCCAAAAATCCATCACATCAGCGGTCAGATAGCTGCTTTCGTTCTCCAGCGCAAGGATGCGCGGTTCCGCGCTGATGATCATAGCGACTGCACCAGCACCTTGCGTCACTTCACCAGCCGTACCGATTCCATAGCGGGAAATGTCCGAACCGAGCACCAATACACGGCTTTCCGGATTCAAAGCAATGTGTCCTTTCGCCAGTTGGATGCCGGCAGTCGCTCCGTAGCACGCCTGCTTCAATTCGATGCAACGAGCGTGTTCCTGGATCCCAAGCAGATCATGCACGTAGACGGCACCTGATTTCGAATTGTCGATGCCCGATTCCGTCCCGAAAATGACCAAGTCGATTTTCTCCAGATCCTCTTTATCAATGATGCGCAATGCGGCATTAGCGGCTAACGTAACGGCATCCTGCGTGATGGGCGCGACAGCCATCTTTTCTTGCCCGATGCCGATAGTGTACTTGGCCGGATCGACCCCCCTGGCCTCCGCCAATTTTTCCATATCCACAAAGAAGTGCGGCGCATAAAAGCCAATCTTATCTATCCCAATCTTCACATCAATTACCCCTTATTGTTCATATATATAACATTTTTGATGCCTGTCATCCCAAATGATAGACCAGACCGCACAAAAAAACAACCTCGGGCCATCCAAATTAAGGATATCTTAGAAATCTGTTATTCGAAAATTGCGTTCTGTTTGTAATTCTTTACTAATTCTTATATGCTAAAGTGCACTGATTATCGTAAAATAAGAGATACACCTTGTGGAGGAACAGCTTTCCACATCAATGAACGCAAAAAGGAGACATTCAATGGAAGAAGTCGTAATTGTCAGTGCTGCCAGAACCCCCATCGGTTCATTCGGAGGCAGCCTCAAAAATTGTAACGCAGTGGAGCTGGGGAAAACGGCCACAGAAGCTGCGTTGAATCGCGCTGGCTTGTCCCACGATGAAGTGGATTCAGTCATTTTCGGGAACGTCCTGCAGGCAGGCATCGGCCAGAACACGGCACGGCAAATCGCTGTTGCTGCCGGGATCCCTTATGAAAAAACAGCCATGACGATAAACGAAGTCTGCGGCTCCGGATTGAAAGCAATCATCCTGGCGAGCCAAGCTATCCGACTCGGCGATGCCAGAACAGTGGTCGTCGGAGGAACCGAAAGCATGTCGCAGGCCCCTTATCTCTTACCGAACCAACGTTGGGGCAGCAAACTCGGCGACATCAACACCATCGACAGCCTCGTGCACGACGGTCTGACGGATGCTTTTGGTCAACAGCATATGGGCATCACGGCCGAAACGGTGGCGGAAAGATTCCAAGTGAGCCGCGAAGAGCAGGACGCTTTCGCGCTGCATTCGCAACAAAAAGCGGCTGCTGCTCAAACAGCCGGCCATTTCAAGCAAGAGATTGCGCCCATCATCCTCACGGACCGCAAGAACAAACAGACGGTCGTGGCCGAGGATGAATATATCCGCAAAGATACCACCATGGAGAGCTTGGGCAAATTAAGACCAGCCTTCCAAAAGAATGGCACGGTGACTGCCGGGAACGCATCCGGAATCAATGACGGAGCAGCTGCCTTGGTGCTGATGCCGAAGTCGGAAGCCGAAGCGAAAGGTGTCCCTTATCTGGCCACAATAAAAGGCTATTCCGAAACCGGAATCGATCCTGCCATCATGGGCTACGCGCCTTACTATGCCATCAAGCACGTATTGGCCAAAACCGGGTTACATGCAGAGGACATCGACCTTTTCGAATTGAACGAAGCGTTCGCATCGCAGAGCATCGCCGTCATCAGGGATTTGGGCTTGCCTGAGGAAAAAATCAACATCAGCGGCGGCGCCATCTCCTTGGGACATCCCATCGGCGCATCCGGATCGCGGATTCTGGTGACTCTGTTGCATGCGCTGGAACGGACTGATACGAAGCTCGGTCTCGCCTCCCTTTGCATCGGTGGCGGAATGGGCATCGCTATGATCGTTGAGCGTCCTTAATCATATCTGTGACCGCACACAATCACTCCCCGTCATTTGATTTGACAGGGGAGTTTTTTTCATGAATATGTGCATCAGGAAAATGCGCATTTCGATATGTTATTGAGTTTTCAACAAAAATGTGGCATACTCTTTATGAGAAATTTTTAATTTAAAAATGAGAATAATGTAGAGGAGACTGAATCCGTGACGACCTATCATAGCACACGAAATGCAGAAAAAACACTGACGGCTTCACAAGCAATATTACAAGGGATAGCGCCAGACGGCGGATTGTACGTACCCGATCACATTCCGGCTTTGGACATCGCATTGGATGGCCTGCCCGACATGACTTATCAAGAATTAGCTTACGAAGTGATGAAGAAATTTTTCGACGACTTCACTGAGGAAGAATTGAAACATTGCGTCAATGCAGCCTACGATGACAAATTTGATAACTCCAGCATCGTTCCGTTGGTGAAAGCCGGCGGAAACCACTATCTGGAATTGTTCCACGGACCGACTATCGCTTTCAAAGACATGGCCCTTTCGATCCTGCCTTACTTGATGACGACTTCCGCCATAAAGAACGGCAGCACGAAAGAAATCGTGATCCTGACAGCGACTTCCGGTGACACCGGAAAAGCAGCGCTTGATGGATTCGCTGATGTGCCTAACACACGCATCATCGTGTTCTATCCTAAGAACGGCGTCAGCGCCATCCAGGAAAAACAGATGGTGACGCAAAAAGGCGACAACACCGCTGTCGTGGCCATCGACGGAAACTTCGATGATGCACAGACAAACGTCAAAAACATGTTCGGAAACGCAGATTTGGCAACACGTTTGGATGCAGCAGGATTCCAATTCTCCTCTGCGAACTCCATCAACATCGGCCGTCTGATTCCGCAAGTGGTCTATTACGTCTATGCTTACGGCCAAATGGTGAAACAAGGCGCCATCGCTGCCGGAGAGCCTATGAACGTCGTTGTCCCTACCGGTAACTTCGGGAACATCTTGGCTGCCTACTTCGCTAAGCAAATGGGCTTGCCGATCCAAAAACTGATCATCGCTTCAAACGAGAACAAAGTCTTGGTCGATTTCTTCGATACCGGCGCATATGATCGCAACCGCGACTTCATTTTGACGACTTCCCCATCCATGGATATCCTGGTCTCCAGCAACTTGGAGCGTCTGTTGTACCTGATGGCCGACGAAAGTACGGAAGCAGTCCAAACTTTCATGGATCAATTGAAGGAAATCGGCCGCTATGAAGTGACGGAAGCAATGAAGGAAAAAGCAAAAGATTTCTATGCAGACTACGCGACTGAAGAAGAAGTAGCGGCACAGATTGCTGCTCTTTATCACGCTGATGGCTACGTCATCGACCCGCATACAGCTGTGGCGGCGCATGTAGCCAACACTTATGTAGCCGAAACCGATGACCAGACACCGATCATCATCGCATCGACTGCCAGCCCGTATAAATTCCCGCAGGCCGTCCTGAATGCCATCGATCCTGAGTTTTCGGATGATTCCATGGAAGAAATGTTGGACCGCCTGAAAGAATTGAGCGGCGTCGCCTTCCCAGCAGCCATCGAAGAATTATTGCATGCGGAAGTTCGCCACAACACCGTTGTCGCTTCCGACGACATGCAGAAGAGCGTCGAGTCCATCCTGGGCTTGAACTGATTCAGATATGTTTAAACGCCTAGCCGACGGTCCGGAATGTTTCCGGACTGCCGGCTTTTTTGCGCGCTCGGTTGGCGTTGGTTCTGTCCTCCGGTGAGACAAGTCTTCGCCGTAGCTGAGGATGTAAAGGTTTCTCCTCCTCCGGCCAGCCCCCACTAAGCGGAGCTGGCCGCTATATTTTACCCTTAAGTCCGGTAAACAGCGCTTGGCCGGAGTTGCCGGTAACATTTCTTTCAATTTTACGACCAGACACACACATCATAGCGAATTCCGCGCCGTTTTTTGGTAAAATGGAATCAGAAAGAAACAGAATCGAGGCGCCATATGAATATACTAATCGACGGGGATGCTTGTCCCGTAAAAGACATCATCATCGAAGAAGCCATCAAACGCGAAATACCGGTCACAATCGTCACCAGCTTTGCCCACTTTTCCAATGCGCCCCAACCGTCCGGAGTGAAGACGGTCTACGTCGATTCCGGTGCGGACGCAGCCGACTTCAAAATCATCCAGCTCGCAAAAAGAGGCGATCTGCTGGTAACGCAGGACTACGGTTTGGCCTCCCTTGCTTTGCCGAAGGGGCTCATCGTCCTCCATCACAAGGGGTTCGCCTACGACAACAGCAATATGGAACGGCTGCTTGAGGACCGCTATATGAGCGCCATGGTCCGCAAAAGCGGCAAACGCACAAAAGGCCCGAAGCCATTTACGGACGCTGATCGGCACAAATTCCGGAAACTGCTCATTTCCAAGCTGCAAGAAATCTAACGGACTTATTAGACCTAAGAAAGAGGTGCATTGTTATGCGCAATGAAATCATTATCGAAGATGTGAAACACATCGTCGCGGACAAGCTGAGGAACGAAGCAACGGGGCATGATTGGTGGCATACATTGCGGGTCTACAACACTTCCATGGACATCGCTGCAGCGGAGGGAAAAGGCGATCGGCTCATCATCGGCTTGGCGGCACTTCTCCATGACGTCGCCGACCATAAATTCGGCTATACTGACGCCGACCGCGAAGCCATCATCACCGACATCCTCACACCTTTCGAGCTGAGCGACTCCGTCATCGAGCAGGTCATCTACATCGTGAACAACCTTTCCTTCAAGCAAGGGAAAAACAAGCACGTGCTGGAAACGATCGAAGGCCGGATCGTGCAGGATGCTGATCGCCTGGATGCGATCGGCGCAATCGGCATCGCACGCGCTTTTGCATATGGCGGGCATAAAGACCGGCCTCTCTATGATCCCGAGCACAGTGAGGATCCGGACAGCGATACGATTGGCCACTTCCACGAAAAACTGCTCCTGCTGAAGGACGGCATGCACACAGAAGCCGGCAAACAAAAGGCGGTCGCCCGCCACACTCGGATGGAACAGTTCCTCAAGGACTTCCATTCCGAATGGGACGGCCACCAGTAGCAACACAAATAAGAGTGGCTCCAAATCAGTTTGAATGATTTGGAGCCACTCTTTTCCATTAAAATGGCATTTCTAATCTGAAAATAAAGCAAGTTATTAATTCTTACTCGCATGAGCCACTGCTAAATAACAGGCCCCGATAACGCCAGCATCGTTCCCCAACTCAGCAAGCTTCAATTTTGTTGATTGCTGTACATTCGGGAAAGCAAATCCCAAATAGTATTTATTGACTTTTTCAAGCAAAAATTCCCCTGCAGCAGAAACGCCGCCACCGATGATGATGGAAGCCGGATTCAACAGATTACCGATATGGCTGCATGCCAGACCTAAAAAATAGGCAAAGCGATCCACGATGATAACCGCCAGTGCATCGCCATCTTTGGCGAAATCAAAAATTATTTTTGAAGTGATTTCCTGGCCATCATCAATCAGTTTTTTTAAAAGTGAATCACCCGCATATTCCTCTGCGTGTTTACGTGCTAGCTTGACGACCCCGGTAGCGCTGGCAACGGTCTCCAAACAGCCCCTTTTCCCGCAAGTGCAGTCAAAACCATCAGGATCAACCGTCATATGCCCGATTTCTCCGCCCGAACCGGCTGTTCCGTGGATCAGTTGGCCCTCAGCAATGATCCCTCCGCCGACGCCTGTCCCTAAGGTGATAAAAACGACATCCTGATTGTCCTCGCCCGCACCACGCCATTTTTCTCCCAGCGCAGCTACATTGGCATCATTGTCGATGATAAATGGTATGCCCGTTTCTTGTTCCATTGTCTCCCTTACCGGTTGCAAATCTCTCCAATTCAGGTTAAATGCTCCCGTAACGGTCCCTTCGCTTCTGTTGACTGCACCAGGAGAACCCATGCCTATGCCCAAAAAGTCTTCAGAAGTGAGTCGGTATAAGTCCAAATGATGTTTGATGGATTCGATAATTCCCGGCACGATTTTAACCCCGCCGTCACTGTTGTCTGTCGGGATACTCCATTTCTGGAGCACGTCCCCTTCTTTGGATAATATGGCCAACTTCACTGAAGTTCCACCCAAATCTATTCCCAATACTTTTTTCTGCATCTCGTATTGCCTCCAAATCAAAACTTTTTCACCGTTTACGATGCTTAATTGCTCACATTTTCAAAATATGAATGCAACGGTCCAGCTGTTTTTAACGGCTGTAGCTGTGTTCCCGTACGTCAATAACTTGTCCTGTCTCCGCTGCCTCAAAAATGGATTCAATGATTTTCATCAATTGAAGAACTTCTTCATTTTTGACGATAGGTTCCGACTCGCCTCTGACGACTTTAGCGAAATTCGTATAGAACGGATCCATTTGAATTGCCACTTTTTCAAATTTTTCTTTTATGATCGCCTCTTCGGAAGGCGGAGCCATCGTTTTGGTCAGCCCTTGGCCAGCTTTTATCGGTTTGGGTGCTGCCACAAGTTCAATTCCACTCTGCTTCACGATTTTTCCTTTTAGATCCCAATCTTCTATCACCGCTGATCCTTTTGTCCCTTTTATGTACCAACGCGGGAGTTTGATATAATTGGTCGTCCCGACTTCTACAAGGGCGGTTACGCCATTTTCGAAAGTCAGATAGCTGATGAAGCCGTCGTCCACTTCATCGCCCAATATGTAACTCAAATCTGCAGCAACTTTCGCCAACGGGCTGTCGATCATATACAAAAGCTGATCCAACAAATGAACCCCCCAATCCAAGAGCATCCCGCCGCCGTGCGCTTTCAGATGGCGCCAGTCACCCGGTATACCATTGGCTCCATGAACACGGGATTCGATGTGGAATACCTCTCCGATTTTTCGGTTCTCGTACAAATCCTTGACCATCTGAAAATCACTGTCCCAACGGCGATTTTGATGGACCATAAATACGCGCCCCTGTTCCTTTGCGGTATGCATTATTTCCGACAGTTCTTCGCTGTTCAGTGTCACGGGCTTTTCACAAATGACATGTTTTCCTGCCTCCAACGCCTGGACTGCGATCTCTTTGTGTACATCATTCGGCGTTGCGATCAATATGGCATCTGCAGAAGCATCATTCAAAGCTTCTTCCAGGCTAGCATAGGCGCTATACCCATCTGCTTCGCCAGCCTGTTGCCGACTTTCTGAAATATCAAATATCCCATGCACTTCTACTTCCGGATTTGCCTGAATCAGCTTAGCGTGAAAGCTGCCCATGCCTCCGTAACCAATGATCGTGACTTTTAATTTCTTCATCGTTAATCCTCTTTTCTACGCCCACCACATAGCGTGTGGGGTCTCTTTAATCAATACAGATTGCAGATTCGTAACAGCTCTGTTCAATCCTTCATCGATGGACATCAAAGGGTCTTCATGTTCAATGCTGACCACATAATCATAACCGTACATCCGCAACGCACTCATCATATCTGACCATACTTTTACATCGTGACCGCAGCCAACCGATCGGAACGTCCATGCTCTCGTTTTGACATCTCCATACGGTTGCATATCCAACAGACCATACATATTGATGTTGTCCTGATCGAGATAGGTGTCTTTCGCATGGAAATGATGGATCGCTCCGGCTTCACCCAGAATCTTAATGGCGCCGACCGGATCAATCCCTTGCCACCATAAATGACTGGGATCGAGGTTCACACCGATTGCATCGCAGGTATTTTCGCGCAATTTCAAAAGCGTATACGGTGTGTGGCATAGGAAACCGCCGTGCAATTCGATGCCGATCTTGACGCCATATTCGCTGGCCATTTCTCCGATTTCTTTCCAGTAAGGAATTAACTTATTTTCCCATTGCCATTTATAAATATCGGTGTAGACTTCTGGCCACGGAATGACCGGCCAATTCGGTGCTGTTGCCTCTTCGCTGTCGCCTGCCGTTCCGGAAAAAGTGTTGACGACAGGTACCCCCATCAACGCAGCCAATCTGATGGTTTTTCTCAATATTTCATCGCCTGCCTTTGCCTCTACAGGATCTGGTGAAATCGGGTTGCTGTGACAACTGAATGCACTGATGGTTAAGTTCCTTTTTTTCAGTTCAGCCAAGTAAGCTGCTCGCTTCTCTTCACTTTCCAGTAGTTCATCTGTCGGACAGTGATGGTTCCCGGGATTCCCACCGGTTCCGATCTCCACTGCGTTCAAACCTGCGCGCTGGACTTTATCCAACATGTCTTCAAAACTTAAATTTGCAAATAAGGGGGTGAATACACCTAGTTTCATATCGATTCCTCGCTCTCTTCATTTCATGATTTACCAGCATTGATCCTCTTTTTTATACGGGTTGCTGCCCATTTTTTATTTCTTCCAACGCTTGGCTGTTTCCATAAGCAGGATACGCCCGCTTTGACGGTCTACACCAATCGATCCCGTTTATGATGACTTGTTGGATATCTTTATTGTAGTAAGTCGGGTACGTCTCATGCCCCGGCTGAAAATAAAATATCTTCCCGTTACCGCGTCTGTAAGTCATCCCGCTGCGGAAAACATTTCCGCCTTCATACCATCCGACAAAAATCAATTCATCCGGTGTCGGCACATCAAAGTGCTCGCCGTACATCTCTTCTTTTTCGAGTTCGATGTATTCGCCGATCCCCTCAGCGATTGGATGGCTTGGATTCACTACCCAAATCCGTTCCTTTTCTTCGGCTTCACGCCATTTCAGGTCGCAGCTTGTGCCCATCAATTTCATAAAAATTTTGGACATATGCGCCGAGTGCAAAACAACCAGCCCCATCCCTTTCAGGACATGTTCATGGACGCGGTTGACTACTTCATCCGTTACTTCGTTATGGGCAATGTGTCCCCACCAGACAAGCACATCGGTTTCTGCTAAGACCGCTTCCGTCAAGCCGTGCTCCGGTTCGTCCAGTGTAGCTGTCTTTACATCCAAACCTGCTTCCTTCAAGAAACTTTCGATTTGCCCGTGTATTCCCTTGGGATAGACTTTTGCTACAGCCTCATCCGTTTTTTCATGCCGATACTCGTTCCATACCGTTACTTTCATTCGATTATCCCCTCTTCAGACCAGTATTTTTCCCAACTCTTCTTTATGTTGATTGATGTATACCGGCGCTCCGGTCTTGGCAGATTGATAAATAGCTTCCAGTATTTGGGTCACGACCAATGCCTGTTCAGGTAACACAACCGGTTCTGTATCGTTTTGGATGCTCTCAATCCATTGTTTCGCTTCCAGATAGGCCGGATCATCTCCCGATCCGTCGTAGAAGTCTACTCCACCAGGCTCCAGCACCATTGTTTTATCGTACATCATGCCATCAGATTCTCCGTTGATGCGCAAGCCATCCTTCATATCAGCCCCGCCCTGAGTCCCGTGCAGTGTCGTTTTAGCTTCGCCTACCTCCAAAGTGTTCAAAGCCCAACTGGATTCCAGGTAAATGGTCGCTCCGTTCTCCATTACGATAAAGCCAAAAGCGGAATCCTCAACGGTAAATTCAGCTGGATTCCAAGGACCGAAAGCATTTGCGGCATTTTCTGTCCCCGCCAATTTATGATAGGTATTCCCCACAACATACTTTGGTTTATAGTTATTCATCATCCACAACGTTAAATCAAGCGCGTGCGTTCCGATATCAATCAAAGGGCCGCCACCTTGCGCTTCTTCATCAAGAAATACGCCCCAAGTAGGAACCGCCCGTCTCCTGATCGCATGCGCTTTCGCGTTATAAATATCTCCCAATTCTCCCTTTTGACAGATTTTGTGCAAATAGGAAGAATCTTTTCTGAATCGATTCTGATAACCGATCGTCAGCTTTTTACCGGTCCGATTCATCGCGGCTATCATAGCTTCCGCTTCTTCCGAAGTTTTAGCCATCGGTTTTTCACACATCACATGTTTACCGGATTCCATCGCTGCGATTGAGATTTCAGCATGAGAAATATTTGGTGTGCAGACATGGATAACATCAATTTCTTCATTTTTTAAAAGCTCCATATAGTCCGTATAGACATTTGCAGCATCTGTTCCAAATTCCTCTCTTGCTTTGCTTGCCCGTTCCTCGATAATGTCACAAAATGCCACCATTTCAACAGTTTCCACTTTAGCCAAAGCTGGCATATGTTTGTTGTTTGCAATTCCTCCACAACCGATAATTCCAATTTTGATCATATTATTGACTCTCCTTCTATTATTCTCATTTTAACGGGATAGACCCGTCCTTTTTGATAGGATTGGTGATAATAATACATTCGTGTCATCCAATACACACACGCATCATCATTTCTTCGCAACATAAACGTTTACGTTGATACTAAACAGGAACAACACGCTTCGCTACGTAAACGTTTACGTTATGGTCAAAAACTAAATTTCCCGTGTCGTTCCAGGTAAACTTTTACGTCAATCGGGAAATTTGTTACTTTATTTTTTTCACACTGTCTCTTTCAATGATTTGATATGGCATGATAATCGAATGCACATCGTCAGCCTTCTTATTTATAATTTTGAATAATATTTCAGTTGCCTTCTCTGCCATTTTCACCAATGGTTGAGCAGTTGTTGTCAGCGGCGGCACTGACATCTCGGATATTTTCAAATTATCATAGCCCATAATAGAGACATCTTCCGGTATTTTGATACCTAATCTGTACGCAGCAGAAATCGCTCCGATAGCCATTTCATCACTCACACAAAATATCGCTGACAAATCAGGATATTGCTTCATTAATTGAATGAATTTATCTCTTCCATCATCGAATCCGAACCCATTTCCTGATACTATTTGTTTTTCTTCAACTTCCATGTGAAGATTATCTGATATTGCTTTTTTGTAACCTTCAATTCGAGGGTTCCCTGCAATTGGATCTGCAGAACTTCCACTGATTAAGCCAATTTTTTTATGCCCCATCTTGATCAAATAGTTGGTAGCTGCATAAGATGCATCGTAATCATCAACTTTTACATATGGGACACTCGCATATTCAGCTGATTTCGTAGACAGCAATACACAAGGGATATTATTTCTTTTTATATAGTCATAATATTCCTTTCGCAGGATTTCACTGACTAATATAATGCCATCCACTCGCTTCTCGTGAAGCATCTTTAGATTCTCTTCTGTGCTTACAATATTCGATTTCGTATAGGTGACAATTAAGTTTGAACTTTCTTGCTTGGCTATAGCATCAATTCCATTAATAAATTCTGAACTTAACAGACTTGAAATCTCAGGTATGATAACCCCTATCGTATTCGTTTTTTTATTTATTAGGCTTCTGGCGACTTCGTTTGGTTCATAACCCAATTCTTGAGCTATTCTCATAACTTTTTTTCTTGTTTCATCCGAACATCCAGGCTGATTATTTAAGGCTCTGGAGACTGTAGCGATAGAAACTTTTGCTTTTTCTGCAACATCTAGTATTGTACTCACAAAGCATCCCCTATTTCGTAAACGTTTACGTGGAATAATATATCATGTGTTATTTATTTTGTAAACGTATTTTATTAGTATATTATATGCTTTAAATTAGTCATCAGTCGATTGTTTCAACTTAGTCCCTTGGTCAACCAATTAATTCCTTTACTCTATGTGCTCAGTATCGGCTAAATGAGATATATTTATACACCAAATAGAATTACTAATGAGTTTAATTTGATAGTCCAAAATAATACTCTTCTAAAAGCAGTTTCCAAAAAATGATTTCCAGACGTATACATAAACTACCTCAGTTGGTCCCACAAAAGAGGCATCTTTTATACCTTAATTTATTAAATTTTCATCTTGGAACGTTTATTTTATTTTACGTGAATGTTTCCAAACTATGCTTAATGATTCCACCACTTACGAATTAGCCTTGCAAAATAAGGTATTTCTGATAACAGAAGCTTAAATTTTTACCCTATTTTCTTTTATTACACACAAAAATATATCCCTATGAAGTACCTCCTGTTTGGAGATTTTCACAGGAATACAATTCACATCAACACATACTTTCTTTGGCGGCCTTATTAGCAAACAGCTATAAATAATACCTATTCTTAAAATCATTTTTTAATATAAGAGTATCTTTAGTTTCTTATGCATCAGTATATTCTTTGGTTTCATTTGCTCGCTCTATCATAAAGCCATTTCGTATATTTTTCTGCTGATGTCCAGTGTCTGATCAGCGCGTTCTGAAAGGCGGTCCCGCTTGTGGACTTCCAGTTGTTCAACCATATAGTCGATATCAGTCTCTTCGATGCCGATTTCACTGAATCGGATCGGCATTTCCAACGAACGGAAGAATTCCTCTGTTTTGTGGATGCCAAAATCAATCCGCGCCTCATCGTCACCTTCCGTCGCACCCCATACGCGCTCTGCATACTGGAGCAGCTTATCCCATTTTTCCTTTTTGCGTACCTTCATGGTGGCAGGCAGGATGACCGAAAGCGTACGGGCATGGTCGGTCCCGTTCAAAGCCGTGATTTCGTAGCCAAGTGCATGGCTGGACCAATCGCCAGGCACCCCGGAAGCTGTGAATCCGTTGAAGCCGTTCGTGACAGTCCACATGAAATTCGCCCGCGTGTTGTAATCTATTTCTTCATCCGCCAAGACTTCCTGCCCGATTTCGATGAAAGTATGCAGAATGCCTTCAGACCAGCGATCCTGCAGCTTTGCACCGATCGGATAGGTCAAGTAATTCTCCATGACATGGACAAAGGAATCCGAGAGGCCGTTCGCCAATTGCCTTTTCGGCAACGTGTACGTCAATTCGGGTTCCAGAATCGAAAATTCCGGAAAGAGGTTCTCGTTTTTGATGCTCACCTTCGCCTGCAATTCCTCAAAGCTGACTACAGTGATCGGGTTCATTTCCGAGGAAGTTGCCGGAATCGTCAAAACGGTACCGAAAGGCATGGCCTTTTCAACCGGCAAGCCTTTGCCGACACCGCTTGCGAAGATATCGATCGGATCGCCTTCGAACAGGCTGGCTGCGGCGATGAATTTCGTGCCGTCGATGACCGATCCGCCGCCCACCGCAATCAGGAAGGTGTAGGCTTCCGTTTTGATCTTCTCGACAGCATCCATCAGATATTCAAAGACCGGGTTCGCCGGAATGCCGCCGAACTCGCCCCATTCTCTGTCGGCCAGAGCCTCCACTACGCGGTCGAAGGTGCCTGAGCGTTTGGCGCTGCCGCCTCCGTAGGTGATCAATACTTTTGCATCTTTAGGAACAAATTTGTCGATTTTTTTGACCTGATCCCGACCGAACGCGATCCGGACAGGATTATAAAATTCAAAATCCATGATTTCAGTTGACGGTACCATAGTATTCCCCCATTGGTTTCAGATAGTTATGCTAACTTGGTGCACAAGGCATCGATCGCATTTTCAAAGATGGCAAGGCCGGCTTCCAACTGTTTATCCGTCATGACCAACGGAGCCAGGAAACGGACCACATTCCCGTAGGTGCCTGCATTTTCGATGATCAGACCGTTCTGTACACAATGCTGGATCAGTGCGTTCACCAATTCCGGAGCAGGTTCCTTCGTCAGTTGATCTTTGATGAATTCGACCCCGATCATGCCGCCTAAACCGCGCACATCGCCGATTTCTTTGTATTGCTGTTGCCACTCCTCAACGCGGGCAGTGTAAGCTGCACCCAGTTCCAATGAACGTTCGCAGAGATTTTCGTCCTCGATGACTTGAATCGTCGCAAGTGCCGCAGCACAGGATACCGAGTTGCCTCCGAAGGTGCCTCCGATCAATCCGCCGCCGATGCCTTTGACGATTTCGTCACGGGCAACGATGGCGCTGAGCGGGAAACCGCCTGCGATTGATTTTGCCGTACACAAAATATCCGGTGCACAGCCGGCTTCTTCGTAATAGGAAGAGGCGAAAAGTTTGCCAGTGCGCCCAAATCCGGTCTGCACTTCATCGGTCATCATCATGATGCCATTTTCATCACAGATTTGGCGAACAGCTTTGACCCACTCGATTGGAGCCGGGATGAAGCCGCCCTCGCCCTGCACCGGTTCGAACACGATGGCAGCAACTTGGCTGGCCGGCGTCAACTCGTCAAAGGCGCGTTTGATGCGTTCGATGTAATAAGCGACTGCCTCTTCATCCGTGTAATAGGCCGGTTTGCGGTAAAGGTTCGGATAATCAACTCGGAATATGCCATCCGGGAATGGCCCTAAGCCGATCGAGTTGGCTTTTTTCGCAGTCATATGCGTCGTCAAAAGCGTACGCCCGTGGAATGCACCGGAGAACACGATGACATTCGGACGTTTCGTGTAGGCTCTCGCCACCTTAACGCCATTCTCGATCGCTTCCGCACCGCTGTTCGCAAAGAACGTCCGCTTCTTGAAGCCCTTCACCGGAACGATCTCGTTCATTTTTTCAGCCAATGCGATATACTTTTCGCTCGTAAGGATATTGATCATCGCATGAAAATAATCATTTTCCTGCTGTTTGACCGCTTCCACGACTTTCGGGTGGCGGTGGCCGATATTCAGAACGCCTACGCCTCCGACCCAATCCAAAAAGTGGTTGCCGTCAACGTCCTCGATGATGGCGCCCTCTGCTTTCGCGATTGCAACCGGGTAGATGCATGTCAAAGAAGGAGGGATTGCTTCAGATCTCCGTGCCAGTATGGCTACTGCCTTTTCCCCCGGCAATGCCGCAGTGATGATTTCCGGCAATTGATATCTCAATTCTGTTTCTGTAAGTGATGTTGTTCCTGTCATAACGCTCGCTCCCCTTTTCATGCATATTTGTCATATCTTTTGTAACTTCGATGGTTTGATTATATAGATTTATCAAGCAAACAAAAAACATTTCTTGACACTGGATAGGACATTTTCTGTTATGCGATGTCAGCTTCGTTCACATTGATTTGGGAACAAGGTTGCAATAACAGCCAATATCTTTGATACGTAAAGCATTCCAAGCAAAAAAACCTCCCGTTATATTTACGGAAGGTTTCCTGACATGGGACTCTATTTATTTTTCGTTTTCATTTTTATTGAGGGATATTGCCCAGCAAACGGGTGCGGAAATGTAAGGATTTCCGTCCCAAAAAGGACTCATGAATTTGCATCCTTCTCCACAAAATGTCCGAAACTGAAACGGACAGCATTTTTTTGGTCGCCGAATTGGATGCCTTCCTTCACTACCACTTTTTCCTCCAACAATTCCTGAAGCAATTCATCCATCTCAGCATCGGTTTTATTGGCGAAGCGACAATAAAGATGGTAGCCGCCTTTTACCGGCTCAAAACTTATTTCTGGCCCATATTTGGTTCTTAGCCACGTCTGCAATTTGTCGGCGCGCTCTTTCAAAGCCGTAACGATGATCGGAAGATGTTCAGTGATCTCGCTCGCCAAATAATGTTCGGCCAACAGCTGCGGCAAGAAACTCAATCCGGAGTCGATCTGATCGCGGATGTCGCCCAATTCCCGGACAATGGCGGCTGGTCCAACCATCCAACCGATCCGGATGTGCTGGCCGGCAAATTTGGACAAGGAACCCAGATACAGCACTTGTTGCCTTTTATCCAAGCTTTTCAACGGACGGTTATCGACGGATTCATCAAAAACAAAGCTTCCGTATGCATCATCCTCCACGATCGGGATGCGCTTCAGCAAACAATAATCAAGGATGGCCTGTTTCCGCTCAGGACTCATGACCGTTCCTGTCGGATTCTGGAAAATCGGATTCAGAAAAATCATCTTGAGAGGATACTGCAAAGAAGCTTCTTGGAGACCCTTAACGGTCATTCCCTCGTCGTCCATCGGAATCGGAATGATCCGCAGACCGGCAGCCTGGAATAATCGCAAAGAATAAAAATAGGAAGGCGCTTCGATACCGATCGCATCGCCCGGTTTCAGAAGCCCTTGCGTAATCAAAAATAAGGATTGCTGGGTTCCCGAAGTGATGAAGATTTCCTCCAGCGGGACAGTCATCCCGTACGCGGTCTGCAGGTGTTTTTGGACGCTTTCCCTTGTTGCTTTGATCCCGCGATTCTCCTTGATGAAGGTGGCTTCTCCGTGCAACATTTCCCCAAGCGAAATATCCGGAATCTTCAGTTCCGGCAAGAGGTCCTTCGGCAAATCCCCGTTCCCCAAGTCCAGGATTTCGCGCGATCGGTGCTGCGCCAATAGCTGCTTGACGTTCCTTTGATAAGGGGTGTCCAGCGAAAGATTATCCGGTGTCAAGGAAGTCCGCCAATTGATGGTTGGCCTTGTCTGCATCCCCCATTTATTCGGATTCACGAACGTCCCGCTGCCTCTTTTGCGGATAAGGATCCCTTGCGTCGTCAGCTCTTCCAGTGCCCGGATGACGGTAGACCGGTTGACCTGCAGTTCCTCCGCCAGCTTGCGTTCCGCCGGCAAGGCTCGGCCGGGGACCAAATCGCCGGCTTTTATCTTCTCTTCGATCAGCTGCATAAGCTGTTGATAGAGCGGCATGCCCCTATCCTGGTCCAGTCTCCATTCCGCCATTCCTTCACTCTCCTTGGTTTTTAATCATTATACACCAAATTGGTTGGTTCGAAAACAGTCCAATTGGATGTAGGTGTTTCTGAAAAAAGGGATTATGATTTAACCATTCTTTAATCATTTTATCATTTAAAACAAGGAGGATTATTTATGAAAACAAAAATCATCGGTTCGGAAAAAGTAAAACGCGGGATGGCCCAAATGCAAAAAGGTGGCGTCATCATGGATGTCGTGAATGCGGAGCAGGCAAGGATCGCCGAGGCTGCAGGTGCCGTAGCGGTCATGGCCTTGGAGCGCGTGCCCTCGGATATCCGCGCAGCCGGCGGTGTTGCCCGAATGGCGGATCCCACCATCGTCGAGGAAGTGATGAACGCCGTCAGCATTCCCGTCATGGCGAAAGCCCGAATCGGCCACATCACCGAAGCACGCATCCTGGAAGCGATGGGCGTCGACTACATCGACGAGAGCGAAGTGCTGACCCCTGCCGATGAGGAATTCCACCTTTTGAAATCCGACTATACTGTTCCTTTCGTCTGCGGTTGCCGCGATCTGGGTGAAGCGCTGCGCCGGATTGGTGAAGGGGCTTCGATGCTGCGTACAAAAGGCGAGCCGGGGACCGGAAATATCGTGGAAGCCGTACGCCATATGCGCAAAGTCAACGGCCAAATCCGCCAGTTGATCACAAAATCGGACGATGAACTGATGACGTTCGCCAAGGAAATCGGTGCTCCTTACGAACTGGTCAAGGAAATCAAATTGCTCGGGAAACTTCCTGTAGTGAACTTCGCTGCCGGTGGCGTTGCAACACCTGCTGATGCAGCCTTGATGATGAGTTTGGGCGCAGATGGCGTCTTCGTCGGATCGGGCATCTTCAAAGCCGAAAATCCCGAAAAATTCGCCCGCGCCATCGTCCGTGCGACAACCCATTACGAAGACTATACCTTGTTGGCCGAACTGTCCAAAGGCTTGGGCGAACCGATGAAAGGGATCGACATCAGTACGCTCCACGCTTCCGAACGCATGCAGGAAAGAGGCTGGTAAGCATGACAAAAAAAATCGGCGTATTGGCCTTACAGGGTGCCGTCACAGAGCACCTGCAAGCTCTGAATAAATTGGGTATCACCGCATCTGCCGTCAAGCTGCCCGCCGATCTGGACGGCTTGGACGGACTGATCATACCAGGCGGCGAATCGACCGCCATCGGCCGTTTGATCCGCGAACAGCATCTCGAGGAACCGTTGCGGCAGTTCCATGCTTCCGGCAAAGCGATTTTCGGAACCTGTGCCGGGCTGATTCTTTGCAGCACCAACAGCGATCATGTTCCAGAAGAATTGCGGCTCGGCTTCATAGATATCGAAGTCGAACGGAACGGCTTCGGGCGCCAAGTCGATAGTTTCGAAGCCCTGCTGCCTTTTGAAGGGATCGCCGAACCGGTGGAAGCCGTCTTCATCCGCGCCCCTTACATCCGCTCCGTCGGAAAGGAAGTCCGGGTGCTTGCAAGCATTGAGGGCAAAATCGTAGCGGCCGAAAACGACCAGATTCTGGTCACTGCCTTCCATCCGGAATTGACCGATGATCTGTCGGTGTTGGAGTATTTTTTGGAGAAAATCGGATAAGTCGGGTTTATCGGGGACAATTCTATCCTTATCGTGGCCCAACTTGTCCGATTTCTTACCGGTATCAGACAAGTTCGCCCCTTACTGGAACCAGGTTGTCCGATTCCCCCAAAGTATCGGACAATCGCGGCCAGCACTGACACAAAGTTGTCCGATAAACAAGCGTTATCGGGCAACTCCCGGCTGGACAGCACTAAAAAAATCCCCTGCCACCACGCTCTTGCGTGGTACAGGGGATTTTTAATGTTTTAATCCAAATCTTCGCCATTGCTGGCGATGGCTTTTTGGTACCAGTAGAAGGAATCCTTCTTCAGGCGATCCAAGCTGCCGGAACCGTCGTTGTTGCGGTCCACATAGATGTAGCCGTAGCGTTTCGCCATCTCGCCCGTCCCGGCCGAAACCAGGTCGATGCAGCCCCAAGACGTATAGGCGACGAGATCCACGCCGTCCAGCACGATCGCATCACGCATCGCTTTGACGTGATCGCGGAGGTAGGAAATGCGGTAATCGTCATGGATTTTGCCATCGACGATTTCATCCACAGCACCCAACCCGTTTTCGACCACCATCAGCGGCAATTGGTAACGGGAATGGAAGGTGTTCAGAGCGACGCGCAGCCCCAATGGATCGACTTGCCAACCCCATTCCGATTCCGCCAAGTATGGGTTCTTTTCGCCCATCAAGGCATTGCCTTCACCCGGCACGCCGGATTGCGCAAAGCTGGCTGCGCTGGAAGCATAGTAGCTGAAGGAAATGAAATCGACCGTATGTGCAGCCAAGATTTCCTCGTCGCCTTGTTCGAACGCAACGTTGATGCCTTTAGTGGCGAAATAAGCCAGTTTGCTCGGCGGATAATACCCGCGGGCATGGACATCCGAGAAGAAGAGTTTTTCTTCTTCTTTACGTTGCGCCGACCAGACGTCTTCCGGTTTTGCCGACAACGGATAGACCGGCGCATAGGCGATCATGCAGCCGATGCGGTTGTCGGGATCGATTGCCCGTGCCGCCTTCGTCGCCAAAGCGCTGGCGACAAATTGGTGATGCAAGGCTTGATACATGATTTCTTCCTGACTTTCGCCCGCTTCGGCTTTCGAACCGATCGAAATTTGCGGCAGGAACGTCGCCATGTTGATTTCGTTGAAGGTCAGCCAATAATTGACTTTCCCTTGATAGCGCTCGAACAAGGTAGTCGCATATCTTTCAAAAAATCCGATCAGCTTACGGTTTTTCCAGCCGCCGTAGTGATCGACCAGATATTGCGGCATTTCGAAATGGGAAATCGTCACCAATGGCTCGATGCCGTATTTGGCCAATTCATCGAAGACGTCATCGTAAAAGGCCAAGCCCGCTTCGTTTGGTTCCAGCTCATCACCTTTCGGAAAAATCCGCGTCCAAGCGATCGACATCCGGAACATCCGGAAGCCCATTTCTGCGAACAAAGCGATATCTTCCTTGTAGCGGTGATAGAAATCGATACCGATGTGTGAAGGGTGATAGTCGCCCACTCCGGCGAAGCGCTCAGCGAAGTCACGCGAGCAGGTCAGTTGGTCGATGACCGATGGACCTTTCCCATCAGCGTCCCAACCTCCTTCAAATTGATTGGCGGCTGTAGCGCCGCCCCAGAAGAAACCTTCCGGAAATCCTTTACCTGCTGACATGACAATTCCTCCTATTTCTGTACCAAAGATGCGCCGTTTGTTGCGATGACTTCTTTGTACCAGTTGAATGATTTTTTCTTGTAACGGTTCAAAGTACCGGATCCGTCATCGTGGCGGTCGACATAAATGAAGCCATAGCGTTTTTTCAATTCTGCAGTCGATGCGCTGACCAAGTCGATGCATCCCCACGTCGTGTAGCCCATCACTTCGACACCGTCCGCAATGGCTTCGGCAACTTGCACCAAGTGATCGTTCAAATAGTTGATGCGATAATCATCGTTGACGGTCGGCTGTCCATCCTCACCGGTCACCAGCTGATCGACTGCACCCAAACCGTTTTCGACGATGAACAATGGTTTTTGGTAACGATCCCAGAAGTCGTTCAAGACGATGCGCAGGCCCTTAGGATCGATCTGCCAGCCCCACTCGGAAGCCTCCAGATAAGGATTCATCACCCCGCCGAGGATATTCCCTGCCCCTTTCACTTTCTTGGACTCGTCTGCTGTTTGTGTCGAGCTCATGTAGTAGCTGAAAGAGATGAAATCAACGGTGTTCTTGAGGATTTCTTCGTCTTCCGGTGTAATGTCCAACACAATACCGTTTTCGCGGAAATAGCGTTTCATGTAACCAGGGTAAGTGCCGCGTACATGTACATCGGAGAAGAAATAGTTTTGGCGTTCCGCTTCCATCGCAGCGATCACATCGTCGGGATGTGCAGTCAACGGATAGGTCGGCATCGCCAACACCATGCAGCCGATCTGGAAGTCAGGATTGATTTCGTGACCGATTTTCGTCGCCAAAGCACTGGCGACCAATTCATGGTGCACGGCTTGATACAGATCAGACTTAGACAACTTGTCTGGAGCCGTGGCAATCCCGCCGCTCATGAATGGCGCGTGGATGATCGAGTTGATTTCATTGAACGTCAACCAGTATTTGACTTTGTCTTTGTAGCGCGTGAAGACCGTGCGCACGTAGTTCTCATAGAAGCCGATCATTTTGCGGTTGACCCAGCCGTCGTATTCGCGGGCCAAGTGCAGCGGCGTTTCGTAATGTGACAGTGTGATCAGCGGCTCGATGCCGTATTTCGCCAATTCGTCGAACAGATCATCGTAGAACTGCAGCCCTGCTTCGTTCGGTTCCGTTTCGTCGCCGTTCGGGAAGATGCGCGTCCAAGCGATTGACGTACGGTAGGTTTTGAACCCCATTTCCGCAAACAAAGCGATATCTTCTTTATAACGGTGGTAGAAGTCGATCCCTTCCAGTTTCATATTGTCCGGTGTAGGGCCATCCGTGATCGGTCCGAATCCGCCTTGAGGGGTTACGTCCTGAACGGACAATCCTTTCCCGTCAACATTATAAGCACCTTCGTATTGGTTGGCGGCTGTTGCGCCACCCCATAAAAATCCTTTTGGAAATACTGTTTGCATGTGATCGCTCCTGTTCTTCTGTTGTATCTTTAATTTATGGGTCTGTCTCTTTAGGTGACAGCCCTGAATGATCCTAATTCATCCCAAATGGGTTCGGGCGCCTGAGACCACAAACCTAATTTCCGAATATCTGGTTATTATTCGAGAACTTGGCTTGCGGTCTAGGTTTTTTTCCCGGATATCTGGTTTTTATCCGGGAATATTGCTTGCATTAAAGATTGATTTCCCGAATATTTTTGTTTATGCGATGACCGTCAGCAGATAGTCGCCGTCAGTCAAGGTTGCTTCTTTCGTCGTGATGACATCCAAGTAGTCGTTGCTGTTTGTGACGATGATAGGTGTGATGATTTCATAGCCTGCTTTTTGGATAAAGTCGATATCGAATTCCAACAACAATTGGCCGGCTACTACTTTATCGCCTTGTTGTACATGGCTCGTGAAGCCTTTACCTTCCAATTGGACCGTATCCATTCCAACGTGGATCAGGATTTCTGTTCCGTTTTCAGTCGTCAAACCGATCGCATGTTGTGTCGGGAACAAAAGTGTTACGGTTGCGTTTGCTGGAGCGTAAACTTCGCCGACAGTCGGGCGAATCGCGATCCCTTTACCAAGTGCGCCAGTCGCAAAAGCTTCATCCGGCACATCCGACAAGACAACCATTTCGCCGATCATTGGGCTAGCGACCAAATCTTTTTCAGCCGCTGCACTCAAGTCTTTTTTCATTGCTTCAACAACTACGGAGTTTGTGTTCAATGTTGTTGCTGAATTTGTTGCAGGTGTTGCAGTTTCAGTTTCTCCGTAAAGAACCGGGATTTTTGAGAAGAAGACAAGCAAGAAGCCTGCAGCAAGTCCTACTGCACATACGATGAGAAAAGCCCAAAAATTGAAGCTCATTGTTCCGTTCGCATCCAAGTAGCTAGGGAAAGAGAAGACACCCAAGCCGCCCATACGGTAGCTCGTTAATTTGAAAATACCTGCCACGACACCGGAGATGGCACCTGCAATACAGCTCAATTGGAACGGACGTTTCATCGGCAACGTGATCCCGTAGATGGCAGGCTCAGTTACTCCGAACAACCCGGATATGAAAGCCGGAATACTCAATTGTTTTACTTTTGCTTCTTTCGTTTTCAACATAATAGCCAATACTGCACCGGTCTGAGCGAAAGATACGCCTAATACAGTAGCCAATAATTGATCATAACCTTGCGTAGCCAAGTTGTTGATTGCGATCGGAACCAAGCCCCAATGCAACCCGAACATGACGAACACTTGCCAGCCACCACCCAATACAGCACCTGCAACGATTGGGCTCAAGTTATAAACCCATGATACTCCCGCGCCGAGCAACGTTGCAGCCCACGTGGATATAGGTCCGACAAACAAGATGGTCAATGGAACAACGATCAACAAAGTCGTGAAAGGCACCATGAATAATTTCACAACATCCGGAATGACTTTCTTCAAGACATTTTCGACTTTGGAACCCAGAAAGACGGCCAGCAGAATCGGAACAACAGATGAGGCATAGCTCATCATAATGACTGGCAAGCCCAAGAAGGTCATGTAAATCGGTGATTCAAAAATGCTGCCAGCGAATAAAGTGTACAATGGATCCACGCCAGCAGGATTGACCATGCCCGGATAGACCATTGCGGTTGCGATTGCCATCGCCGTGAAGCTGTTCATCTTGAAGTGTTTGCTGGCTGTGAAGGCAAGGAAAATCGGCAGGAAGTTGAAGAATCCGTCGCCCGCCGCTTGAATCAGGACATAGGCTCCATCAGTAGTTGACATGCCCGCGGCCACCAAAAGTGCTGCCACACCTTTCAGCATCCCTGTAGCTGCCAAAGGTCCAAGAATCGGTTGGAAAATCTTCGAAATCATATCGATGAATTGGTTGAAAATAGTGCCTTTTGGACCTTCGTCCTCAGCTTCCACTTCGCCGCCGCCATTCAATCCCCCGACTGCGTTGACTGCTGCGTATACGTCCGGCACGTGATTGCCGATGACGACTTGGTACTGCCCGCCGCTTTGGATGACGGTGACGATGCCTTCGCGTTTTTTCAAGTATTCCGTGTCCGCTTTGCTTTCGTCAACCAATTTGAAACGCAAACGCGTAATGCAATGGGCCAAGCTGCGGACGTTTTCTTTGCCGCCGACATGAGTCAAAATGTCTCTTGCTAATTCTTCATATTTCATGTTGTATCCCTCTTTTTCTGTTTTTTTTATAAAAAAAACCTAAATAGAGAGCACGGGAATTTCTTCCCTGCTGTCTACTTAGGTTTTGCCTGCTTTACCAGTAACAATCCTCTTGAGAGCATCTTAGGTATTCACTTTTGCTGCACAACCCGATGGATATGGATCGTGAGGTAAACAATTTCGTCGGTCCCGACCTGGAAATGATGGGCCCCTCCGACATAGGTTGATATTTTATTGGCACAAGTAAAAGCAGCCGGATAGTTTCCCTTCACTTGCTCCAACAAGAAAGTGTCCGGAGCTGTCTGGAAAACGTCTCCCATGACGACCCGTTGCGCGAAATACTGCAGATGGGTATAGAACCGGTTATAGGAAATCGAGTCTTCATCGAAGGCGACTCCGAAATGCAAGCGGACGATGTTCAGGATATCCTGAACGATCCGAGTCACTTTCATCGTCTCTTCGATCAATTGCCCTTCCTTCTGCGCATTCACGAAATGAAGAGCGATGGATGTCGCTTCATCAGGTGCCATCAAGACACCTGTATGCTCCGCGATGAGTTCCAGCCCGATTTTGCCGAGCTCGTATTCCCGTCGATAGAACTTCTTCACTTCGAAGGCCAAAGGATTGGTCAAGTCGATCCCTTCCTTTGTCCGCTGGATGGCGTAATGGATGTGATCGGCAAGCGTCAGGTAGACGTTTGCTTGGAAAGTATGATCCAGCCGTGTCTCGGCCTCTTGGATGATCTTAAAAATGGCATCTGATTCTTCTTGCGGTAAATCTTGATAAATGGCCTTTAGTTGATCAGCTGAATCATTTTCTTGGATAACGAAAGTCTTCTCGATCAAAGACTTATCGATCGCATCTCCCGTTCTTTTCTGGAAGCCGATCCCTTTCCCCATCACAATGACTTCGGATGCGTCTCCGGCCTCTGCCAAGACCACGTTGTTGTTGTAGACTTTTCCGATTTTCATCGTTTTCCCCATTCCCCCTTCCATTAAAAAAAACCTAAACTAACACCAAATGATGTGCACATCATCTCGTATCAATTTAGGTTTTGCCTGCACAACCAGTAACAATCCTATGAACAACATGTTAGCACTTCCAACAAAAACATGCAAGCCCTTTCCTTAAAAAAACTCATTTTCATTTAGCATGTTGATATGTTAGTATTTTTTTGAAAATGGATGTTGTTAGCTTTATGACTAGTTTGTTGCGGAGCTGTATTCTACGGTAAAAAGATGGATTCTTTGATTTTATTCATCTTTGTGGCCGACATTCTGACTTATGATGACAAAAGAGGCAGCCTCGCTAGGAGGCTGCCTCTGCGTTACGCGCGCTCTTTGATTGTCATCATTTTCCGGAAAACGAAGCGGTCGTTCAAGCGGTTCACGAAATGCTGCGTCACCGTACCGGTGAACAGCATGGCGAATATGGTCCCGAGCCCGACTCCAGCGATTCCTTCCAGAAACAACAACGAGAAGACAACGCTCAACCCGACGCAGACGGCATCGAATCCCGTCTTCATCTGTTTCACGGTGAGCCCAAAATGCTCGGACATCTCACGTACGAACAAATCGAATGGAAGAGCCGGCAAGCGGCAATTCAGCATCAGACTGATCCCGAGCGACAACATGAAAAATCCGGTGAAAAAGAACACGATTCGCAGCGGCATGTTTGCGACGATGCCCGATAAAAGCAATTCAAAGAAATCTAGCAGGTAGCCGAAAAGCAAAGCCAATGCAATTGAAAAAACATAACCCAAAAACTTCCGCGTAATCAGAGCCATCACCACCACAAGGACCACTTGGAAGAGAAAGTTCCAGCTACCGATCGTCACGTGCGCAAACATTTCGTTCAACACCACCGGCACGGATGAAATCGTCGACACCCCTAATTCACTTTTGATCATCAACGACACGGCAATGGCGTTGCACATCACGCCCATCGCCAAAGCAAGTTCACTTGCCAACACTTTTTTTCCCATATCTGCCTCCTTATTCTGTCTTTCGCTTTTTTTATTTTTTGATGACCAAACCGAGCATCACGACGAAGGCCAAAGCCTGCTCCTCGCTGACGATCGCACCCTTGAGATCCTCAAGCGTGACGCTGATGCGCTCGAATTGGCAACTGCTGATATCGATCGCCTTCAGAGGGGTTCCCGTGAAGTTGATTCCAGAAAGCTCGCACTCCGAAAAATCGACTTTCTTCAGTTTGCATGTATAAAAATCGGCTTCATTCAGGCGACAGTTCTCGTAACGGACATTCTTCTGCTTGCTGAATCCCAAGGCCGCCATCTGCAGGTTGCATTCCCGGAAGATCACATCCTCAAAGACCCCTTCAGTCATCGAGGTACCGATAAGCCGGCAATTCACGAAGCGGACCCGTTTCATCGTCAGTTCATCCAACTGCACATTGGCGAAATCGCAGCTTTCGAAGATGACATCCCGCAAATACAATTGCGGAACTGTCGCTTCGCTGAAAGTCACGTTCTGGAATCTGACTTCGGTGAACTCCACTCCTCGTCTGTCGCTGAGGTCAATGGCAGTATCTTTGAAGAGGGCATGCTCTAGGTAAGGTTCATCCGGATCGAAACAATCGGCGAAATTTTTTTCAGGCAAATCTTTTGGCATAATGGGTTCCATAATTTTGGCGGACAATTGGTTCATTCCTTCCTGATGGTTCTCTTACTCTAAGTATACCTGAATAATCTTCGCTTAGATATCAAAGCTTGCGCGAGCCACCCTTTCGTCTGCAGTGATATAATAGAGGCAAGGAAACAGGACATGGGGGAATTAGCATGGATTACTCATTTGAAAAAGTGTTTCGGGGGACAGCTTTCACGAGCAGGTTGCCACAGGAAGTGCGCGCATTGGAGGATTGTCTGTTTTGTCTGGATGCGGAGGGCTTGATCCGGCGCATTCTGCATCCGCAAGATCTTGAATATGCAAAGGTCTTAGCTGCCTACAGCGGAAGGGACTCATTCCGTGAGCTTTCTGACGGACAATATTTTCTGCCGGGCTTCATCGATCTTCATATCCACGCTCCGCAATGGGCGCAAGCCGGCACTGCCATGGACATCCCTTTGCAGGATTGGCTGGACACCTATACCTTCCCTCTGGAATCGAAATTCTCCGACTTGGATTTCGCACGCAAAGTATACCAGGATCTCGTCACGACCTTGTTGGCTAACGGTACGACGACTGCGCTCTATTTCGCGACCATCCACAAGGAAGCAAGCTATCTGTTGGCCCAGATCTGCGCCGACAAAGGCCAACGCGGTTTGGTCGGGAAAGTGGTCATGGACGACAAGGAAGAGAATCCAGAATATTACCGGGACGAAAGCACCGAAGCCGCATTGGCGGATACGGAAAGCTTCATCCAGCAGGTCCTGGAATTGAACAAGACGACCAAACAAGGTGTCTATCCGGTCGTGACGCCCCGATTCATTCCGAGCTGCACGGACGAAGCGTTGGCGGGACTCGGCGAGTTAGCTAAAAAGTATGATACACATATTCAATCGCATTGCAGCGAAAGCGATTGGGAGCACAACTATGTCCTCGAACGGATGCACAAGAGCGACACGTTTGCGCTCCATGAGATGGGGCTTCTGCAGGACAAAGCGGTCATGGCGCACGCCGTCTTCCTTTCGGATTCGGATGCCGATTTGTTTGCTGAAACCGGCACAGCAATCGCCCATTGTCCGATTTCGAATGTCTGCTTCTCGAACGGTGTCCTTCCCGCTTCCCGTTTCACTCGGAAAGGGATCGACATCGGCTTGGGCACGGACATCTCCGGAGGCTTCTCCCCCAGCCTTTTCGACAACATCCGTCAGGCAGTCATCTCATCGAGGATGCTGGAGGAAGGCGTCGATCCGTCGTTACTCGCTACGGATCGCGGCCTGCCGCATTCTCGGATTACCGCCAACGAGGCGTTCTACTATGCGACTGCTGGCGGAGGACAGAGCTTGAGCCTGCCGATCGGACGGTTGAAGGAAAACTATGCCTGGGATGTCCAAGTGATCGACGTCAACGCGCCTAACGCCAAACTGCCGCTGTTCGACGAAGGAATTTCGATGGAAGATCTGCTGCACAAAATCCTCTTCTTGAGCCGTCCGGAAAACATCCGCGAGGTCTGGGTCCAGGGCGAATGCGTGCATAAACGGACGTAAATGAGTCGCAAGGCGAATTTAAGTTGTGCTGCATTTGGTTTGCTGCCGCGGCAACTCCAGCTAGCCTCCGAATTGTTGATGATTCGGAGGCTTTTTGTATTTTCGTAACGTGGTTGTCCGATTCTTTCGGGTTATCGGACAACCGCATCATCGTCCGGGCTCTGGTTGTCCGATTCTTCCGGGTTGTCGGACAACTGCATCGTCGTCCGGGAGCTGGTTGTCCGATTCTTTCGGGTTATCGGACAACCGCATCGTCAGCCGGGCTCTGGTTGTCCGATTCTTCTGGGTTATCGGACATCCGCATCATCGTAGAAGGCCGGGATGTCCGATTCTTTCGGGTTATCGGACAGTCTCCGGATCGTTTGTCACTGCATTTTTTATCAGTAGTTATGATACGTGCCCCTCTACTCCTTCAGCAAGCTCTGTTTCGCTTCGGGTAAATAAAATGCCCATATGACCTATCCATGTTAAAATGAAAACATAACATTATTGGAGGATGATACTATGAACCAAAAACTCGTTGAGATTTGCCTGCGTGTCAGAGATATTGACGCTACATTAGACTTCTATACTAATCTATTTGATTTTGAAGTTGCCAGCCACAGAAAATTCCCTGAAAATAAGTTTGATTTAATTTATCTGAATTCTCCCGGCTCTTCTGTACAAATTGAACTCACTTACAATTACGATGCCGAGCCATATACTGTAGGAAATGGCTTCAGTCATTTAGGTGTGACTGTCAGTGACTTAGAAAAAATGCATGAAGTTTGTAAAGCTTCTGCTTACGAAACAGGTGAGTTAAAAGGACTTTCAGGCGGCACACCCACCTATTTCTTTGTGACGGACCCTGATGGCTATCGAATTGAAGTAAAGCGCGCAAAATAATTTTTCGAAAATTATTAATGGAAGCATATCGTCTTTTCAATATGCCTTCATTTACCCAAAAAGAAACACGCAAGCAGCCAAGCGGATGCTTACGTGTTTCTTTTCATTCAAGCTGCTCAAGCAGCGTATGTTTAGACTTTTTCTTTCAAAATGATGTTCAACACCAACGCAACGATCGTACCAGCCGAAATACCGGAAGAGAACAATCCGCTCAAGATGCCTGGCAATTGCGCCACTGTATCCGGAACAAAGGAAACACCCAGACCTACACCCAACGCAGAAGCGACGATGATCATGTTGCGGTTGTTGAATTCAACGCGTGACAGTGACTGCACACCGGCAGCAGCAACCGTACCGAACATCAGGATGCCGGCTCCACCCAATACAGGTTGCGGCATGATTGAAATCAGTGTAGCAAATTTAGGGAACAAGCTCATCACGATCATGATGATACCGCCCATGATGGCTACTTTACGGGAAGCATTGCGGGTCAACGGAATCAATCCAGCATTTTGGCTGAAAGTCGCGGCAGGACCGGAACCGATGAACGGCGCGATGAACGAGCCGAAACCATCCGCACGGACACCGGCAGCGATTCTTTCATCCGTCAGTTTCGTTTCCGTAACGGCGCCCAATGTCTGCATAACGCCGACTGTTTCAATGACTGTTACCAGATAGCCGGATACGAAAGGAATCGCGTACTCAAGCTTGAAATCAGGCACTCCGAATTTGAATAATTGTGGGAACGCGAACCACTCAGCGGCAACGACCTGGCCGAAGTCGACCATCCCCAACGGAATGCAGACGACATAACCGATTGCGGCACCGATCAGAACAGCGGCTGGCGCGATTTTGCTTGGTCCGTAATGGTTGATCAAAGCGATGATAAGGAACACGAGCACTGCGATGCCGATATTCATCGGATTACCGAAATCCTCAGATCCGAAACCGCCGCCTGCCCAGCCCATCGCAACGGACATCAGCGTCATCCCCATCAAGGAGATAACCGATCCGGTCACTACCGGCGGGAAAAATTTCAATAACGGTTTTACGAAATAACTCAAAATAATTTCCAACAAAGCGCCTAGCATTGTACCGCCAAGATAGGCAGTGATGCCGCCCGCACCGATGACGGCAGCTGCTGGTGCCACAAAAGCAAAGTCAGTTCCCATGATCGTCGGCAAGCCTGCTCCGACGCGGAACCATTTCGGACCGAAACCTTTTGATTGAATGATTGAAACGATGCCCGAAGCCAAAAGCGCCGCACTGACCATATAAGCAGTATCCTCAACCCCGAAACCTGCGATTCCGGCAATGATAAGCGGTACTGCCACTAAACCACCGAAAGCGGTGATGACGTTCTGAAATCCTAAAACGATTGTCGTGCCTAAATCGGGTTTATCCTCTACCCCGTAAGTCAGGCCTGTATGTACTTTCTCTTCCATGCTTCTCCTCCTGATGACGAACATTAATGATTGCAAAACAAAATATAATTCGTTTATTAACGACAAATAAAATTATATCGATATCGCATACAATTGTAAAGCGGAAATACCGAATTATAAGGGCTTTCATTATTAGAATATTCACATTTTCGGTATTAATCGGGGTTAAAAGCGAACATTTCGGATATTTTTTGGGTATTTGTATTGAAATAACGAATTATGCTTTATGGATCAGCATCAGATACGGGTGCGATGCAGGCCGATTTTTTGTTATACTGTATGAAACGAAACTAATGATTGGAGCATAAACTATGAAATCAGAAAAATCGTGCGGAGCCATCGTGCTCTCCCCGGATAACACGAACCGAAAAGTATTGTTGATCAAACACGAAAACGGCGGCCATTGGGCATTCCCGAAAGGCCATGTTGAGGACGGCGAAACGGAAGTCGAAACGGCATTGAGGGAAATCAAGGAAGAAACCGGCTTGAGCACCGATCTAAGCACCACCTTCCGGAAATCAATCAGCTACTCCCCGGCTCCTGACGTAATGAAAGAAGTCGTCTACTTCATCGCCTTTGCTCATACAGAAACGATTGAAAAACAGGATGCCGAAGTCACCGACTTCGCCTGGATGCCGTTCAACGAAGCGTTGCAGGCCATCACCTATGACAACGACAAAAATATCCTGCAGTCCGCCATCGATTTTATTGAAGGAATGAAAAACTAACAGTGAGTAAAGAAGGGCCGCCTCATTTTTTTGAGGAGGCCCTTCTTTTCTTTCAAATTTCAGTAATGGTTGCTGCTCCGGCGAACGACGGCTTAGTCGGAGGTCTTTATGTTCTTCGAGTATCCTGCTCCGGCGAGCTCTGCGCCACCGTAGGACCGGATCGATTCAAATCCCCTTCTCCGTCCAACACCAATCTCGCCGGAGTTCAAGCCACCAAGCCACAAATCCGTAAAATCGCAACAACTCCTACAAACCTATCGTCTCCCGAAAGTGTGCAACAGCACCGATCAGGTTCGCATCATTCCGGAAAGCGCAGACTTGGATGTCCGGCTCGACACCTTCTGCGCCATGTGCATTTAGATGGTAGGCTGTCCGTTCCCGGATGCGCGCGATCAGATCCTCGCGGACGGAAATGCCGCCACCGATTATGACACGATCCGGATTGAAGCTGACTGAGAGGTTATAGATGCCGCGCGCCAAAGCATCGATCATGCCATCCACGTATACAACAGCCACCGGTTCTCCTTCTTCCGCTTTTTCAAACAGATACTTCCCGTCAGCCACTCCGTCTGGCAAACCCATCGCCTTTCCATAGCGCTCTGCGACTTGAACAGGACTTCCCAATCCACTCAGCGTATTCTCCCCATCAAGCAGCATGTAGCCGAACTCGCCTCCGAAGAGATTTTTACCTTTGAACAATTGGCGATTCAAGATCACCGCACCGCCGATGCCGGATCCGATGACGATGAACAACGCATGTTGTACATCCTTCGCCGCACCCAGCCATACTTCCGCCAAAGCCGCACAGTTCGCGTCATTCTCGACGGAAACCGGGTTGCCAAATAAGGTTTCCCACTCCACTTTGATCGGGAAATGATGGATGTACGGCACCGCACTGATGCCGCCAATGATTCCCGTATCGCTGTCGACAGCTCCCGGCGAACTGATTGCGACACCTTCAATCGAACCGGCAGCCGCAAATCCATCAAATACTGATTTCATCTCGGCTTTCATCGCATTCCAGGTTTTCGGTGTCCCAAAAGAACCTTTGCCTGTCAATGCATCCCCTTGCCATAATCCGAACTTCACGGCGGAACCGCCGATATCAAATACAACTATACTCATACACACACGCTCCGTTTACATGATGATCATATTCTGAATGTGTGCCCAACTTGCTTTTGCACGACAACCAATCAATTCCGGGTCAAAACGATTTCGACGGAAAACTTATCATAACGATGGATGGAAGTGGAAAACTCAAATGCACTGCCGGTATCCAGGTAACCCACCTGTTCGGCAACCGCAACAGGATCGCCTTTCTCCAAACCGAGCTCCTCCGCTTCAAAATCCGTGGCTTTGCGGACGGATACCGTCCGATGCGCACTTTGAATATTCAGATGGAGATCTTTTTCGATATACTCATAAATCGAACCCTTAATATTTTTTTCCTTGATATTCGGGATAACATCGATCGGCATATACATTTTTTCCATCACGAATGGTTCATCATCCACATAGCGGACACGATGAATATCGTATACGAAGCTATCGGCGGCAATATTCATTTTCTTTGCGGCGACATCCGGCACCTTCACAACTGAAAAGTTCAGGATTTTACTGAAGACTTTTTTGCCGGCGTATAGAGCCGATGTCCCACGGAATTGGTTCGCCATTGCAACACGCTCGATTTCATCCGGGTTCAAATCTTTCACGAACGTACCGGATCCTCTTCGTTTGATGATCAGCCCTTCCGACACCAAAATGTCCAATGCTTTTTTGACCGTCATTTTGCTGGCACCATAATGGACACACAAATCTTTTTCAAAAGGGATCTGTTGGTTTGCAACGTACTCCCCTTTCAAAATTTTATTCCGGATATCATTGGAAATGATGACATATTTTTGCATATTTTCGCACTGCTCCTCTCGATAACAGCTTTCGTGAGAAACATCAAAAAAAGTAGATTTTCGCACAAAAAGTCTATATCTTTAGTATAACGAAAACATGACTTTCTGACAATCTTTCATTCTCTAGAATACTGCTTGCGCAGCGTCAAAATCCAAGGCCGGTTCTCCCCACTTTTCAACAATGGCATCCGGAACTTCCAGTTTTCCCACTTCGGATACTCCTTTGAACCAATAGCCGGACTTTTTGATTGTCTTCACTTGGGTGTGGATATTGTTGGAGATAAAGCCATAGCGATTGCGGTAGGCATTTCCCCACGACCAACAATCGATTGGTGTCCACAGATGATATCCGAAGCAGTTCGAGCCTTCTTCGATTCCTTTGGCCACCCAGTAAAGATGCTCTTGGATGAATTGGATGCGGTAGTCGTCCTCGATCATGCCTTCCGTATTTAAATAGCGTTCTTCCCGGGAAACCCCCATCCCATTTTCCGAAACGAACCAAGGGATATTGCCGTAATTGTCGCGGATATTCAAAGCGATGTCGTACAAGGCCTGCGGATAGATTTCCCACCCCTTGTCCACGTTCATCCGGCGGCCGGGCATTGCATACTCCTCAAAATAGCGCGAGGGCATCCAGTCCACAGCTAAGCTATCCGCAGATACGGAAGGCCGTTGGACGCGGTTCGGATGGTAAAAATTGACGCCGAGTACATCAATCGTATTTTCACCGATCAACTGCAGCTCCTCCGTTGTCGCATTCCACAGGACGCCATCCTTTTCGAACGTAGCCACCAGTTCTTGCGGGAAAGCGCCTTTTACGGCCGCATTCAGGAACATATCGTTCATCCAGAGATTGGCGAAATTTGCCGCAGCAAGATCTTCCGGCTCTTCCGTGGCGGGATAGGATGGCGTCAGATTCAGGATGATACCGATTTTCCCAGCTGGATTCGTGTTTATTTCCCGGAAAGCTGCGATTGTTTTGGCCGAAGCTAAAGCGATATTGTAGGCTACCTGCACCGCTTTTTTGCCGTCGACGATTTTCGGATAATGGAACTGGTACAGATAGGCACCATCCACAATCACCAATGGCTCGTTAAATGTGAACCAGTCTGTCACTCTGTCGCCGAACAATCGGAAACACTGGGCGGCAAACTTCGCGAACAGATCAACCACGTGCTTCGATTCCCAACCGCCGTATTTGTTTTGCAGTTCAATCGGCATGTCGAAATGGAATAAATTCATGACCGGTTTGATGCCTTGAACCAGACATTCGTCGATGACGGCATTGTAGAAACGGACCGCATCCTCATTGACGGTTCCTTCCTCCAGGTCATCGATCAGACGCGACCATTGGATCGATGTGCGGAAAGAATTTAGGCCGATTTCTTTCAGCATAGCGATATCCTCTTTGTAGCTGTTGTAGAAATTTGAAGCCGTGTCCGGTCCTACCTGATCATAAAAAGCATCCGGCTCCACTTCGAACCAATGATCGAACACATTGGCATGTTTTTTGTTGAAACGTCCCTCACTTTGGGGACCGGATGTGGCCGCTCCCCACCAAAAATCTTTTGGAAAATCAATTTTCATTATCCGTCATCCTCGCTCTTGTCTATTTTTTGTAAATGATAAAGCTGGCTAGAGAAATCTCCCGGCATACTGCGACCCCAATAATCCTGTGCACGCCCGATGTAGTTCCCGCCAAGCACAAGGCCGATCTGCATCAGATCATCTCCATAACGGGCAAGCTCTGCTCCATCGATTTTGTAAAAAGCATCCGTGTCAAGTCCTTCCAGCAAGATCCGTTCATAGGCTGGGTTCGGCTTCGCCAACACATGGTAGACGCCGACCAACGCTTCCGACTTGTCGGAAGCAACGACCATCCAGGCAGTCGTGTTGCTTTCGAACGGACTTTCCAGTCTGTAGAAATCGCCCTGATGGATCAGCGGCTGCCAACGTTTGACTTGCACAACCTGTTCACGAACAATCTCCTTTTCTTCATCAGACAAACTTGTGCTGTCCATTTCATATCCGAAGGTCCCGAAAGTCGCCACATCACCACGCATTTTCAAGGAAGTCATGCGGGCGACCTGATGATTCGGCACCGCCGAAACATGGCTGCCGATTGCAGACAAGGGATAGACCATCGAAGTACCGTATTGAATTTTCAAACGCTCAACCGCATCGGTGTCATCACTGGCCCAAGTCTGTGGTGCGTAATACAGCAAGCCCGGATCGAAGCGCCCACCTCCGCCGGCGCAGGATTCGATCAGTAGCTCCGGATACTTGTCGAGGATTTTTTCGTAAAGCGCATAGACGCCCAGAATATAGCGGTGCATCACTTCCCCTTGCTTTGTCGCAGTCAGGGATTGCGAGTAGGCTTCTGAAATGTAGCGGTTCATGTCCCATTTGACATAATCGATCGACTTACTGTCGAGGATTGCATCCATCTGATTGAAGACGTTCTCCACAACTTCCGGACGCGAAAAATCGAGCACATATTGGTTGCGGCCATGCGAGATGTTCTTGCCAGGGTGCCCGATTTTCCAATCAGGATGGTCCTCATGTATCGGTGTACCGACCGATACCATCTCCGGTTCGAACCAGAGTCCGAACTGCAAACCTAGCGAATGGATTTTTTCGGCTAAGCCTTCCACTCCGTTCGGCAGTTTTTTGGGATCGGCCGTCCAATTTCCTAAGGAGCTGGCATCGTTGTCGCGCTTGCCGAACCAGCCGTCATCCAAAACGAACAGTTCGATGCCTAACGCTTTCGCATCGGCTGCCAGTTCCATTATTTTTTCTTCATTGAAATCAAAATACGTCGCTTCCCAGTTGTTGATCAGGATCGGCCTCTTCTTACCGGACCATTTCGGACTGATCAGATGCTTCCGGTAAAGGTCGTGGAAAGTTCGGCTCATCCCGTTCAGACCGGCATCACTGTAAACCATGACTGCTTCTGGAGCCGTAAAGGCAGCACCCGGCTCCAATTCCCAACCGAATTGATGCGGATTGATCCCCAGCATCGCTCGGGCTACATGATAGGGATCGACTTCCACTTGCGCCAGAAAATTGCCGCTGTAGACGAAGCTGAACCCGAATACTTCCCCTTGCTGTTCGTTCGTATTCTTCTTCGCCAAGGCAAAGAAAGGATTGTGCACATGGCTGCTGGCGCCGCGCGTACTCGACACGCTCTGCACACCCGTCATGAGCGGTTTGCGTTCCAGGTGCGCTTCCCGCGCCCAAGCGCCGTGCAGATGGATGAAATCATAATCATCCGTCGGCAGATCCACACTCAGGCTCATCAACCGTTCCAGCTGGAAAGTCTCCTCGCCGGTATTCTCGATTTCGGCATGGCGTGTCAGCGCGCTGAGCTCATGGAAAATCGTGTAGGACAACGTCAGGATAAGATCGGAATAGCGATCCTTCAGAAGGATTCTCAGGGTCGTCGCTTCCTCTGCACCCGCGAAAGTTGCCGGCAAATCTGGCAGTTTCTTTTTCCCTTTTTCGACTTGATAGGATTGATACTCGAATTGGCTGATCCTATCGCCTTCCGGATAGCGGATTTCCAGACCCGGATAGCGGAAATCAGTCGTTCCGTATACAGGCATTTCCTGTTTGACGTGTTCCAAGGAAGTCGTATGATCGCCCGTCACTTGATTGTTCGACGGACGCACCTCCCTTTCGATCAGGTGCCCGAACGACTCGCGGTGCTTTATCGTCTTCCCCGCATACAGTTGCTCCAAGGTGTTTGTCTGTTCCATCACGCGGAAGATGTAGCTGATATTGCCGTTCGTCAGATGGAATTCTTTGTTGGTTTCATTGATGTGGATGTAGTTTGTCACGTTGAACCTCCTGTTTAAATTGATGACGAGCGGTCAGCACTCCGAATTAGGTTGAACCAGCCACAATTTTTGGCTGCTTTTTCTGTTGCCCCATTCCTTTGGTCAACAACCACCAGTAGATACTCGGAACTAGGAAAACAAACAGAATGAGATTGAAGAAGCCAATCAAGAGCGCACTGACTGAAAGAACTAGGAAGTACAAGCTCTTCGTTGGATTGCGGAACATGTGATCCAGGGTGTGAGCATAGAGCAATCCGTTTGACAGAGTCCGCTCGTTCTCTTTATCCAACACGACGAGCGTCACCAGGAAAATATGATACAACACGAATGCCGTGGTGATCATTATCCAGAGAAAGAGAGTCATCTCAGTCCCTTTACCTTTGCCGATAAGCAGGTAGCCAGCCAAAACGACGCTGAACAACACACACCAGATGAAAGAAAGCAGTTTTCTGTACGGCAAACTTTCTATTTTTTCTGCACCGGTTGGCTCACCCGATGAAAGAAACGCCATCAACCTATCCGCAGCGACCACGAAACCACATAAGCCCCCTGATGAGAGGATTGTCTTCCAATATAGGAGTGACCCGATAACCAAACGATATACCTGCTCGACAAAGCGTACGATTCTTGATTGTTTTTCCATCATCCTGCTCCTTTCGGCTTTATTTCACAGATCCTGCTACGCCGTTATAGATATATTTCTGCAAGCTGACGAACAAAATAAGAATCGGGACGATCACGATCATGACACCAGCCAGAATGACTGGCCAATTGGTTCCGTAAGGTCCTTTGAAGGCAAACAATGCAGTGGAAATGACCTTCAGTTCGCGAGCCGGCATATACAGGAATGGGTTGTAGAAGTCGTTGTAGACACCCACACCACTGATGATCAGCATCGTCACAATCGGCGCCTTCAAATTGGGCAAAATGATTTTCCAGAAAATTTGGAAATGCGACGCCCCATCAAGATAGGCTGATTCGTCGAGCGATACTGGAATTTCGTCCAGATACTGCATAAAGATGTAGATGGAGATGACATCCGTACCCAAATTGAGGACGATGACGGACCAGATCGTGTTGAACAAGCCCATGCTTTCGATAATCTGGAAAGTAGCTACTTGACTTGTGATGCCAGGAATCAGCATCGCTGTCATGAATAAGGTAAGAATCAGCTTCTTGTAACGAAAGTCGAAGCGATTCATCGCGTAGGCGAACATCGATCCGAGCGTCAACTTTCCGACCATGCTGACAATGAAGATGAAAAATGTGTTTTTGAAGCCCGTCAGCATCTGACCATTCACAAACGCTGTGACATAATTCGAGAAATCCAGTTGCTGCGGCAAGGCCAAAACGCCAGACGTCAGGAATTCTTCATTGGATTTGAATGATCCGATCAGTACGACCAACAAAGGCAGCACCGCCGCGATCGCCCCGATCAAGAGGATTGTATATTTGAAAAAATTCCCGATTGTCCAGCCGAATTTCCGGCCTTTTTTCATGATTTTTTGCGTTATCTCTGTCATTTCCATCGTCTACCTTTCCTCCTTTACAGCCAGCTTCTGGACAACCGTAACCACAATCACGATTACAAGCAGGATGATACCCATCGCGGATGCCAAACCGGTTTTGTTGTACTTGAACGCCGTGGCGATTGTTTGGATGACGAAAGTCGTTGTTCCGTTCGAGCCACCCGTCATGATGTATGGGATATCGAATACGCTGAGCGACCCGCTGATTCCGAGAATGATGTTCAAAAAGATGATTTTCTTGATGCTAGGAACAATGATGTAACGGAATTTATCCCATTGGTTGGCCCCATCGATTTCAGCCGCCTCATAAATTTCCGGATTGACCGATTGGATCGCACCAAGGAAAACCAGGAAGTTGAAGCCGGTATAGCGCCAAACGGAGGTGAACGCCAGCGAAATATTGTTGATGGAACGGTTTCCCAACCATAATTGGATCTGATCCTCCAATCCAAAGAACGTCAGGACCGTATCCAAGGTTCCCCCACCTTTGTAGAAATAGAGGAAGATGAAGCCAATCGCCACTCCGTTCAACAGATAAGGGAAGAATAATATCCCTTTCCAAAAATTCGCAAATTTCACTTTAAAAGATAGGATCGTAGCGAACAATAGCGCAATGCCCAATTGGAAAAAAGTAGCGGTGAAATAATAGAAACTGGTTTTAAATACGGAAAAATACTTTGGATTCGTCAAAACGGTCCGGTAATTATCCAATCCTACAAAATTTGGATCGGGCGTAATCCCGTTCCAATCGGTCAGACTGTACTGGAACATCTTCACCAACGGATAATAAGAAAACAGCAGCAGTAAAGAAACCGGAACGATCGTAAATAAAAAGATGAGTAATTTTTTCTCAGCTTTTTGACTTAAATTAATTCTATGCACAGTTTTTCCCCTCCATTTACAAAACAAGCGCCCCTATCCAGGACGCCTGCTTCCATCAATCAGTTGCCGCTGACTTCTTTAATGGCGTCAGCCCAACGTGCATTAAAGTCTGCCATGATTTCTTCAAACGTTTCATCCGTATTTCCGATGGCTGCATCGATGATCCGTTGTTTCTCCAAATCTGTCGCACCAACACCCAATTCGGACATATTATTTACGTCGGAGAACAAGGATTCTTTGCCTTCAGGAGCAGCGTTTTCCTCCAATAGGACAACCCCTGCTTCTTGGCTGGCTTTCAGAGAAGCTGGGTAGTCGCCGCCTTTGACGGCTTGCAACCCACCGTTATCCACTGCGTAATCCGATTCATTGATCAACCAATCCAATAGCGTACGTGCTGCTTCCTTATGCTCACTATTGACATTGATGGCTAAGTTATAGTCACCGCCGACACCCATATATTGCTTACCGTCAGTTGCTGTAACAGGGAATGTTTGGAAAGTAATGTCTTCTTCATGCCCTTCGGCTAATTCCTGAATCTGCGGCACAGCCCAGCTTCCCAGAACCATGACCGCGACGTTACCACTAGCCAAATCCAGTTTCGATTGTTCCCAATCTGATGTTGTAGGATCTGCTTCGATTAATCCTTTTTCAGCGACTTGGAAAAGCACATCATAAATCGTGTTCATGGTGTCTCCCGCTTCGAAAGGAGCTGAATCTTCCGCCATCTTCGTCGTCACATCCGGATCACCTGATACCCCAGTCCGTGTGAAGTCCCAGTTGGAAAGCGTCCAGCCTGCCGCGTAATTCGTATACAAAGGTGTCACTTCAGGATTGGATTCTTTGATCGTTTCCAAAGCCGCGACGAATGCTTCCGGTGTTTTCGGGAATTCGGTGATGCCTGCATCTTCAAACACTTTCATGTTGACGACCATCCCAGTAGCATTCAACTGCGTAGGAATACCATATTGCACGCCTTCAAAGGAGCGATCGTTCAAGCCCATATAGGTCTCGCTCAACTCCGCTTTGTCACCCAAAGGTTCAAAAAACAGCTCGAAATCGGTCGGTGAAATGTCAGCCGGAAGCATCAACAGATCGCCGTATTCTTCTGTGTTCATACGCGTTTTCATCTGTCCTGCGTAATCGGTCATCGTTTCGATTTCTACTTTGATATCCGGATATTTTTCATTGAAGGCTGTCATGTATTCATCCCACTTGCCGTTTTCTTCCCAGTCCGTTTTATGGTTGATGAACGTGATTGTTTCGACACCTTCTTCATTGCTGCCCGATTCCGAAGCTGCACTGCCACAAGCAGCCAATACCAACAATGATGCGATCGTCAAACCAGCTTTGCCAAAAATTGTATTTCTTCTCATCTTTAAATCCTCCTCAAATTTTAGTAAGCGTTTACGAATACATATTATCACTTTTATTTTTAAATGTATATACTTTTATACGTAAAGTTATTTATTTTTAAAATAATTCCTTACCGTTTCCTCTGCCGGCTTCCCAAAAAGCGCATAATCGCTGTCTTTGTTGTACTCTTCCAATGGATAGAGGTGCGCTTTCCAGTCCCATAATCCAAAACCTCCGACCCATTTATGCCGCGTAGTCTGTTTGAACATTTCTTCATACCATTCTTTCTGCTCGCTCAAATCAACGCTGCCTTCCAGTTCCCAATTGTTTGGCAACCACTTGGCCCCCTTCCTACTGGCACATCCCACCTCACAGAAGAAAAATGGCTTGTTGTATTTTTCGACCACCTGCCCGATCCGCTGCAACTCCTGTTCCCACCTATCGATTGGATAATAGCCGGAAGATGAGATGACATCGACCGCGTCCCACCATGCGACATGATCCTCCTGATACTTGTCACAGTTATAGGTGATTTCACCCCGATATTCTTTCCGTACTGCAGCAATAAGTTCGCGCCACTGTTGCTCCCGTCGATCGCTGTTGACCAGCTCACAACCGATGACGAGCATTTCACACTTTGTCTCTTCCGCGAGAGCCGCGTAATGGCTGATGAAATCGGTATAGGAAGCGAACCAGTCCGACCATTTCGGCTCGCAAGGTACATCGTGATCAAAAAAATTGATGTGCGCGCGCCACATGCCATCAATTACGTTGACCATCGGCTTCAAAATAACCTTCAACCCCAGCTCATGGGCATAAGCGATCATCCCGATCACTTCCCGATCCGACAATACGGAATCGGCCTGCCACTCTATTTCCGTGGCATGGATGGTTGGCTGTTCCACAACTACAGCCAAAATGACATGGTCGATTGCACAGCGCTCCTTCAACAACCGCAAGGATTCGAACGACTCATCCTCCTCCCACTCCCCGCGCCGACTCATAAATCCGAACGTGACCCCTTTAATGAAATCCATAATATTCTCCTTTATATATTGACATATTAAATTAAAAGTATATATTTATCATTGTATGCGGTATCATCATTATTCATCATAATGACAGATTTGTAAAGAACTGATATGTCTAACTTTTGGGTACATGATGCGAATGAAAATTTCCAGCTATTACTGGTAAAAAAAATTGGAGGATACAGGATGGATTATAAGGATTATCAAGGAAGCGGCATACGCCCGCGGGATTTTGATACGTTTTGGGACGCGGGTTTGCGCGAGATGGAGAGTCTGCCGCTCGAATACAAGTTGGAAATAGAAGTAATCCCATCAGAAGTGGCTACTTTTTATCACTTGACGTTCATCGGTGTCGGCGGCGCTGACGTGCATTGCCAGCTAGTGACCCCTAAGTCTACGGTAGGCAAAAAATTAAAAGGGATGCTGCAATTCCATGGCTATCACGGCGATTCAGGGGATTTCCAGGATAAAGTCGGCTGGGTTGCGGAAGGCTTCGTTGTGTTGGCGATGGATGCCCGCGGTCAAGGCGGTTTGTCGGAGGACTGCACGAAGACAAAAGGTGGCGTCATGAAGGGGCTGATTATCCGCGGCATGGAGGAAGGCAAAGAAAACCTCTATTATCGGCAGGTTTTTCTGGATACCGCTCATGCAGCACGCATCCTCAAATCATTGGATTTTGTCGATGAAACCAGAATCTACGCGCAAGGCGCTTCACAAGGAGGCGGTCTGACGGTCGCTTGCGCCGGATTGGTGCCGGATCTGTATCGGATCTACGTCACCTACCCGTTCCTGTCCGACTACCGCAAAGCCTACGCGCTCGGCGCTCAGACTTCGGCATTCGAAGAGATTCCATACTGGTTCCAATTCCGCGACCCGCTGCATAACCGCGAAAAGGAGGTCTTCGATACCCTTGAATACATCGACATCCAGCATTTCGCCCCGCGCATCCAAGCCGAAGTCTGTTGGGTCGTAGGCCTGCAGGATGCAGTTGTCCCTCCGATTACGCAGATGGCTACCTACAACAAGATCAATGCAAAAAAGCAGCTCATTGAGCTGCCGGAATATGGGCATGAATACTTGCCGAAGGTCAGTGATGAGTTGCGCGGGTATTTTGTGGAGTAAAGATAAATATTAAAAAAAAACGAGGCAACCTCAAACTAGAATAGTATTTTCTAGTTTGAGGTTGCCTCTTCATCACTGTATTCAATGCTTCGAATCTGACCAAGATTATTCCCGAAGTTTTTACGTTGCCAGTTTTCGTACTCTGTCAATTCAAACCGAAAAGAAGTTGTTCAGTATCCATTTGATTTTCAAACTTGTGGGAACCAATTGCATGAATTTTTGATGGGCCGTCAATTCTTCGATGGCCTTCTCGTTTTTCTCCAGATACGCTACGACATTATCCAGAGAAACATCCCCTCCAGCAAGTCGTTCCACCATCCTTTTTATGTCGGGACCCGTGATCAAGGAGTGTTTGTCATGCAGTTGATATTTTTCTCCCTCAGTTGCGATGCTCTTGATGAGCAGCAGCAACGCGATATTGAACTTAGTCCCCCTGAATGTCACGATGCCTATATTCGTCTGATTGTCCTCATACCAATAGTTCCCGTCATCGTAGTATAGTTCACTCTTCAAAAAATCAAAATCGCGGGTGATCTTGTCATTGTTCAGGGTCAGATAATCTCCCGTCCGCAAGAGCTTTTCCATATTCTCACGCACTTCGTTGGAGACGAAGCCTTCGTCGCTGATGAATTTCGGGGGTCTTCCTTCTTTCGTCATTTCCACCATGATGCGCTTAGCCTTCACATCGATATCTTTCACGATCCACACCCGGGCCGCCAACAGAATTTTGCTTTCGATCTGGATATCGGGTGTGAACGGCAGACTGCCGATGCGCTCATGCTGGTAATGGACAGAAAAATCACTGGTAGTGAAAAACAGTGCATAGAAATCTCTGGAACGCAGCAGACGCTCTCCCTCCAAACCGACAATCGCCTCTTCATCCATGATTTCGATGAAGTCTTTTTCAACCATATAATCAATCAACAGCGCCAAATCTGCATCCGAAATCGCTGACCAGACCGGAAAGGTTTTATTCAGCTGCAACAATTGCGTCATCGGCATACTGACCTTTTGGAAAAGGATTGCCATCACCTGATGCGCCAAAGCATTGTAGGGAGTCTCGATCATTTCTGTTGCATCCAATTCACCCCGTTCCAGCAAATCCAATGCGGCATAGGTCTGAAGCATTTCCCAGGAGTCATCTTCCACAATGTGAAGGATGCTTTGGTGGCTTCTCCGTCCGCTGCGCCCCAGTCTTTGGCTCAACGAAGAAGTGGATGGAGGAGAACCGTACTGCACCACACTGTCCACCGATCCGATATCTATTCCCAATTCCAAGGTGGAGGTGCAGGTGATCGTGAACAGCTGATCCTCATTATTTTTGGCAAAAAATTCCACTTCTTCACGCAAAAGTTTGTCCACCGATGAGTGATGGGCAAAATAGCGGATGGGCGCGTTCTCTTTTTTTGCCATCTTATCCAATTTATGGGTGATTTCTTCCACTCTGTTGCGGGAATTCGGAAAAATCAGCATCGTTTCCGTTTTGGAATACTGATAGATCGCTGCCAAGGATTCCCTTGTGACAAAGGGACCCGCCTCACCACTCGTGTAGTCTATCGTGACGAGCAGATCATTTTTATCGCGGTCCACGAGAATATCCGTATCCCTCTGGCTGCCGAAGAAGGCTTTCGCATAACCGAAATCCTTCTTGTTCAAGGTTGCGCTCATCGCGATGAAACGTGGCGCTTGCATGAATTGGCTGATCCGTTGCAGCAACGATTGCAAATGAACACCACGTTCCGTCCCAAGAAAACTGTGCAACTCATCGATGATGATCCATTCCACCCCTTTAAAGAGGTGCTGCGCCTTGCCAGGACGATTCACCAGCATGCCCTCTATCGATTCCGGTGTGATCAACAGAATACCTTTTGGTTGATTGACAACTTTCTTTTTCTGAGCCTGGGAAACCTCACCATGCCAGGGCGTGATCGGTATATCCAAATACGCACTGAGTTCGCTGATGCGCTGAAATTGATCATTGATCAGTGCTTTCAAAGGAGAGATGTACAGCACCTTCAGCCCCGTATCCCAATCTTCCACGCTGTTCAGCGCCGGAATGAATGCCGCTTCCGTTTTCCCCGATGCCGTCGGAGCTGACAGAATAATGTTATGATCGGTATTGGCAACCTGTTTGATGGCAGCATTTTGAATACGCGTTAAGCTCGGCCAGCCTTTATCATAGATGTACTGCTGGATGTCCCGGCTGAGACTGTCAAATGCCTGCATCAGTAAACCTCTATTTCATCGTGGTCATCTGCGTCCTTCGCCACAACTGAAGGCTTTCTGCCGAAGCGATCGGCAAGGATATGGCTGAAAGAATAGTCCGGGTTCTGGCGCTGCAAGGACAGAATTTCGATATAATCCTTGATGACGGACCGCGGCGTCAGAAAGGCAGCAGCTCCTGGTCGGTTCAATTGTTCTTCCATATATTGCTTGATTTCGCTGTCCTTCACGGTCAGCGTCGTTTGATAGGCCGTATTGTATATTTCCAACAGCTTGGTCAAAAGGATAAAGATTTCCTCCGCTGTCAGCGGCTTCAGATCGATGACGGTGCTGTTCACATTGACATAGTCCTTATTTTTCATCAATTCGTTCCCGAAGCGTGTTTTCAAAGCGCCATAACTGGCCAGCCCTCTGCGTTCGTCATATACCGTGTTCTTCGTAGCGCCAAAATTGATGAATAAGCCTTTTGCTTCATTCGTTTTCGTTTCGTTGTACAGATTGAGGATCATTTCATAATTTTTTTCACGGGTCAACGAACGCGGTAATTTGTACAGATTGACGGATTCATCAAAGTTTATGACAAATCCCTTGTAGCCGATCTTCAGGAATAATTCCGCCAGATTTTTCAAGGCGATGAGATAATTCGAGTCGTTGATGACGTTCTTGATGCCCAATTCTTTGGAGGCTTCCGTTTTCGTCGTGATATCCCCGCGGATCCAGCGAATCGCCTCAATCTGAAGGGACATATTGTCGCCCGCAATCCCCTCGAAATACTTCATCAGCGCTTGCCCGAATTCATAGGAAAGCCCCGATGAATAGAAGGAATTCGTCGTCTTCAGAATGGCATTCTCCACCAATTTCCAATGGGTCTTTTCCATCAAAACGGGAACGGTGAGACTGTTTTCCGCGGCAATCTGCTCGAGCAGAACCTGAATCCATTGCTGCACGATAGTCTCAATCGCATTCCCGTCGCGGTTGTTCTTGATGACGATCTTATTGACGACTTCATTGTACAACGCCAACGCTTTCCCGGATGAATCATAGAAACGACGCGTTGGGGTCAAGTCGATCGTGGAGACGACGAAATTCTTTTGCAGCGCCAACGATTCGATCGTCCGCAACACGAAACTTTTGCCTGACCCGAAATCGCCTACCCAAAACCGCAAATCACTGTTGCCGTCCTCCAATTTTTGCAAGGTGTCAATGATTTCCTTGACTTCATTGCTCCTGCCTACCAACACATGCTGTACCCCTTTTACCGGAACAACGCCTGCCTCAAGCGAGGCAATAATCGTTTGGGCATCCTTCTTTCTTAGCTTGATTTCAGCCATCTATCCATTCCCTCATTTCTTCCATAAAATCCTCTTCAATGATGACCTGCTGTTGGCTTATCACAAGCACTTGATCATCAAATATTTCATACAGCACTTCATTCAATTCTGTTAGGTACGCCTGATGGAGTTTTCCTTTAGTTTTTGCGTGTTCCTTGAAATCATTCAAAGATATCCCGTTGCCTACCACCAACTGTTTCAGGAACAGCATATGCTCAGACTCCTGCTCGCTGTCCGGATTTTCGGGCTCTTCTATAATAGAAGCCGAAGGAGATACCAATGTGGAGACCCTACTTTCTGCTTCGTTTTGCTCCTCAGCCAGTGACATTTCAATCTCTGCAAAAATATTCAGGCTCAAAGCCGAATCCAGCCCTTCATCGGTTTTCTCCTCACTCAGGTAAGAGTCAACCATATCAATAATGGTATCCAAAGCAGAATGTGATGCGGTGATTAAGGCTGTGTCCAGTTTGATTTCTCTGCGTACCGGTTGCGTGCATTCCTTCAAAAGCCCCGGCAACCTTTCGAATGTCAGATCCGCATCAGCCAGTAACCGCTGATAATCGGCCTGTCTGGTTGGCTGAATGAAGCCATCCCGCTCTTTTTGCAGCGCTTTTGATACCGGCAAAGCCATCCTTTCCATTAAAAATATAAAAATGATGCGCTTATCCGGATCCTCGCTTTGCTTGATCACCTTCGTGGCTATCTTCTTCAAGTCCGGATCTTTTGCAAAAACCTCAAGCAGCCCGCTGATCTGCTCAAGCGATTGGCTGATTAACAGATTGGCGGCCTCATGCCAGACGGTTTTGTTCACGTCCCGCAAGGCTGTTATGGTTTGATAATCCAGCTCCAGCTCAACTTCTTGGCTCAGATAGCCTTGAATCTTCATGAACGTTTCATCCGGCAAATATTTTTGCAGATTCTGCAGGCTTTCCTCAGCAGGCACCACGCGGAGACCCTCGACCTCCTTGCGGATCATGTTTTCGGCTAGGAGATAAAGGTCTGCCGGCAAACGGACCGTTTCTGCCCAGATACGCTCATCATCCAGTGGTAATTGGAAATATTTCCTAAAATAATTATTGGGCTTGATCTTCCATTTGATGGAGCCATCCTCCAGATCATGCAACACAAGCTGCATAAGGTCTGCGTAATTCCGCAAACAAAGGCTCATGACAGACGGTACTTCCGTAAACCTCGTCACCCTTTTCCTCAGCTGATCGAAATACGCCATTTCGATCCCGTCAAAAAATTGTTTGTCGCGTAGCATTCCTGATGGATCCCACCAAACAATTTTGGTGCCGAATTGCGTCAATCCAAATTTTATTCTGGTCTCCTCATCCGGAAAGGGTAAATTTTTTCGGTACGCATCTACTTCATGCGTAAGGATTTTTTGGATATCCAAGGGTAGCATGGTTCTCAGGTCATAGGAAAAAAACACAGACACTTGAACATTATCCAGTCGATACGAAGAACAAACAACCTCTCTGGATAACCGATAGATTTCGTCAAAAGCAGTCACATGATAATAGTAACGCTCATATTTCACATGTTTTATGTTTTTATGCTTCTTTTTCAATTCCACATCGACGATGGCGCATAATCTTTCAAATAATGCACCAACCACTTCCTCGATTTGCCTAGTAAAATTGTCATTCAATCTTACGGGCGGCGAAACATAGCTGATCCAAGCTCTTTCTGAGGCCTTCTGCTCAGCTCTCTCTTTAGCTTTTTTCTGATGCCTCTGCTCCACGATGAGATCTCTTGGTTTGATGAAAGACTCCTCATTATTCACCAATTCAATGATCGATATCTTTTCTTCTTCAGTAAGCTTCTTATTTTTGAATATTTTATTTATGAAATCGAACATTTTGGAGGTCCCCCTTCCCCAGTCACAGTAAAGATACGTCCTAAGTATACGTCTATTGGACCGCATATTCAAGAACGCTTGTTCTATGAATTTTGGATTAAAGCCCTGTTCAATTGCCTTAGAGTTAGATTGGCGAAACACGGTCCGAAATGAGTTGCACATAGACGAAATTTTAAAGTTTCCAGAGTATATTTCCGTATATTCTAGAAGATTGATGGAATAGGTAAAATCTGTAGAATTAGATTGTTTTAATGAATCACAAAATTGATAAATGCGCATAGTGCGTATATAATGTAAATATGGACAGGAGTTGCAGTAATGCCACAGACAGCCAGACAAGTTTTGAAGTTATTAAAAGAGCTTGGGTTTATGGAAGTTCGCATCATCGGTGACCATCATCGTTATGAAGATGGCAACGGACATAAAGTAACGGTTCCCTACAGTAGTCTCAAAGATGAAATAGCTCCGGGCACATACAACAACATCCTGAAGCAAGCCGGACTAAAATAATTGATTTATATAGAGGAGGAAATCATTATGGCGCACACGCACTATGTTGCTTATCCAGCAGTTCTCGACGATAGCGAAAATGATACAGGAACATACACAGTAACCTTTCCGGATGTACCGGGCGCAATTTCCGAAGGAGTCGGAATTCCAGATGCACTGGCCAACGGCGCTGAAGCATTGGAATTGATGCTTTATGATGAAAAAAACCTACCAACAGCATCTCACTTATCAGATGTCCAAGCCGATAATCCCAAAGCGATTGTGAGCTATATTATGGTTGATCTTATTGCAGCCGCTAAAAAAGTAAAAATGCCTGTTGTCAGAAAAAATACAACGATTCCTGTCGATTTGGCTGAACAAGCTGAAGAAGCCGGCATCAATTTCTCCGCAACGTTAACAGAAGCGTTGAAAGAAAAATTAAGAGTCTAGCCTGCTGGACTCTTTTTTTCATACACATATTCCACACAAAACACATTTGGATAGAAGATATTCACACCTACGTCCAAATCCATAGGTATAATTTAGAAAATTGTATTGTCGGAGGAGACTTCAATAGCAATGCTATCTGGAACAAGGGGCATAAACGCAGAAATCACTCAGCAGTTGTTAATGACTTAAAATCTGCAGGACTTGATAGCGCCTATCATGTATTGAACAAAGAAATTCAAGGATGCGAAACGCAAAAAACCTTTTATTTATACAGGCACCAGACTCGACCCTTTCACATAGATTATTTCTTCTGCCCGACAACCATCTTACAATCATTTGAAATAGAACCTTATGACAAGTGGATCAGTTACAGTGATCATATTCCAATCATGGTAGAAATAGATGTGTAGAAATTCTCATCTCTCATCAATTAAAACCTAAAAAAAGACCTATATTAGAAGTTGATTTAAATACTTTTGCAATTATAATGAGGTAAATATAGAAAACGGAGGTGTCTCAAATGTTAAAAATATTAGATGTGAACACTAAATCAGTTACTGAAGCCAAAAAAGAATTCTCAAAAATCATTAAAGATATCAATCAAACCGGAGAGCCAACTTTTATTTTTAATCATAACAAGCCTGAAGCGGTTATACTCAGCAATACCACTTACGAAGAACTCGTAAAAAGAAACAGGGTCCTTGAAGAAAAACTCTTTTATAGTCAACTAAACAATCGAGTTAAAGACGGTCCCGGTGAGCTCATTCCCTCTGAAAAGGTAATCGAATCCAACCAAGAAAATAATCCTTGCTCCGCATTGTCTGATAAGGATTTGTTTGATTAATGGCTGAGGTATTTTTTTGGAAAGAGGCCGAAAGAGATTATAAAAAATTAGATGGCGCTTTGAAGCAGTGAACTGATGCTGCTGAAGAGCGATTAAAGGAAAGCCGCTCAGGAAAACGACATATTCAAAGTTAACTAGAGGAAGCGGATTCCCTAAACCATCTGAAACTAAGTGTGTTAAGCATTGTAGGTGCTTTCTAATGAATTGGTAGATTGCATAAGCCAAAACCTTGTTATTTTCAGCCTGACATGTTAGTATAATTCTACTAGAACTTACCACGCTTCCTTGATCGAAAGATCGATAGCGGACCAGGGTAAGTCTTTTTTTTTGAGTAGATAGCGAGGTGGATTAGCTTGACCTATTTTTTTGAAACATACCAACAAGTTGTACGGATAATTGAAGAATAGCATGACCGCCCAAGATACTTCAAAAAAAATAAAGATTTAGGGGAATTGATGAAGGAACCCTCCAACGTGGAAAACTTCATAACCATCCTTTCTGGAGAAGATGACGCTCATAACTTGTCCTTTACAGAAGAAGAGAGGCAAATTGCTCAAGAATTCTTCCAGTACAATAATTATTACAACTTTTCCATCTTTCCGAAACTTCTCCCTTGTCAAGGGGATAAGTATTCCTACACAGACGCTCTACGAATCTACCAAATTGATGAATTCCTGCGCAGAGAAATCCACTATTTCACCTCTCGAATCGAGAAATGGATCAAAACAAGTGTCGCCTATCACCTCAGTCACATATATGAAAGTACCGAATATGCAAAAGCAGAATGTTATCTCGATCCTGCTCTCTATAACTCCCATAAGACATATCTTGAAACGATGGAAAGCTTTGCTGAGGCACTCCATAAGAGCAAGGAACCATTCATTGAGCACCATTTCAAGCAGCGGAATGGTTGCATCCCTATTTGGGTCTTGGTGGAAGAACTCACCTTCGGCCAATTGGATACCTTCCTATCCGTATTGAATACTGATTATCGAAATGAATGGTCGGATAGGGTTTTCGGACGAGAAAACAGAAAGTTTGTCCTTAGCTGGATCTCCGTGTCCCGTTACCTTCGGAATATTTCCGCACACCATAGCCGTTTTTACGGGAAGAAGTATATTGTTCTTCCTAGATTAAAAAAGGAAGACATGAAACAATATGGTGTTACTAATGAAGATAAAAACACCCTCTTCGTAGCTTTGCTTGTTCTAAAATCCCTTCTCTCCTTCCATTCCCTTCAAGTACAGTCTGAATGGAATCTGTTCATGGATAATTTAGAAGAGATTTTTAATGGCAATACAGAAATTATAAACTATCCCTTAAATGGACTTAGAGAAAACTGGAAAAACGCCCTTGTGATTGCAATAGACCCTACAAATAAAGACTAGCAATTTTATCCATGAAGGATAGTTGCCAGTCTTTATTTATTTTGGAGAGTGTAATAGAACAATACGAATGCATTACACACGGGAACATAATCTAATAACGAATTATGTTCCCATGTAAATCAAAATAGCTGTAGTTGCCTTATAAAATAGGCTAATTTCAATCCACGCACTCACAAGGAGTGCGACCACCGTCATCACGATCTCTCAGATTTATGGTGTGATTTCAATCCGCGCACTCACGAAGTGTGCGACGTAATAAAAAAAGGCTGTTTTCTTTCATCACTATTTCAATTCACGCACTCACGAGGAGTGCGACTATTTATATAAAGTTCATTCGTTGGCCGTTCTTCATTTCAATCCACGCACTCACGAGGTGTGCGACATGGCGCGTATCGTCTTACCTGTCTTCGGGTGCGATTTCAATCCACGCACTCACGAGGAGTGCGACAGCCGTTGCTGATTGTAGCACCGCCGCAAAAATTATTTCAATCCACGCACTCACGAGGAGTGCGACATACGGGATATAAGAGCATGCCGATCGTGGTGCTATTTCAATCCACGCACTCACGAGGAGTGCGACCGAAGGAATTCGTGCATATCTTACTTTTATGTCATTTCAATCCACGCACTCACGAGGAGTGCGACGGGTCAAAGGGAAAACGTACACGATCCAGCAAGTATTTCAATCCACGCACTCACGAGGAGTGCGACATCCCTCAATGGGTATACACCCAAGGCTGGAGCGTATTTCAATCCACGCACTCACGAGGAGTGCGACTTGATATCGTAAATGTCTTATCATTCAGGTCTGATTTCAATCCACGCACTCACGAGGAGTGCGACTTGTAAACAAAAGATGCAATTTGCATGTTCGTGAATTTCAATCCACGCACTCACGAGGAGTGCGACTGGTAGACCAAACAATCGCAAATGCTATCGCTACCATTTCAATCCACGCACTCACGAGGAGTGCGACTTGACACTTTACTCAGGGTTACGAGTTCATTATGATTTCAATCCACGCACTCACGAGGAGTGCGACATCTTGATTAACGTTGGAAACGGAGTTCAATACAATTTCAATCCACGCACTCACGAGGAGTGCGACGGGCAGCGATTGCACCAATATCCGTGATCGCGTCCATTTCAATCCACGCACTCACGAGGAGTGCGACTTCGGGATTAATTTTATCGGGTGGTGATAATTTTGATTTCAATCCACGCACTCACGAGGAGTGCGACATCTTTCACCATATGCCGAGGGAAACCGCGCTTTATTTCAATCCACGCACTCACGAGGAGTGCGACGGCCGTTTCGATCGCGGCGCTTGTTTTCATCCTTTATTTCAATCCACGCACTCACGAGGAGTGCGACGAATTGAAATCTGTTTTAGGGACTGCGTTCTTCGATTTCAATCCACGCACTCACGAGGAGTGCGACCCGAACCCGATCAGTTCATACTTGATGTCTTCGCGATTTCAATCCACGCACTCACGAGGAGTGCGACTTAACCAAGATTTGACCGTCATTGCGTTTGCGTTATTTCAATCCACGCACTCACGAGGAGTGCGACGGAGCTTCCCAACTTTTGTGATCGACCCCTTATGATTTCAATCCACGCACTCACGAGGAGTGCGACCAGCCGGCGTCGCATTGTTTATCCTATATGGGATATTTCAATCCACGCACTCACGAGGAGTGCGACTTAGTGTTTCTAGGTCCGTATCGTTCAAATCTCCATTTCAATCCACGCACTCACGAGGAGTGCGACCAATTTCCGCATCGCATAATTTTGACATAACATGATTTCAATCCACGCACTCACGAGGAGTGCGACGGTTATATGCGTAAATGTATAGAGGTCTACACGAATTTCAATCCACGCACTCACGAGGAGTGCGACTATATCGGTAAGTTGAGTTATGACTTTGCTCTGACCATTTCAATCCACGCACTCACGAGGAGTGCGACAAATATTCCGTTGCGCTCCTCTGTGACTTGGGAATTTCAATCCACGCACTCACGAGCAGTGCGACACTCACTGCGTCACGCTCACGCCTCGTTGCTCATTATTTCAATCCACGCACTCACGAGGAGTGCGACTGCTCCTGTTGTTGCCGCGGCTACTGCTGCAACCATTTCAATCCACGCACTCACGAGGAGTGCGACGACGCAGCATACAACGAGGACGTAGACAAGTACGTATTTCAATCCACGCACTCACGAGGAGTGCGACGGAATGCCATTTCTTCAGTAACATCGAGCGTGTGATTTCAATCCACGCACTCACGAGGAGTGCGACCAGTCTCTAAAGGCGGACATCCATCTGCCATGGAATTTCAATCCACGCACTCACGAGGAGTGCGACTTGTTAGCGCATTGGGCTTGCCATAACGCGAAGCCATTTCAATCCACGCACTCACGAGGAGTGCGACGCGAACACGGACAAGATACCGACCATCGCCATGCCATTTCAATCCACGCACTCACGAGGAGTGCGACGTATCTAAATTATCACATTTACCGTACTAAGTCATTTCAATCCACGCACTCACGAGGAGTGCGACTTTCTGTTTCGGATAAACCTTCTTTAGCGGTTAGGTATTTCAATCCACGCACTCACGAGGAGTGCGACGTTAGCTTTTTACAAGTCCATTATACAACACAGGAGATTTCAATCCACGCACTCACGAGGAGTGCGACACCGGCACCATCGACTATGGGAACGGTGATCTATTTCAATCCACGCACTCACGAGGAGTGCGACGCATGATAAACGCTCCTTTATTTCCTTTTGTTTATTTCAATCCACGCACTCACGAGGAGTGCGACGGTTAAAGTTGCAAGTGATAGTAGTTATCACACTAATTTCAATCCACGCACTCACGAGGAGTGCGACTCCGATATGGGAATGTAATGAGGAGGATGCACAATATTTCAATCCACGCACTCACGAGGAGTGCGACTTTCTGGCTCTAAACTGGACCGGCCGGGCATGAGCATTTCAATCCACGCACTCACGAGGAGTGCGACATAGCCTGCAACCGTTATACAGCAAGCCTTTGAAATTTCAATCCACGCACTCACGAGGAGTGCGACACGCGCGTCATAGTCATTTGTACTTCCGTTTTTAAATTTCAATCCACGCACTCACGAGGAGTGCGACATCTCCTGAAGGAGCGCATCCTTTACCCATACCGATTTCAATCCACGCACTCACGAGGAGTGCGACGGACGGCCGGCATCAACATCGTTGCCACGGTATTATTTCAATCCACGCACTCACGAGGAGTGCGACTCATACACAATTGGCTTGGGATGTAGCTTATCTCTATTTCAATCCACGCACTCACGAGGAGTGCGACATCCGCAGTCATGCTTACGCCCTGAGCGATGCCGTTATTTCAATCCACGCACTCACGAGGAGTGCGACTTTAACCCTGGATAATACTTCTTCATGTCCGTTATTTCAATCCACGCACTCACGAGGAGTGCGACCAGATCCCCAAATTCCGGATTATCTTGATTGTTTCATTTCAATCCACGCACTCACGAGGAGTGCGACGGGCAACTTCTTCAGTGACTTCCTTGTTCTCTGTATTTCAATCCACGCACTCACGAGGAGTGCGACTTTTGATTTTAACCATTTCAACGCTATCTGGTTTTATTTCAATCCACGCACTCACGAGGAGTGCGACTGAAAAAGGTTTGCAAGCTATTAAGAAAGAGGTTATTTCAATCCACGCACTCACGAGGAGTGCGACGTTTTACGACCGGATTGGACACATTTTCATGTATATTTCAATCCACGCACTCACGAGGAGTGCGACTGGATTCGATGTGATCCGTTGCCATGTCCAGTCGATTTCAATCCACGCACTCACGAGGAGTGCGACGGCGAGATTCAACAGATAAGACTTTGCCGATTCGATTTCAATCCACGCACTCACGAGGAGTGCGACGTTTTCGTTTTCCCACGAGTAATCAAAATAGCGCGTATTTCAATCCACGCACTCACGAGGAGTGCGACTTTGTAAGGCTCGTAAACGGTTGGCAACAACAGTATTTCAATCCACGCACTCACGAGGAGTGCGACTTCAATTTCGTCCAAAACAACGCCGTATGAGTTTTGATTTCAATCCACGCACTCACGAGGAGTGCGACAACAGCAACCATAACTGGTGCGAACATGTGGTTATTTCAATCCACGCACTCACGAGGAGTGCGACCGTAACCTCTGTGATATGTGCTTGTTTTTCGACGTAATTTCAATCCACGCACTCACGAGGAGTGCGACGTGTACTCGTCGATCAGGTCCCACTCGTCGGCGGCATTTCAATCCACGCACTCACGAGGAGTGCGACTAATGGTAGTAAGATATCTAGCAGTAAGTGCCGGATTTCAATCCACGCACTCACGAGGAGTGCGACGGCTTTATGAATGACGTTCCTAGTCTTATCGGTGGCATTTCAATCCACGCACTCACGAGGAGTGCGACGATTTGCTTTTCAGCACGACACGTTACTTCAAATTATTTCAATCCACGCACTCACGAGGAGTGCGACAATGAAATACAGTGAGTTTAAAGCGGAAGTTGAATTTCAATCCACGCACTCACGAGGAGTGCGACGTTGTCGGATGAAGGAAACAAGATCCTGGATGTAATTTCAATCCACGCACTCACGAGGAGTGCGACGCCACGAATGGCGCGAACGCGGGCTTGTTCTACTGATTTCAATCCACGCACTCACGAGGAGTGCGACCTCTCTTTGACAACCTGAATTGGTGTCCCAGCTTCATTTCAATCCACGCACTCACGAGGAGTGCGACGATACGCTCACAAGAGAGGCGCGCGCGTACATCGATATTTCAATCCACGCACTCACGAGGAGTGCGACTTGGCCACATAGAACGGTTGGTACACTTTTATGAATTTCAATCCACGCACTCACGAGGAGTGCGACTTGCTGCGCTTGTTTTTCTGCTTCCAGCCTCTGTTATTTCAATCCACGCACTCACGAGGAGTGCGACAAAAGTTCTTCGTAGCATCGATAAGCATATCGAGATTTCAATCCACGCACTCACGAGGAGTGCGACGATGTTCGTGGACGCTATTATGGTGTTATTGCTATTTCAATCCACGCACTCACGAGGAGTGCGACGCGCACGTTTTGATACGGCGACATTGGCACTTGCAATTTCAATCCACGCACTCACGAGGAGTGCGACTAAGCGCCTTGCGATACCGCCTGTCTTGTCCTTATTTCAATCCACGCACTCACGAGGAGTGCGACCAAAAGCTAGGGTCACTAATTCAAGCTGTGTAAATTTCAATCCACGCACTCACGAGGAGTGCGACCAAAAGCTAGGGTCACTAATTCAAGCTGTGTAAATTTCAATCCACGCACTCACGAGGAGTGCGACTATCGCGCTCCTGGTCATCGATCAGGCACAAAAAATTTCAATCCACGCACTCACGAGGAGTGCGACTTACTTTTAATCCAACAATGGTCAACAAATGGTTATTTCAATCCACGCACTCACGAGGAGTGCGACGATTATCTCAACGGCGGCAAAGGTCTTGCATTTGATTTCAATCCACGCACTCACGAGGAGTGCGACTGCGAATTATAGCGATAATTAATAAATTTATGTCTAAATCAACTTTACGACTTGCTATAACTCGTTTTTACAATAAATATTAAGCTAATTATATCAATTCTAGTACATTATAGAGGTGCGAAGCTTCTAGTAGTTTGATGTTCACTTCAGGTTCGCACTAAAAGAATAATACATCTTCCAGATTTATAGCTTTTTTTGTTCCGAAGTGTTCCACTTTATTTTTGTAGTTATTACCGATGATATACACCCTCAAACTATCCTCATTCGTATCAATAATATCCAACAACTTTATTTTTAGTTCAGTAAGTTGCATATTATCCACAATACACTCAAATACAGAATTTTGCACTCTTTGACCATAATTTTGGCAAGTTTTAGCTACCTTACGCAATCTAGTTCTACCTGCTTTATCCGATACGCTGACGTCATAGGTTATCAAGGCGAGAATGGCATATCACCTACTTCCATAGAAAAGGTGGATATTGATCCAAATCTTCTCTTAAAGACCGCGCTAACAACAGACTTTGAGAATATGGAGCTAATCCCCAGGTTATTCTTTCATCTAAAAAGGGGTGTGTAATGGGTTCCTGTTTTTTACTTTGCCAAGCTGATATAAATTTCTTTCTGCCCTCATCGGTCATAATCACAGAGCCGTTTTCTTTTTGGATAAAATCTTTTTCATTAATTACCTTCAAATTGATTAAAGAAATTACAAATCTGTCTGCCATGATTCCACGAAATTCTTCCATCAAATCCAAAGAAAGTGATGCCCTTCCTGGTCTGTCACGATGCAAAAAACCAACATATGCATCTAACCCCACCTGCTCCAGAGCTCCGGTAATATCAATCGACAGTAATGTATACGCGAATGATAACATGGCGTTTACATTATCAAGTGGAGGCCTTCTGTTTCTCCCATGAAAATAAAAATGCTCTTTCTGCTGTAAAATCATTTCGTCAAACACACGGTTATAACTGACTGCAGCTTGCCCTTCCAAGCCCCTCAATGATTCAAAATTATCGCAGACCTTTATTTCTTTCAACAAAACAGCAAGTTGTTGCGATGCATTTTTGAAAGATTTTATGTCTACTGACAAAGGATGATCTCTAGTTGCTCGTTCCAATATCCACTTGTGATTATAGACTTTGCCGATAATAAAGTTTCGAGCGATTTTTACTGACTCTCTCTCATTTTCAGAAATTTGGTACTGTTTTTTTCGAAGAGTTACATTTCCCCTTGAAGGACCGATTACCCTTGCCATAAATTTCCCACTCTGTCTCATGAAAGTCAAGGATACATTATGCTCCACGCAGTATCTCATCAAAGCTGGACTTGCACCTGTATAGCCAAACGTAACGATAGATTCAATATTATGCATCGGGACTCTACCGATTTTTTTATCATTATTCAATACTACTAGATTATCGCCATCCAAAGATAGATAAGAATCTGGCGTGGTAACGTAAATTGTATTAAGTAATTTCTTCAAAACCAAGCCTCCTTTCCAAATAGGAACTGACTAATTCCTTGTTCATTAACTTAGGTAGGCAGATATCCTTTAATGAGCAACGCTCACAATGTGGACCTGTTTTAACCTTGGGAGTATGTCTTTTTAGGTATAAATCATGCATCTCGGCAAACATTTTTCTTACTCTATCGCGTAACTCCGGGGTAATTTGTATCTCGGATCTTCGTTTGGTTTCATTATAAAATAGATATCCTACATCAATCGAACATAAAAGCATTTCCTCTAGACAAAGGGCTTGAGCAACCATTTGCAGAATATCCGCATCATTTTCTTTGGGTTTTCCGTGTTTATATTCAATCGGAGCAGGAATATAAAGTCCCTCCTCACCATGTATGGATACGCCATTTTCGTTCTGAATAAATTCGACAACATCACAGATTCCTGACGTACCTAAGCTATACGATTTTACAGGCATTCCACGAATGATGAGTTTTTCTTTCCGTTTTTCTCTGATGAAGGGCTCATCAGCTTTTTTATGAAGATCTTGCCCTTCGATCGTCAAATCATTTTCTTCCCATTGCTGTTCGATATGAATCAATGCCCACTGTCGTTTACAAAATACAAAATGTTGAATTCCTGATAATAAAAGAAAGTCATCTTCCTCATAAACCATCCAGAATCTCCACATTCAAATTATCTAACGAGGCAAGTTCTATATTATAATCTTCAAAAGAGGTTGGATGCTCAGTTTTCTTTTCAATTGATAGCAAACGGTGCACTTTTGCTGAAGAATATTGCCCTAACTTGGACGTATGATCCCACCAGTAAACTTTATTCACCTCCATGCTGCCATCTGGTCTCGCCGAGGATACATCGTTAGCAAATAACGTTTGAAGTGCCATTTTGATTTTCTCGGCATCTTCGTTTGTAAACCCAGTTTTTTCAGCTAATTGGGTATTTATGCTACCTTTTAATACATAAACACCGAATTCTACAAAATGCTTCATCCCCATTGTGTCCGACCCTTTTGTATCTGAAGTTGTAGAATTAACGCTTTTTGTGATCTGCATACTTGTCACATCTACCGGATCTACGCTCACAGCGGTCTGTATCGAAACTGGTCCTCTTACGCCAACTGAAAGTTCAGAGCCTTTAAATGCAAACACTTGACCAAAACTTCTGACATCTGTCCATTCTGAGCAAGCAACTGAGGCAAACTCATCCGATGTTATTTTAGATTTCTTATCAACAAGTGCCTTTTTCAATGTTTCATTAGAGTCCGCACGATCCCTGAGAGATTGGAAACCATCATCTGTTCGATCTTGCGATTGTACGAAAATTGAATCTCCCATATCTTGAAGTCTATTGCGTATTTTTCTTTTAATGCATACATCTGACATTTCGCCTTTTCCATCATAGTTTTGTCTTGGACGATTACCATTCAAGGGATCTCCGTTGGGATTGGCCTTTGTCACCGAAATGATTGCCGCGAAATCAATTTTGTGATCTAATACTGACATATTTGTTGCCTCCTTTTATTTATGCTTTTATTTATCGTCTAATGTTGTTTCAGTTAAAATCTCAACTTTCTGTTTTTTAGTATATAATTCTTGCCGCTGGCTGGAATAACCTAACAAATAAACACTCTTCAATGGTTTATCATTGAAATCTTCAAATTCAATTTTGGAAAGTATCTCATCTATTTGTTTTGTATAGAAAATTGATTTTTCTCCTAGTCTTGCTTTATATGGCTGAATTGCTTTTTGGATGATTTCCCAAGTCCGACTAGGATGTTGTGAGAACGCGCTCATATACCTCTCCGCATTCGTAATTCGTTTTTTCTCGTCGGCCCGTAACGCCGTATTTTCAAGGACATCCGCCACTGCCAATAATCTGCCGAATAGGTAGCTCCTATCCTTAATGTTATTATCTAGTCCCACACCGTCTGCTCCCTTCTCATTTACCAAAGCACATGCCACGCTTAACACTTTCTCCCATTCCCATCTCTCCATAGCAACCGGATTACTCGCTCTTCTGACACAAGAATTTATTATGTCCTTGGGAATCGTTCTTCCATCAATGATACAAGGAAGCAGTCTTTCCATTACGGACTTGATAACTTTGTTATTCGCTTTCTCGCCATGTGCAGCTACTGCAATATTTTTAATTGATGGTGCACCAAAAAATACTTTCTTTTCTTCACCGATCTGTCTCCAGGTGTGGTTGTAATGCCATTGTTTTATCTTGTCCAGATATTCTTCAGCATCTATTCGCCGGTAGTAGATTACTGCCATTCTTCCTGTTGTGGCAGCGTCCAATACTAGAATGATTACCTTGGAGTCTGTTTCTAAATCATTTTTATAACCATCGATAGCCTTGGATAATTCAATAGAAAATGACTGTTGCGTCTGGGCATAACCAGCTACTGCCTCGCCCCCTGCCAAGGGATCGACATAATCCAGTTTGTCATTCCCCCACACTAGAACCACTCTTCCATCTATATCCTTTCCTTGCCTATTTATGAGCCATTTCAAAGCATTATGCGCTTTCTGTGAAACTTCATAACTTATTCCTGCCACTTCATTGGAGGTATTGAATCTGCCCCGAAATGTAAAACCGCTTGTATCATTCCCGGAGATCAGCTTTGCTTTATCTGCAGGATTACGAATTTTATTGGCATGTCTTTCCGTACCTGGCTGCATTTTCCCGGTCACAAAACAGAGATCATCATTTTGCAGCTTCGTGTTGTAAAAATCAATGAAACTCTGTTGTACCGCTGGATCCATCCATATTTTTTTACTAACTTTATCCGGATAATAAACATCGAATCTGACAAAGGCTGCATCTTGATCCCCGGTGACCACACTAAATATTTCAGGTCTGTCGCCTAGAGAACTGTCCCACTTTGTCCGCAATTTGTGGTTTTCATCTGCCCAAAGTTTTTTATCTTTTACCAGATCAGTAATCAACTCTCCTTTAGACAGATACTTGTATATACTGTCTACCTTTGAGGTCACAAATGGCGACTCGCTCCAGTCTTGTAGTTGCTTGATGTACACGGGATAATCATTTACTTTTTTAGGGTCTCCACCGAACGAATTATAGTCGCCTGCCACATAACTCAACTTGTCATGCAAAGGATAGGGGGCTGTTTTTGCACCCGCACGACTGGAAGACTCTTCTGTAGTGGGTATAACCGTAATGGCATCGTCTTTAGGGATTACTGAAGCTGAGTGAAAGTTTCCATCTTCTGTTACAAGAACTTCTATGTGTGCGGATTGAGTGGTATGAGAAATGGGAAGCAGCATAAATGCCTGTCCATTTCTTTTATAGTCCGTTATCCCTACATAGTCCTCATTGTTTTCATAAGTTTCATATAAATCCAATAGCCAACTCATTGATTTCTCCTTTCTTTATAAATCTAGATCCATCTCAAAATTTACATTTGATTCATCGAATTGCTTGGCCTTCATCTTCTTGATAGTTCTGACATTCTTACAGTCTTCCGGCCTAATAAATTTGATAACGCCATTCTCCATCACCGGATTCCATAATCGAACTTCCAACAGATCTTTACCCGTTTCATCGGGATAATTAAACCCGTGCACCATTGTCCCAAAATGCATTTCTTCAGCTTCATCATAATACCCCGTATTTTCACCAAATTTTACTGGTTCAACGTATGCCTGACATTCCCTTGTGCCCAAGAAGATATCCCTTCTCCCTCCCATTTCGATTGATCTTTTAAGGATATTATGGTGTTTGTGTTCATTACGATCAGAAATCAAATCCGGACGATACGGATTGAATTCAAAGTGTGCCTTCACTTCATACTTAACATCCCGAAGATAGGTATAGTTCGCAAGTGTGTTTCCACCTCCATAATTGATAGGCCTCATCCCTTTTGATTCCATTCTTATGGGATTCATTATCCTGATTTCATCGATATAGTACACAATAGTGGGCTTCCAGTAAACGCTTTCAATTATACCTTTAAGCGATTGGTACGTTGGTAGCTGATAGGATAATTTTTCCCCGCCCATCCTAGTCAGAGGGTCCGTGAACAAAGCATAAGGTCCATACACAACAAATTCGACGCTATTTCTCATTTCTACCCTTCTCTCCCCTTATTTACGTTTATTATATTCCTTTAATTCGCTCAATGCAAATTTTATATTATAATAGATATTACATGAATTTTTATCTTCTATATTTCATTCAAATGCAAAAATATGGTATACTCTTCTTGTCGCTAAATGCGTGGATTGAAATATGTATTATGTATTATAAGAGCTGGGCTTATCTTTTGGATAAGCCTTTTCTTATGGCTTATAAACGGAAAACAAACAACATTATCAGAATTGAATAATATCCACTAAGCTACTATTATCAAGATCGATTCCATAGAATTTACTATATGCACTGGGTACAATGGTGTATATTGAACCGTCATAAAGATAGCGTAAAGCTTTGCTTTCGCTCAGCTTTTTGAAATCATTCTCGTACACATTCACCGTGTACTGTTGCGCCTTTTTTAACAAGACTGATAGCTTTTCTATACCATATGGCCGATTTAAATCAGCAATTATCTCTTCACCGACTTTATCATATGGAACGATGATGGACTTTGTATTCTGATCTATCACGAAAAATTGTTCCGCTGCATAACTATGTGCCGCTTGCAGTAAGGTTACCTTACTTCTATTCTCTTTTGATTTGCTGATGTATTCGTTCATAAACGGACAACCCAGTAAAACATTCACCATTGTTGTATTCATATTCCCACCTACAATTTGAAGTGGATAGTCCAGCAACGATTCGATTTCATTATAATATTTTTCGAAATATAACTTTATGACTTCTGGAGACAACAAATCTACTTTATTCTCACCTTGTTCGTTCGCTAAATCAATCAGTTTTTGTCGGGTAACCTTTTGTCCTTTCTCTATTTCTGATAAGTTACCTAATTTTTCATCCCCATAATCAATAATATAGACATTCCCTATTTTCTTTTCTCCATTTCTATTGCAACGACCCGCCGCTTGAGCGATTGAGTCTATTCCCGCAAGTGATCTAATGACACATTCAAAACTAACATCAACCCCAGCCTCAATCAATTGAGTGCTCACACATATAACTTTTTTCCCATCATCCAAATCATTCCTAACCTTTTCCAAAACATCCATTCTGTGTTTTGCACACATTGATGTGCTTAGATGATACACAGTTGCACCTACATTTGATGTATCTAGCTCTGCATATAATTCCTTTGCAACTCTTTTTGTGTTCAAGATGATGAGCAGGCTCTGATTCATATCCATGATATTCCCTACAAAAAATTTCAAATCCTCTCTACTCATCTTACCGTCCTTAACCTTATCGATTATTTCAGTTCTTTTGAAAGCTTTCACCACATCAGGTAAATTCTCCACAATTTCATTTTTTACGTGAATTTTTCGCTTGATAGTTTCTAAACTAGGTTGCGTAGCTGTGCACAGTAAAACTGAGCTATTTCCCATTTTATCCAAAAAATTTACTGATTCTGTGAATAAAGAGAGGCATTTTGAAGGAACTTTTTGCACCTCGTCAAAAATGATGACGGCATTCGTCAAATTATGTAATCGTCTTGTGTATCTGTTTCCTTTGGCATAAAAGGCGTTCAGATATTGGACCATAGTGGTAAAAATAATCGGTGCATCCCAGTTGTCTGTTGCTAGACGAATTTTTTCAGTTTTATTTACCAATATTTCATCCAATTCTTCAGACAATTCATTCTCAGTTTGTGGACCGAAGTCGACATTGGTATGATGCTCAATAATATTTATGTCATCGTCTAAAATTTCTTTAACCAACTTTGCATTCTGATCGATAATAGAAGTATAAGGAATCACATATATGATTCTTTCCTTGTTGTGTTTGAGCGCGTGCTTTAGTGCGTATCTTAGACTTGCCAGCGTTTTCCCGCCTCCTGTAGGGATAGAGAGCGAATAGATTCCGCTCTCATTCTCAGAACATTTCTCGCACTGATTAGACATCTCCATTCGCAGCTTGTTGATTTCAGATTTCGACTTGGGACTTTTCTGCAGTTCAATTAAATGGTCATTTAATTTCGTTTCATATAATTGGAACAATTCATGGTTACTTATTTTTTGTTCGTTGATTTCATCTTCAAAATGACGGGTATTTGTCCTATCTGCATCCACTAGCGCACTGAATATAAACGTCGTCAAATAATACAAACTTGTTCGCAATGTAGTTGGTTCCGATTGTGAAATGTACTCGCTTAGTTCGACCAATGCTTTGTTTACATAATTTGAAAACGATTCCTCATCCATTACTTTTTCATAAAAGTAACCGCTAAATTCATCATACTTTGAGTAGACTTCTCTTTTCCCTTCCTTACTCACTCGTTCCAAATATTTTGATTCTAAAGAAGGATTATTGAAGTCTTTCAAAAAACCATGATGGGAAATGATAGCATTACCTACCAATTCAGCAAGGATTTTTTCGTTTCTAGAAGAATCTTTCTTATGGAGTAATTCATACAGAAACATTCCTCCTGCAGTAGAATGATCCACGCTGCCTCTCTTTGGAGGATTATCTGGATTTTCTGAAGCAGTTTTGATGTAAGTTGAAAATTCTTGGGTAAATTTTCCTAAATCGTGCAGCAAACCGGCTAAACCCGTAATATGACTCACTTTAGCTTCTTTGCCATACGATTCTGCTAAATTCTTCACTTCTAACAGATGCTGTTCAACTGTCTGAATTTTTTTATCATTCCTTCTAATATGCGCAATTGATTCCATTTGATAGCCACCAATCTATATATAGTAGATTTTCTGCCGATTATTTTCTCAATTATAAATATTTCGAAAGTTCGTTGCTTAATATTTATGCATTAATAATATATTTATTTTCTTTTGATTACAAACATTATTTAATCGAAAATTCTAATCAAATCATAGTTTCGGTACTTGCTGCTCGCATTTTCGGTTTTATCCGCATACAAAAGGCCTGCTTCAGATAGTGACTTCAACCCTTTTCTAGCTGTTACGGTTGGAATACTCAAATTTTCCGCAACGCGTTCTGCAATGGTGTAAGGATCAGAAAAGGTATACAACCAAATTTCCCTCTTAGCTTCTGCAGTGCCCTGTATCAGACCTTTTTCCGCTAACTCTTCTGCTGCTTTCAATTTGTAGAGGAGCTTGTCAGTCACCCTACCACATGCTTGAATAAAAAATTTAATCCATGCATACCAATCCGTATTCTGCCATATTTATCACAAAAGAGCCTCCAAGAATGGACGTAATATTTTATCAACCTTAAGGATTTTTGCATAACCCATTAATCTAGAGAGATTCTTATCTTTCCGTTTCATGTATCTTTTTAATGCAGTCAATTGTACATCCTTATCCGCTTTATGGCGGGAATTGTATATATCGCAAATGGTTTTTTCAACATCGTACACTCGGATGATATTTCCGGAGGGACTCCGCATCTCGCTAATGCCGAGAGTGTATCGTTCAGGCACAGCATAAGAGGAAATAACGCCAGACTCAGTGAGTCGTTTATTGTTGTATCCCTGTGGAAATGTCATGTGATAATCAAATGGCGTTACATCCGTCAAGTCATGTAAAAACAGGGCTGTTTCGTACGAAAAGATCCCTTTATTAAAACGGATTTGCAGAAATTGAAATTCGTCAGTGAATTCGTCAGCCTGCACATACATACCATGACCAACTTTTTCGATTTTTCCACTTTTTTTAATATATCGCTTAAATTGTTCAGGATGGATCCCCTGCGCAGTCAAATCTTTCACATGAAATATTCCACTTTGTTCGTTTACGACATCTTTAACTGCCTCATCAATCTGTTTATTTCCAATTTTTGGATTTAGTCGTTTTGAATCCCCGCTACTGTTTCTTTTTTTTGATTTTGAATTTCCATCTTTCATGAGCAGCACTCCTCGGTGAACTTCATACTATAAACAATACACTTATATAGTTTTATATTCAAATTATTGAACTCGCTTTCTACCAGCATTTACATCTCTTAATTCCGCTCATATCATTTCCCCGCCCCATCTAAAAGTGCTACACTTTAGATGACTTGAATAGCTCTTAACACTTCCACAATGGTAACCTCTAAATTAATCGAATCACGCGCCATCATAGGAAAAGAGGATGAATTATGGATACAATCAGCAATTATGTAGATTCCGTCCTCGCACAGTTACCAACCACTCCCGAAGTCTTAGACCAAAAGAACGCCATGCTAACAAAAATGCAGGATAAGTACCAACAACTGAAATCTGAAGGCAAAAGCGAGCACGAGGCCATCAGTAGCGCCATAGCAGCTTATGGCAATATCGATGACTTCTCTCCCGCATCCACAGCGACAGTTTCTGCTGCACCTGCAGAAACTCTCCAAAATGAAGTTTTCCTTTCTTCCTAAGAAGTCGACGAGTACATCGATCATCGCCATCATTTTGCCTGGGCGATGGCTACAGGTGTTTTCTTGTGCATCATGGGGCCGGCTAGCCTGTTTCTCGGCCAGTACCTTTCCGGATACCGAGGTGGTCAAGGAGGCCGCACGAATGAATTTTTGGATATCTTGACGCTTGTACCACTATTCATCCTTGTCGCAGCCGGCGTCGCGCTGTTCATCCTTTATGGCATGAAGGAGCAGCAATTTGAGTTGGAGGAGAAACGGGTCCAGCTCGATGCCGCAACCTACGCCAGGCTGAAAGCTGAACACAAAGCCTTCCGGCCGCGGTTGGCCGTTGCTGTCGCGATTGGGGTAGCACTCTGCATCCTAGCGCCGGTCTCTATGCTGCTTTCCGTCGTCCTGCTCGGAGAGGATAATGGCCTGTCGCTTGTGTTCCTGCTCAGCTTCATCGCAATCGGCGTCTTTCTGTTCGTCTTCTATGGCCTGCAGGACAAAACCTACGAGAAACTGCTGTCGATCGGCGAGTTCGCAAAGGATAAGGCCGAGAAGAACAAAGTCATCGGCATCGTCGCGGGTGTCGTCTTCCCGCTTGCCGCTGCAATATATTTGATTGCAGGCTTCGTCTATTACGCTTGGGCGAGCGCCTGGATCATCTTCCCGATTGTCGGTATCCTCTTCGGAATCTTCGCGACTGTCTACAACGGCTACACGGATCTGAAGAAGAAAAAGTAAAACACTGGAAACTACCGAAAATAGTGTACATAAAAAATAATGGGGTTGGCTCATTGAGTTAGATGAGCCAGCCCCATTATTTTTTCGTGCCTAAAGAAGTTTAGTGTCGGGTGTTAATCCGGCTACGAACGATGAACAGTCGACAGTTGCGGAATCTCTCGGTTGTTCGCGATGCAATCGATCCGGAACTCCCGACAGTTGGGCCTTCTCTCGTATTTCCATCCCACAATAGATTATTCCCCGGTGTTTTCATCCATAATCTCAATATTCGTACGGATCAGCTCCTCGATCTTGCCGCTGTCTTCCATTTCGTCAAGGATGTCATTCACTTCCTCCAGAAAATCCGCGCTGTCTTTCGCGACAGCGATGGCTGATTCGTTCGGCGTGCTCGAGACATCGGAGTCGGCGATTTCAAGGCCTTCGTTCTCTTCGACGTATCGCCTCGCAACAGTCTCCACCATCAGCACAGCATCAACCTTGCCGGTCACCAAGTACAGGATGGCCGTGTTCAATTTCGGTACGGACTGAATTTCAGCATTCGGGAAAGTTTCCAGCAAGTACGTTTCCTGGATCGTCGCCTTTTGCGTCGCCAGGCTGGCCTTCTTCAGGTCGTCTTCCGATCGGATATCCTTTGCGTCCTCCGATTTGATCACAAGAGCGTCCTTTTGGGTATAGTAGACGTCCGTGAAATCGACGCTTTGTTTTCTTTCTTCCGTTGGGTTCATGCCGGCGATGATCATATCGATCTTGCCTGTGGACAATGCCGGAATCAGGCCGTCGAAATCCATGTCTTTGACTTCCAGTTCGACCCCGAGTTCATCCGCGATGGCTTGAGCGATATCGATATCGAAGCCGATGATTTTGTCCTCTCCGTCTTGCACAAGATGCCACTCATACGGGGGATAATCGGCACAGGTTCCGACGACCAATTTTCCGCTGTCTTTGATTTCCTGCAATGCGCCGTCTGCCTCAGCAGCAGCGCTGTTCGCTGTCCCGATCGTAATTCCACATGCTGCCAAAGCCAAAAGGCTCATCGTTCCCAAAACCATTTTCATAAACCCTTTTTTCAATCCTGATTCCTCCGCATTCATTGACTATAAAAAAAAGGATGCCCTTTTCAGAGCATCCTTGCACTTTTATTGGTATGTTAATTTTTATTCTGCTGTATTGTCTGTTACGATTTGATCGTTAAGTTGGTATAACTCTTCGATTTTGCCGCTTTCTTTCATTTCATTTACGATATTGTTGACTGTTTCCAGGAAGTCGCCGCCGTTTTTCGCAACTGCGATAGCTGCTGCATTTGGCGTGCTGTTGATATCAAAGTTGGCAACCATCAAATCATCATTTTGTGCAATGAATTGTTTCGCAACGGTATCCACCATCATTACGGCATCCACTTTTCCGGTCGTCAAGGACATGATTGCTGTGTTCCATTTCGGTACGGATTGGATTTCAGCGTCTGGGAAAGCTTCCAGTAGATACGTTTCTTGGACTGTCGCTTTTTGCGTAGCCAATTTAGCTGTCTTCAAGCTGTCTTCTGAAGTGAACTTATCAGCATCTTCTTTTCTGATCACGACAATGTCTGTTTGCGTATAGTAGACATCCGTGAAATCAACGCTTTGTTTTCTTTCTTCAGTGGCGTTCATTCCAGCGATGATTATATCGATTTTACCGGTCGTCAACGCTGGGATCAGTCCGTCGAAGTCCATATCTTTGACTTCCAACTCAACGCCTAATTCATCAGCGATTGCTTGGGCGATGTCGATGTCGAATCCGATGATTTCATCTTTTCCGTCTTTAATCAGGTGCCACTCGTATGGAGGATAATCCGCAGATGTACCCATTACCAATTTGCCGCTGTCCTTGATTTCCTGCAATTTATCAGTTGTTGTTGTAGCTGCTGAATCTATTGCGGAGCTGTCCGCTGTCTCGCTTGTATTGCCGCATGCCGCCAAAGCAAGAATGCTCATTGCACCCAAAGCTAATTTCAATAACCCTTTTTTCATCCTAACCCCTCCAAATATGTTTTTTATTTTATAGGACTTTCGATAAGAAATCCTTTGTCCGCTCACTTTTTGGATGATTGAAAATCTCATCCGGTGTTCCTTGTTCCATCACCTGACCGTCATCCATGAAAAGGATGCGATCGCCTACTTCTTTCGCAAAGCCCATTTCGTGGGTCACGACTACCATCGTCATGCCTTCCATCGCAAGGTCTTTCATTACCTGCAATACTTCGCCGACCATTTCCGGGTCAAGCGCGGATGTCGGTTCATCGAACAGCATCATATCCGGTTCCATCGCCAAAGCGCGCGCGATCGCAATCCGTTGTTTCTGTCCGCCCGACAAGGATTGTGGATAGACATCGGCTTTTTCGGACATGCCCATGCGCGTCAACAGTTTTCTGGCGATCGCTTCGGCTTTATCTTTTGGTACTTTCTTGACTTGTTGCGGTCCGATCATGATGTTGTCCAATACCGTCAGATGCGGAAAAAGATTGAAACCTTGGAAAACCATACCCATTTTGGTGCGGATGGAATCGATGTCCACACCTTTTTTGTTGATTTCCTGGCCTTCGAAGATCACTTTCCCGGATGTCGGTTCTTCCAACAGATTCATGCAACGCAGAAACGTGCTTTTGCCGGATCCGGACGGGCCGATGATAACGACCACTTCACCCGAGTTGATTTGTTCATCTATGCCTTTCAGGACTTGTTTGTCCCCGAAAGATTTCGTAAGTTTTTCTGTTTTAATCACTTTGTTTCAACCTCATTTCCAGAATGTCCACTAATTTAGAGACGATTGATGTCATGATGAAGTACATCACGGCAGCGACCACTAGCGGGCCGAATGGCAAGAATGTCGCACCGCGGACCGTATTGGCGGCGAACATCAAGTCGCGTAAGCCCAACACAGAAACGATGGATGTTTCTTTGATCAGCGTCACGAATTCGTTACCCAAAGCAGGAAGGATATTCTTGATGGCTTGTGGATAAATGATTTTTTGCATCGCCATTGATTTGCTCATTCCGATCGAACGGGCGGCTTCCATCTGGCCTTTATCGACTGCTTGGATTCCGGAACGGATGATTTCGGCGATGTAGGCTGCCGAGTTCAATGATACCGCGATGACACCGGACAAGAAGTCAGGCAATTCGATATTGATGACGTACAGGCCGTAATAAATGATGAATAATTGCACCAAAAGTGGTGTGCCCCGCACAATTTGGATGTACCCATTCGCTAATATGCTGAGGAACTTGTTGGGCGACATTTTCATCAATGCCAATCCCGTCCCCAAGATGACGCCCAGTACAATCGCACTGATCGAAAGGCCAATCGTGTAACCCGCGCCTTGGAAATAGATCGGCAGATAGGTCTCAAAGAAAGTCAAATCCATTTGTATATAATCCCCTTTTTTATGTTTTTGCTGGTGGTGCTTTGGGTACTAAAAAACCGCCCCTTGTATTGCTACAAGAGACGGGTCAATGTTTGATTCCGCGGTACCACTCTAGTTGATCTGTTGTAAACAACAAATCCACCTCGATTAAATTAACGCATAAAGTGCGTAAAAGGCTACTCAACGTTCACCTTTTCGTCATCCGAAGTGCGCTTCAATTTGATATTTTACTGCTGGGCTTCCACTCTGTCCCGGCTCGCTGGAGAAAATATTCAAATCTACTCTCTTCATCACTGACTTTGTTCTATTCAGTTGTGGTATGAAATCATAATATAAGATTTGAAAAGAACTGTCAACAAAAAAACTATCATTGGATTTTCATCTGACCCTTTTTTTTCTGTGAAAAGACGCGACAACTCGATTCTTTTCTCATTTTTTAGATACAATTTATGCCTCTTCCACGATTTGCTGCACGCGTCCGACCTGGTCGCCTTCAACCAGCATAACTTTGATCCCGTGCGGATGATTGGGGCTGTTCGTCAACAGCCGTTTCACATGCCCTCTTGTCAATTTCCCGGTGCGTTGGTCTTTCTTCAAGACGATATCGACCAAAGCGCCGATTTTGATGTTTTTTCTGAGTTTTCCGTCCATATTTTCCTCTTTCTTAAGCAAGCTCTTTGCTCAGTGTGATGATGTGATCGACCGCTTCGTCCAAATAGTGGATCGTGTCCTGCAGCGCCTGATCCGTTTTGATGTCCACGCCTGCTAAGGCTGCAGCTTCAGCGGCTTCCAATTTATCGCCCAGCGCCAGGAATTCCAACCAATCGGCCACCGCGCCCTCTTCTTCCGCTTTGACACGCAGGAAGGCTTGCGTCGCGATCGTCAGGCCGGCTGAATAGGTATAGGAATACAGGCCCATATAGTAATGGATCTGGCGCATCCATGTCAGCTCGGCTCCGGCGTTGATTTCCACAGCATCACCCCAGAATCGCTCCAGCACGCTGCGTTTGATTTCGCTTAATTTGCCGGCATCGAAGCTCTTGCCCGCGTCGATCAAGTCGTAGGCTTCCCTTTGATAGGCTGCTTCCAGCAAGTGCGTGACAAAATTGTGGAAATAAGTGTCGGAAAGCATCTTCGTCAAAGCGAAGCGCTGCATGCGCGCATCCGTGCTCTTGCGTGCCAATGATTCCGTCAAAAGCAGTTCATTGAATGTGGATGGGCCTTCGATCAGGTACAACGATGGCTCCGAACCGAGGATGCTGTTGTTTTCGTTCGACAAGATCATCTGTCCGGCATGGCCCAATTCATGGATCAGCGTATAGACGTCCGAAAGTTGGTTCGCCCATGACATCAGGATGTAAGGGTGCGTGCCATATGGGCTGGTGCAGAATCCGCCTGTTGATTTGCCGATGTTCTGCGCAAAATCGATCCAACGCTCCGGATAGGCTTGCATGATTCGGTCGGTATAGTCCTTGCCCAATACGGCTATGGCGTCCTCCACCATCACTTGCGATTCTTCAATCGACACTTGCGGCGAATATTCCGGATCGAGCGCAATCTTCAGGTCGGCGTAGGTCATTTTGTCCAGTCCGCGGATTTCTTTCAGATGGGTGATGTATTTCTGCATGACCGGCGCTAGGTCGTTCATGATTGTGTCGATTTGGCGATCGTACAGGTCGCGCGTCACTTCCTGCCCATAGAGCAGATAGTCGATCACGGAATCGAAACCGCGCATCGTCGCCAGCGTCTTTTCCTTCTGCAGCTGGGTATAATAGGCAGTCGCGACCACGTTCTCGTAATCGCTGAGGACAGCCGAGAATTTGTCGAAAGCGGCACGACGGATTGCCGTATCGTCATGATACATGTAGTAATCTTCATAGAGCACGAAGCTCAGCGGATATTCCTTTCCGTCGGCCGTAAAAGTGCCGAAGTCCATATCGCCAAGGCGGGCCTGCTCATAGATGGCGCTAGGTGCATCCAAGGTCGGCGCCAACTGGGCCAATGCCTTTTCGACTTCGGGCGCCAGCTGGATGCTTTTGTTTTTCTTGATGTGGCGGATATAGGAAGCGAAACGCGCTTCTTCCGAAACGACCTGATCGAGGACAGCGGCGGCGCAGCCGATCAGTTCCGATTCGAAGAATGTCAGCTGAGCGCTGATGTCCGCCATCGCATTCGCAGTTTGTCGGGACAATTCAACGTTATCCGGATCGGTCAAGTCGGTCGCTTCCGGCATCATCGCATAGTGATCCGCCAAGGTCGCGGTTTCGATGAGCCTTTCGTATTCCTTGATTGCGGCAAGGATCGTTTTGGCGTCCGTTAGTTTACCTTCGTACGTCGTTGCGAATGCCGTAGTCGCTTCCTTAAGTCCATTCAAAGCAGTCTCGAAGTCTGCTCTTGTTTTATAGAGTGCGGTCACATCCCAAGTCAATGTCTCAGGGACGTCCGCGCGGTTTTTCAGTTGTTCTTGTGTCATGATTTTGGCTCCTTTAATCGTGCTATTCGACGAATGTCGAATGGAATGCTTCTATTATATCAAAAAAATGCTGCCGGCGTCGGGTATCGCGCTTGCCCTCAGCTTTCCTCCGGTGAGCGCCCTTCTCATCGGAGGTGGGGTTCCGGTAATTTGCTCTGCTCCTGTGAGCGAATGTTGGCCGGAGCTGGACGTGAAATCGCAGGCTGTCCTCCGTCGAGCGATGGTTCGTCGGAGGTGCAGACTTTGCGCTCGCCTCAGCTCCGGCGAGGAGGACCCCGCCGGAGAACTGGTGTTGGCGCCCTTTCCTCCGGTGAGCGCTCTTCTCAACGGAGGTGGGGTTCCGGTAATTTGCTCTGCTCCTGTGAGCGAATGCTGGCCGGAGCTGGACGCAAAATCGCAGGCTGTCCTCCGTCGAGCGATGGTTCGTCGGAGGTGCAGACTTTGCGCTCGCCTCAGCTCCGGCGAGGAAAGCCCCACCGGGGTTGGACTCGCTCAAAATATCCGGCGCTGCATGAACCTTCCGCGGCCAAGCAAAAGCCCCCGCTAGCGAGGGCTTGATGCCTTCGCCCGCGAAGGCCGCTAATCAGTTCTCTTAGTATGTTGCTTCGATGGCTTGGACCTGGTCGTAAAGGTATTGGTTCGTCGGAGCAGGCAATCCGTATTTTTTTGCTCTTTTCAGTATGGTGCCTGCAAACAACTCGACCTCTGAAGGCCGTTTCGCAATGCCATCCTGTCGCATCGATGGCATTCCCAACGGTGTCAGTCCGTCGATGATCGTCAAATCGTTCTCCAGATCGGTTTCCGTCAGGTTGACACCTTCCTTCTGGGCGATCGGCAAGACTTCGCGCATGGCGGCGATCATCAGGTCGCGGATTGGTCCCTCTTTGTGGATGTCGCGGAAAGTGCCTTCCTTCACCATCAGCACTTGATTCACGCCGACATTCAGCATGAATTTCGCCCACATGCGGTGGAGGATATCCGCTTCAACAACGTGCGGCAAACCTGTTTCTTCGAAGAACGCTGCCACCGCATCCAAACGCGTCTGTTTTTCGGGAGCATCGATGCCGATGCGCAGTTCGCCGATATGGACAGACTTCACATCGTTGCCGGTGCGCAGTGCGTCCATCCCTTGGGCTACGCAGTGGACGATCTTCTCATCGCCAAAAGCCGCGCCGATGACTTCTTCGCTGGAAATGCCGTTCAGGACCGAAATGATCGTCGTATCCGGACCGACTTGGTTGCGGGCTGTTTCGATCGCGTCATCCAATTGGGTTCCTTTTACGGCTAAAATGACAAGGTCTGCAGGTTCCAGACTGGCATCTTTTTCGTCGACGTATTGGAAATCACAGGGCTCCCCGTTGAAGGAAATGCCTTGTTCCTGATAGCGCGCCATCCGCTCTTTGTTGACGACGATGCGCACGCGATCCTTTCCGATGGCTTTCGTGAAATGGTTTCCGTATAGGATTCCTAAAGCGCCCAATCCGATGATGGCTACAGTTTCAATCTTCATTCTCTCACGCCTCTTTCCGAAAAAAATCTTAAAAAAATTTCTCTATTCAGCTGGTTTGTATTTGCGCAGCTGTTCGATCAGATATGGCAAGTCCGTCTCGAATTGGACGCCATAGTGCAGTTCGCGTCCGCTTTTCAACGTGCGCTCAATCACCTTGTTGTTGTAGTGGACGGCCGTTTCGGTGGCTACGGTCAGTGGGAGGTTTTGGAAAAGCAAACCGCCAACCACACTTGTGAACAAGTCTCCTGCGCCGTCATAGTGGCCGGGAAAATGTTTCGCGAAGGTATACTGCGCTTCAGGTTCGTCTTGGCTGATGCAGACGGCCCCTACTTTTTCCATTTCGAGGGAGACCCCCGTCAAGATGACGCTCTTCGGATTCAGCACCCGCAAATCAGCCAATAATTCCGCAACATCGGCTTCCTTATATGGCTTCTTCAACATTTGGCGTTTGGTCAAAAAGCAGGCTTCGGTCACGTTTGGCGTGATCACGGTCGCTTCATTGCAGAGTGCCGCCATTTCATCCACATATTCCAGCGTGAATCCCGGATAGAGCACGCCTTGATCGCCCATCGCCGGATCAAGAATGATGTGGGCATCTTCGGCCGCAAATGTATGAATAATATCGCGTACGATGTTGATTTGCTGGCGCGAACCCAGATATCCGATCAGGATGCCATCAAACTTGATGCCCAAAGACTGCCAATGCTGCAGGATGCCGCCCATTTCCTGGGTCAGATCCAAAAAGGTATAGCCTTCAAATTCTTTACCCGTATGGGTGGACAACAGTGCTGTCGGCAGGATGCTCACCCAATTGTCCAGGCAGCTCACTACAGGCACCGCCACGTTCATCGAAATGCGACAACTGGCGGAAATATCTTGGATAATCAATACCCTCGGTTGACTCAAATGCTTCACCCCTTCACTTTAAAAACTCAATTATTCCCATTCTATCATCTTTTCATTGGATTTTCTGATTTTTCCATCATTTTGGAAATTATTGTGAAAACGATGAGAAAAAGAGTGCAAACTTCTGCATAAGGGCTATAATAAAAAATAATGCTTGGAGGAGAGTTGCATGAAGACCGAAAAAAATAGTACTTACAGATTGGTTATTTTGGCCTTATTTATAGCATTTACCGTCGTCATGACCTTATTGTTCAGCATCCCGATCCCTTTTGGCTACGTTAACTTGGGAGACATGGTGCTCCTGTTGGCCGGTCTGTCCTTCGGAAGCAGCGCGGGCTTTATCGTCGGTTCACTCGGCAGCATGTTGGCTGACCTGTTCGCCGGTTATGCCTTCTATGCGCCGATTACCTTTGTCGTGAAAGGTTTGGAAGGATTCTTTGCCGGCTGGTTGTTCCAGAAAATGGATCACAAGAAGCCGTTGGTTGCCACGGTGATCGCCGGTGTGTGGATGGCGATCGGATACGCCATCGGGGACACGATCCTATTCAGTTTTGGTGCCGCGATTGCTTCCTTCCCGTTGAACATCGCGCAGGGCCTCGTGGGGGCTTTCTTGTCCACCCTCTTGTACCGTTGGTTGAATCCTTATATTGCGAAGAAATTGAAATAACGAATGTGCGCCCACTCCGTATGGTTAGCGGAGTGGGCGTTCTTTGTGCATCTATGCTGCTCAAAACAGCAGCGCAGCCAACAGCGGGATCGTGAACACCGACAGCAACGTCGAAATGAAGACGTAGCGCGTTGAAAAGGCTGTGTTGCCACCGTACTGCATCGACAATGCCACCGCCATCGCCGGGCCAGGCATGGCCGAAATGATGACGAGAATCCCCAGCATAGTCGGATTCGTCAGGATGCCCTTCGTAGCCCACCAGAGGAACAACGGAATCACGATCATGCGGTAGAACGCAAACAGATAGATTTTCCATTCCTTGAAGGCACCTAGGATATCGATGTCGGCCAATGACGCGCCGATGATGATCATCGCCAATGGGGACGTGATATTCCCGATGCTGGTGGCGGTGTCCATCACCAACGCCGGCAATTTAACGTCGAACAGGAACACGAACACCGCAAACAGCGAAGCGAGGTTGCCGGGATTCAGGAGAATCGCTTTCCAGCTCGCCCGCGACTTTTTCGAGCCTTTCGCAATCAGGAAGACTCCCAAAGAGTAGATCAACAGGTTGTTCGGGATGCCGTAGAGCGAGGCATAAAAAAGGGCGCCGGTGCCGAAAATAGCCTGCACGACCGGCAATCCCATGAAACCATTGTTCGTGAAGATGGTCAGGAACTCGATGATCCCTTCCGTTTCCTTATCCGCGCGGAACAGTTTCGGACTGAACTTGGCCAATCCGACCGTGAAAAGATACATCAGGGTAGCGGTCAACAAGACGAAGAGCGTGTCCGACTTCGTACCTACCTCGCCTGCACCTTCCACCGATGCGATCACAAGCGCCGGCACCGTGACATAGGTGATCAATGCTGCAAAATTGGCGTTCGCGTGCTTGTCGAAAACTTTCATGACCGTCGCGAGATAGCCTACAAACATGATCATCACCAGCATGATCATCCTACTAAATACAACACTAACATCCAAAATTCTTGTTCCTCCTCTGCCGACCATCCATTTATATATCCAAATTCTAACATAGTTCTGCGTTGAAATATTATTTTCCATTACGTTTCAGGATTCTTCCTGTGCCGCACAGGGCATAACAATCGGTATCTGCCGCACAGAATGTTAGAATAGAAGCAACCATATAACGAATGCTTCTGTCACATTTCGTCCTGAAAGGTGGATTACTATGCAAAAAAAATTGACGATCCTTCAGATCAACGACACCCACAGCTACTTGGAGTTGCACAACGAACTGTTCTACGAAAGGGACAAATTAGCGTTCCGCAAGGCTGGGGGGGTTGCTCGTCTCCAAAGCCTGATCAAAGATTTCCGCAGCAAAAATCCGACACTCGTTTTCGATAACGGCGACACGATCCATGGCACCTACGAAGCGATCGCTACGAAAGGCTGGCACATGCTGCCGGTCCTGAACGAAGTCGGCTTTGATGCCATGACATTCCACTGGGACACCGGCTTCGGTCCGGCCAATCTGAAAAAAATCGGCGAACAACTTCACTACCCGATTCTCGCGATCAATGCCTATGAAAAGGAAAGCGGCAAGTTGGCGTTCGCTCCTTACAAAATCCTGTCCGTCGGCGAAATTTCGATCGGTGTGATCGGCATCGCCTGCAATATTATCGATAAAACGATGCCGCCCCATTTCAGCGAAGGACTTTCTTTCACTTTGGGGCGCGAGGAACTGCCGGGTTATGTAGCGGAACTGAAGGAAAAAGATGTCAATCTGATTATCGTCCTGTCCCATCTCGGTTTCCCGCAGGATCTGAAATTGATGAGCGAGGTCGAAGGCGTGGCGATCTGTCTGAGCGGTCACACTCATAATCGGCAGGAGCACATCGTCCATGTCGGCGAAACGGCAGTCATCCAATCCGGCTCGCACGGATCTTTCCTTGGCGCACTCGAAATGACTCTTGAAGACGGAGTGATTCAATCCATCGAGCACCAACTTATTCCGGTGACGGAGGATATCCCGGAAGACTCCGAAATGAAATTGTTGGTCGAGGATGCCCTCTCCCCATATCGCGAGAAATTGGAGCTGAAAGTCGGTGAGACCAAAAAAGTGCTGCACCGCGGCTGGAGCGTCGAAACAACGATGGACAACTTCCTCTTGGATGCGATCCTTTTCCACACGAAAACAGATCTGGCCTTCTCCAACGGCTGGCGCTACGGGGTTCCAATCCTGAAAGGCCCGGTAACGCTGAGGGAATTGTATCAGATCATTCCGATGGATCCGCCGATTTCAACTGCTATCCTGACTGGTTCGGAAATAGTCGCTCTGCTGGAAGAAAACCTTGAGAGCACCTACGCAGCGGACCCATTTAATCAGATGGGCGGCTACCTGAAGCGGGCGATGGGCTTGCATGCTTACCTGAAACTGGAAAATCCAAAAGGAACCCGTGTCCAAAAACTTTTCATCGCCGGCGAAGAAGTCATCCCGGATAAAGAGTACAACGTCAGCTATGTGACCAATCAGGGTGTGCCGAAGAAATTCGGAAAAGAACACAAGAATCTGGAAAAGCATGCAGTCGAAGCGATGATGGATTACTTGGCCGAAATGGGCCCCTATGAAAAAGACTTGCGCGGAACTTATCAGATCGTCTGATCCGCCACCACAACAAAAAATAGCTCCGATGGAATCTGTTTATGGACTGCAGACTCCGCCGGGGCTATTCAGGTTTCACATTTTTCTTACGTCATAATAATCCGGATCCACGCGTTCCACCAGTCCAGCTTCCTTCTCGGAAACAGTCAGATAGAGCTCGTGCATCGCTCGGGTGCAGATTGTGTAGAGGATCTGCATTTCGTTCTGGGCAGCTTTTGCCGGATAGTGGCAAATCGCAAAAACGACATCGAATTCCAGACCTTTAGCCAAACGGGCCGGCATGATCAATACCGGGTGATGGCTGTTGTCGGTATCATGCTGCACCAGTTTGAAATCAATGCCGGCAACCGACAATTCCTGGCTGATGCGTTCCGCATCTTCCGCATTGCGGCTGATGAAAGCCACGCGCATGCCGGCAGCGACGCTCGCATCCACCTTCTGTTTGATGTAGTCCATATCGAGCCCGCCATCGTCGATCAGCAGCACTTCCGGTTTCTTGCCGGAACGGATATAGGTCCCTTCCGGTTTTTCACCTTCGATGAAGCTTTCCGAGAAACGGACGATTTCATTCGTCGAACGGTAACTGGTCAGCAAACGGTAAGAACGGAACGTACTTTCGGAAAAAATGGTCCGGAGATCATCAAAGGAAAGACGTCTGTTCAGGATATTCTGATTCAAGTCGCCGCTCAGGATGAAGCGTGCGCTCGGGTAGGCATGCTGCAGCATCTGCAGTTGGAAAGGTGAAAAATCCTGCACCTCATCCAGGCAGATGTATTGATATTTCATGTCGCTGGATGGCCCCTTCAGCAACAAACGCAGACTATAGTAGGCATCCAGATCTTCAAGCAGCACGCTCTTCTCTGCCATGTGTGCCGCAACCACAGCGATGTGGGTGCGCCATTCATCCTCATCCAAGCCGAAAGCATCCAATGAAAGCAATTTAGGAACGGCTCTCAGGAAATGGATGTATTGGTTCTTATAACGGATAAAGGCCAGCGCTTCGATCCTCGCGACGATCGGTTCGAAAGCGTCCTCCAGGATATCAGCCGTCATGGCCTCTTCCATCGCTTTTTGGTTGTGGGTCTCTTTCTCGTAACGATACAGATCCAGATCGGACATGGCAATCATTTCTTTTTCGACCCATGGCTTGCCTTTTTGCGATTGTTGGATGCGTTCCACGCGCTGCAGCAAATGTCTTTTGAGAATATCCAATTTGCTGGCCAATGAACCTTGGCTTTCGATGCTATAGAAAGCCGACTCGATCTCCTTCTCCGAAAGGATGATGTCACCGCGGAAACGAATATCCGAGAATTTCAGGTAGCGTTTCTTCAGGAGCGCGCCGTATTTCTGCAACGCTTCATAAAAAGCCAAGCTGCCCTTCAGTACCGTGACCTTGGCTAAGCTGTCCTCTTGATCGGCGCGCAAAGAAAATCCGGTCACCTTCCGCTCCATGAATTCGCTGAAGGTTGTATTTCCGACATTCAGTTCACCCAATGCAGGCAACACTTGGGAAACATATTCCTGGAATATTTTGTTCGGGGAAAACAGGACGACTTCTTCCGACTTCAATTGGTCTCGGAAAGCATACAGCAGATAGGCGATTTTCTGCATCAGGACAACTGTTTTTCCTGATCCGGCAACCCCTTCTATCAGCGTGACGGCCGCTTTGGTTTCCCTGACGATCTGGTTCTGTTCTTTCTGCAAAGTGGATACGACCGTGCCCATCTGATAGGATGAAGGTCCTTCCAACACTTCCAGCAAATAAGGATCGCCCATGACATTGTCCGTGTCCATCATGCGGATGATTTCCGCCTGTCTGATCAAAAATTGTCGTTTCAGGTCAACGCCGTATGTCATCGGTTGATCCGCTATCATCAGCTTCACTTTTTCGCCTTTGCTGCCTTCATAATAAAGCGATGCAATGGGTGACCGCCAGTCGACGATCAGGTTCTCATCTTTTTCGAACAAAGATCCGATCCCGATATAGATGGTTTCATTGCCGTACTCATCGTGATAGTCGATACGACCAAAGTAAGGCTCATCCTGCATTTTTTCCAATACTGCGACACGATCATTGCTGTTCTGTAATTCATTGTTGCGAATCATCAGTTCCTGTTCGAAGGCCCGCAGTTCCGCCGACGATTCCCAGACGCTCTCTGAGGACCCTTGGCTGATTTTGATCTCTTTGGATTCCTTCAATTGCTGTCTTTGCTTTTCGCTTTTTTCTTCTACTTGCTCGGCCAATCGCGCTTTTTCTTCATTGATGACTTGAATGACGCGATGGACGCGTTCTTGTTCTTTCGTTAGATCTTTATGCAACCAAATGACTCCTCTCTCTTAAGAAAACGCGCGGATTATTCGGTCTTCTTCACTCAAATGCGACAATCAGTAGTATACCATCGCACAGTGATTCTGGCTATTCCCGGCACCTTGAAAAAACCGTTCCAAATCAAAAAACAGCCGGAAGGAGATGCCTGTTGCGGCTCTTCCTTCCGGCCTTTTTTGTTGTGCGGATTTCCGTTTTGCAGCTTGTGGTGCGTTTGTGATTATGCGTTGAGGGTGGCTTCGATGGCCGTGTAGCCGCCCAGGATATTGACGATTTTTTTGAATCCCCGCTCCTCCAAAGCACCGATGGCGATGGCGGAACGGACGCCGGATTGGCAATGAACGTACAGCGGTTCATCCCTATTGAACGGCAGCGGGTCTTCCAAAAGCTTGCCGAGAAGCACACGCTTGGCATCTGACAGGTGGCCTTTGTCCCATTCGCTCTGCGCACGCACATCTAATATCTGCAGATCCTTTTCCTGGCGAAGCGCGACGAAGGCGGCTGCCGTAATCGTTTCGGTCAGCTTATCTTCCGCGATTTGGCCGGAGTCCAGATAGCCTCTGACTTGGTCGAACCCGATCAGCTGGAGCTGGCGGGCAGCCGTTTCAGCAGACTCTTTGGTCCCGATGAATGTCACTTGCTTTTCGTAATCCAAAAACCAGCCGGCGTAACCCAAAAACTTTTTGTTCAGCGGAATGTTGAGCGTTCTTTCGATGTGCCCGGTTTGATACATCTCTTTCGTGCGCAGATCGATGATGATATCGTTCGGACCGGCCTGCTGAAGCGGGAAGACCGGATAAGGCACGTAGGCACCGCTGTCCAATTTGTTGATTTTCTTCATTTGGGCAAAGTAGGTCGGCGGCTCAGGCTGATCCTCCGTCAAAGCTTCGGCGAAACTCGTTTCCTCATCATACTGGAAAGCCCAGTTGTTGTGTTTTTCATAGCCCAAAGTGGTGATCGGGACGGCGCCCAAGGACTTTCCGCAGGCACTGCCGGCACCGTGCCCCGGCCAGATCTGCAGATGGTCCGGATAGTCAGCCATTTTCTGCAGCGAGCGGAACATCGCTTTTGCCCCGATTTCAGTGGTACCTTGCATATGCGCAGCCTCTTCCAGCAAGTCCGGCCGGCCGACATCCCCGACGAAAATAAAATCGCCTGTGAACAGCCCCATCGGAATATCCGAACCGCCGCCGATATCCGTCAGCAGAAACGACAGGCTTTCCGGTGTATGGCCCAGCGTGTGCAGCACCTCCAGTTTGATCTTGCCTACGGAAATGATGTCCCCATCCTGCAGCAGGATGCTTCCTTCCGGCAGATCCTGGTAATGCCAGTCCTCCCCGCCCAGATCCGAAACGTAAAGTTTGGCCCCCAGACTTCTCCCGGTTTCGCGCAGCCCGGAGGCATAATCGGCGTGGATATGCGTTTCCGTGGCTGCCGTGATGACCAAGCCTTCCTCTTCGGCCGCCTTGATATAATCGTCCAACTTGCGCAAGGGATCGATCAGGATGGCTTCGCCGGTTTTTTGGCACCCCACCAAATAGGAAAATTGTGCCAGTTGCGGATCGAAAAATGATTTAAAGAACATGCATGAACTCCCCCTTATCTGTTTAAGCTGGCAACAAAATTGATGGTCGTAGCGATGATCGCTGTCCCGAAAACGAAAGATAACAGCGCATGCCCGAGCGCGGCTTTGCGGAATTCCGGCGTTGTGAAAGTCGTGTCCGAGACTTGATACGTCATCCCGATCGTGAACGCCAGATAGGCGAAGTCCCAAAAATTGGGCTTTTCGGTGCCCTCGAAAATGATGCCGCCGTTTACGTCGCGATAGTAGAGTTCCGCATACCGCAGCATATAGAGGGCATGCACCGTCGTCCAGGAAAGCACGATGCTGAACAGGCCGAATCCGATCGTCTCGAAACTGCGTTCATGCGTCGTCAGCATCAATGCGACCGCTCCGATGCTGATCAGACAGGCCACCAGGACAAAAAAATCGATCGTCGAATATTGGATGTCTTCTTCTTGCGCGATCCGCTCGGTTTCCGTACCATCATGCGGATGAAAATCTTTCCACAGCAAATACAATAAAATGATTGCGGCGCTGTCCCAACCGATCAGCGGGGCCAGTCCCCAACGCAGAAAGAACCCCCCGACCAACCCGATAACCGTCCCGATCATTCCGGCAATCAGGAAGCGCGTCCTCTTTTTGCGCAGATCCGTTCCGACTTTCGTTTGATCGGCAAATAGATGGTTTCTTTTCCTCATGGCTGTCCGCCCCCTGCTTTTTCGGCCTGGCTGTATTTCAGATGGTGATTTCGATGACGTTTTTTTCGGGATCCAGGAACATGCTTTCGTAATAGCCATCCCCGGTCACGCGCGGTTGGCTTTTGCATGTGTATCCCGCTTTGATGAGCCGGTCCGTGAAATAATCGACGTTCTGCTTGCTGCCGACCGAAATGGCCAGATGCGCCCAACCCAACATATCAAGCGGGTAGCGCTCTTTGACATCCATCCGTTTCATGAGTTCCAACCGGGCTCCTTCGCGAAAAGTGATAAAGTAGGATTGGAAATCTTTATCCGGATTCCGGTACAACTTATTGGTCTTTCCATCAAAAAAACGAACATAAAAATCGCGCATCAGTTCCAGATCGTCCACCCACATTGCAACATGTTCAATTTTCATAGGTCATCACGTCCTCTCATCATCCTTGCCGTAAAAGCGTTTCCTCAATCTGATTTTATCACATCGCAGCCGCATATGCGTTCCCGGAAGCATCCGGATGAAACGTAAACGATTGTGTCTGTTTTGCCATCTTTTCCAAAGCGTATTCTCAGCGTCCCCTCAGAATATGATTGACAGACTCATTTCTATTTGATAGTGTGGAAGTAACAAAATACGATTCGATGTGATGAAGAGGTCGCGGTTAACAATCAGTAAGGGATTCCCTGAAAGGTGTTGCTGCCGAAATACTCTGTATTGGGGCCAAGGTTGAATAAATCTGGCACTGTCGGACAAAGCCGCCCAGCTTTGTTCGGTGAGCTTCTCACGTTGGGGCAAATTGGTGGAATTCACGATATGGATGCAAAGATTCAGCTTCAGCAGCCTGTTTTGAACGACTATGAGACCATTTGCTCATAGTCGTTTTTTGTCTATTCATAAATAAAAAACAGAATTCAGGAGGAAGATAAGCATGGCTATTTTTGAAGGATCAGGCGTTGCGATCGTTACGCCGTTTAAAGATACGGAAAACCAGGAAATCAACTACGAGGTATTGGCGGAACTGATCGAGTTCCATATCGCGAATAATACAGATTCGATCATCATCGCCGGAACAACCGGGGAAGCTTCGACGCTGACCGATGAGGAGCAACTGGATCTGATTCGTTTCACGGTCGAAAAAGTGAACGGCCGCATCCCGGTCATCGGCGGAGCCGGCAGCAACGATACGCGCCATGGGGTCGAATTGACGCGCGCGGTTGAAGCAACGGGTGTGGATGCAATCCTCAGCGTCACCCCTTACTACAACAAAACGTCCCAAAAAGGCTTGATCGCACATTACAAAGCCATCGCCAACAGCGTGAAAGTTCCGATCGTCCTTTACAATGTGCCGGGCCGCACCGGACAGAACATTACCCCGGAAGCTTTGGTGGAAATGGCGAAAATCGACAACATCGTTTCGTTGAAGGATGCCACAGGGAACTTCAGCCAAGCCGTGGACAACTTGAGTCTTTTGGGCGATCGCCTGGACATCTATTCGGGTAACGACGATACGATCGTCCCCTTGATGAGCTTGGGCGCAAAAGGCGTCATCTCCGTCCTTGCCAACATCGCACCGAAAGCGACAGCCGAAATGACGCATGCTTTCCTGGATGGCGACATCAAAAAAGCTGCCGCGATGCAAGCCGAGTACAAAGAATTGATCGACTGCCTGTTTGTAGAGCCGAATCCGATTCCCGTGAAAGCCGGAATGCAGCTGTTGGGCTTCAATGTCGGCCCGATGCGTCTGCCGTTGACGGATGCCGATCAAGCGGTCATCGACCGTTTGGCCGCTGCCATGAAAAAAGTTGGATTGATTTAAGAACAGAGCCAAAAATCCCTCCGGAGCATCAAGCATCCTGAGGGATTTTTTATGCTATAGGAGTTCCTTGAATATCCGTAGCGCATTTTGATGGCAGACCTTTTCGATTTCGGTCGTCGTGAAGCCGCGCCGTTCCATCGTTTCAACTAACAGACCCATCGCGGAGGCATCCTTCAGTTGCATCGTCACATCGATGCCGTCGAAGTCCGAGCCCAGCCCGATGATGTCCAGCCCTGCGACTTTGCGGATATGCTCAATATGATCGACGACTGCTTCCGCGGTCCCTCTGGCCTTTAGCCGTTCTTGATTATCATCAAGGAAAGCGAGACAGTAGTTCATGCCCACAAAGCCGCCCCGGTCGGCCAGCAGCCGCAGCATTTCGTCCGTCAAATTGCGCGGGTGGCTGCATAGGCTGCGCGCATTGGAATGGCTGGCGATGAATGGCCGTTGCGAATGCGCTGCGACATCGAAGAAGCCGGCATCCGAAAGATGAGAGACATCGATGATGATGCCCAATCGGTCCATCTCCTCCACGAAAGCGATACCTGCAGGTTTCAGCCCGCTGCCCGGGTAATCGATACCGGGATCGGCAAGTACCGGATTGTTTGGGAATCCCAGACTGTTTTCATAGTTCCAAGTCAGCGTCATCATCCGAGCCCCCAACCGATGGAGCGTGCGCAAAGCGGCAAGATCGCCGAAACAGCAGCCAAGATCCTCGATGGTCAATAAGCCGGATATTTTCCCGCTCTGGCGATTACGCTCGATGTCCGCAAATCGGTAGGCCGGCGCAATCCGATCCGGATAAAGCGCCATTAACTGATGGAACACATCGATTTCCTGGATTACTTCCAATAATGGCGATACGGGGCTCTCTGCATAATTGACGAATGCCGCAAAACACTGGAGCAGGTAATCCCCCTTTTCCAGTTTTTCGAGGTCGACATGCAGGTCGTTTCGTTCAAATGTTTTCTCTGTTCCAGCCAAGCGGGCATCATTCAGAGCCATCAAGGTGTCGCAATGGCAATCGATCATTTTCATAGTTTTTCCTCCCCTGCAAACAGACTGCCGGCCGCATAGATGTTTTCAGCCAAATCGGCTCGGTAGTCGTTGGCACCCGGGTCCAGGCTGTTGATGACCACTCCGCCGCTGCCTTCCAAGCCAGTGGAGTGGATGTAGCGGCCGTCTCCCATATAGAGGGCGATGTGCCCAGGGAAATAGAGCAGATCGCCAGGCAGCTTGTCCGCAAGCGGTATTTCCCGAATCGGATAGCCTGGTTCGATGCAGGCGTCCCGATAAATCAACGCGCCCTGCAGCATGTAGCACATGGAAGTGAGGCCGGAGCAATCCAACCCCAGCGTCGATTTCCCGCCCCAGCGGTATTGGACGCCCAAGTATTTCTTCGCTTCGTTCACGACACCGGAGCGGAAGCTTGCCTCATCCATAATAGCCGGTCGCTGAGGAAGTGCGGTTTCCCAGAGTCCGCATTGGCTGAATACCTTTTCCTGCAGGAACTGTTTGCGGATGTAGCCGTGCTGACCATCCAACAAGCTGATTTCCGCCCAGGCTGTCCCGGTATCGAATCTATTCAGCTGCACCAACGCGCCCTTCGGCAAGCTAGTGAGAATCACGCCGTTTACGGACGGCTCATTTGTGACGTCTGCAAATATGGCATCCACAACGCATAGCGGCTGCGCTTCCCGCGACTTCATCTCCCCAATGCTTTTCCTGATCACAGCCGCAGCACAGATATAGCCGGGATAACCATAATGGGTCAGGATCGGCAAATAACCATTTTGCTCCTCTCCTGTAATGCGGACGCCCATGCCGTACAGGCCTTCATCCGCAATCGCGGTGAAGCTGCGTCCCTCCTTTACGGTCTTCGTTCCGGGCAAAATATAAATCGGAACGGTGGAACGGCTTATCAGCGCATAGTCCATCTATCGTTGCCTCCCCTTTTTTTTCATTTGAATGTCGCTTATTTCACGACTCCGAGTTTCTTAAAGTGGGCCTTCGGAAAGGCGTTGATGCCTATGCCGTTCGCATCACCCATCTTGATTGTGCTCCCGCTGAAAAGCGGACCGCCTTCATAGACATCCATTCTGCAGAGCGAGGGCCCATCAAGGTCGACCATCGTGATGATATTTTTGGCGGCTGCCAGATGGGCAGCTGCGCTGACCGAAATCTTGCTTTCCAACATGCAGCCGATCATGCAATCGACTCCATAGGTTTCCGCAACAGCACAGATTTTGAGTGCCTCATGAATGCCGCCGGTCTTCATCAATTTGATGTTGATAAGATCGGCTGATTGGGTCTGGATGATGTGGAGCGCATCTTTCACGGAGAAGACGCTCTCGTCAGCCAATATCGGCGTTTGGACCTGTTGCGTAACAAATTTCAGGCCGGCCAAATCATGTGCGTTTACCGGCTGTTCCACCAACTCCGCTTGCATGTCTTTATCCTCCAACAAGCGGATGATGCGGACCGCCTCCTTGGGGCTCCACCCCTGATTGGCATCGACCCGGATGAGGATGTCCGGTCCTACTGCTTTGCGGATGGCCAGCAGGCTCTCCACATCCTTGATCCCACCTTTTCCGACCTTGACCTTCAGGATGCCGAAGCCGTCCTGGACAGCCTGCAGACTGTCACGCACCATCTCATCGACGGGATTGGCACTGATGGTCAGGTCCGTCTCGATTTTTCGTTTTGCCCCGCCCAATACTTTATACAAGGGTTGGCCGAGCGCTTTAGCGTACAGATCGTAGACAGCCATGTCAACGGCGGCTTTAGCCGATGTGTTCTTGACGATGCTGGCATGCAGCCTCCGCATGATGGAATCCAGATCGGAAATTTCCATCCCGATGATGCTCGGAGCGATGTATTGCATGATGGCTTCGCGGATGGAAGCCTTTGTTTCGCCGGTGATGACGGCAGTCGGCGGCGCCTCTCCATAACCGGAGGTGCCATCATTGGTCACGATGCGGATCAGGATGTCATTCACAGCATCAACCGTGCGCAAGGCTGTCTTGAATGGCGTCCGCAGTGGGATGGCCACTTCACCAATTTCAATTCTGCCGATTTTCATCATCAAAACCCCTCTCTTCGCCGGCAAGGTAGATCTCCAGCGTACTGTCTGACATGAATCGTTCAAAACGGCAGACATCCGTTCCGTTCCCCAAAAAGCACAGTACGAAGGGATGCCCTGCTGGCGGATACACGACTCCGACATCGTGCGTGATGCCGGTGTCTTCGCCCGTTTTATGGGCGATTTTCGGAGTCGGCTGCATCGGCTTGAGATAGAACGGCAATTTGCTGTTCAGGCGTTGGTTCGCCAGGATCGCCAGCATCTGCGCGCTCGCTTGGTCGGAAACGATTTCGCCGCGGTGCAGCCGTTCCAGCAGGTCGCCCGCTTCTTCGGCCGTAATGAGGTTCTGGATGCCTTTTGCCGATTTCTCCGTATCGTACATTTTTCGGAGAAGGCCGGTTTCACTGTATCCCAACCGATGGATGGTCGTGTTGATGGCGGCGAACCCCAAAAGATCGATCAGCACATTCGTGGCTGTATTGTCGCTCAAGATGATCATCAGTGTGACCAAGTCAATCACGGTCACTTCGATGCCGTCATGGAGATAGGTCAGCGCACCGCAGGATGGCACCCGATCGTGATCCCGGATGGCTACCTTTTGCTTCGGATCCAGGCTCCCTGCTTCGAAACGCCGGAACGCCTCCACCATGATGAACAGCTTGATGATGCTGGCCGCATGCATCGGTTCAGCGCTGTTATAGCTGAAAGAATCTCCGTCCACGAGATCCTTGTAGTAGCAGCTGATTTTCCCCGGCAAGCTTTCTAGCCGGGAAAGAAGCTCGTCTTTTTGTGCTGGCTCCATTCCATCACCCCTTTGGTTCTATTCTACCAAGAAAGACGGCAAGGCACCAACGGGACCGTAGTCCTCAGGGTGTCTTGCCGTCGCCTTCTCAGCTGTGCTGCCCCGCCCTAATGGCAGAGCGCTTCAGGACTGTCATTCCTCTATATAGGCATATTTATAGCTGTCTGGCCCAAACACCGGGATGAACAGATCCTTCACCTCTGCCTTCAGCAGGTATGTCCCCGCGGACTGGTAGGTAGGTATCTGCACATAATGTTCCCCGATGGCCGTTTGCTCGGCTTCCACAAGGTAATCCCAACGTGCTTCTTCGTCGTTATAGGCCGCCTTGGCGCTGTCGATCAGTTCATCCACATCCGCGAAGGAATAGTTGCCGCGGTTGATGTCGGTGTGGAACCGTTCCACATAATTGACCGGATCGGCGAAATCGGCAATCCAGTTGGATGTTGCCATTTCATAAGTGCCGTTGCGCAGGCTGTCCTGTTTCACGCTGAAAGGCACTTGGCGGATGGTGATCGTCAAGCCCGGCAAATTTGCCTGCATCTGGCTTTGGAAAAATTCAGCCATCTTCTTGGCATCTTCGGTATCCGACGTCATCAATTCCAGCGAAACCGTCTCAACGCCAAGTTCCGCCAAGCCCTCGGTCCAGGCCGCCTGCGCTTCTTCAACATTAAAGCTTGTCAAATCGCCGGCATTCTCGCGGAAATCGGCTCCTGTAGCCGGATTGGATGCCAATCCGTTCGGCACATAGCCATAGATCGGAATCGAGCCGTTCTTGAGCACGCTATCGGTGTATTCCGCGCTGTTGATGGCTTTTGCAAAGGCCTCACGGATGTTTTCGTTTGCCAGAGCAGCTACTTCCTGGTTCATTTCGATGAAGCTGGACGCCGTGTTCAATTGCGAATGGAAATCTGCGTCTTCCTTGTGTGCCGCTACATACTCGCCTGATAAGGCCGCAAATTCAAGTTCATCCGCTTCATACAGATTAACGGCTGTTGAGGTCTCCTTAATGACTTGGACATCCACTTCTTCGAGCTGGACATTCTCTTCATCCCAGTAGGAATCATTTTTCACAAATGTCCAGCTGCCGCCGACTGCCTGATCCCAGTCGGTCATCACGAAAGGACCGTTATAGATCAGATGGTCCGAACCGGAGCCGTAGGAATCGCCCTGCTCCTTCATATAGGCTTGATGCTGCGGAAAGAAGAACGGCATGGCCAGGATATCCAGAAAGTACGGGGCAGGCTGAACCAAGGTGACCTGAAGCTCTTTGTCACTGATGGCTTCAACGGCCAGTTCGGCAGGATCCAATTCACCTGCTATGATTTCAGTGGCATTCTGGATCAGGCCGTCATACATATAGGCATAGCCGGCCGCTACGGTCGAATCGACCATTTTTTGCCAAGCATAAACATAATCCGAGCTGGTAACCGGATCGCCATTCGACCAAACTGCATCATCGCGGATCGTGAACGTATAGACCAGACCGTCTTCGCTGATTTCCGGCATATCGGCAGCCGACGCCGGAATGGCCTTACCGTCCAGATCCAGCGTGTACAGACCTTCAAAGGCGTTGTTCATGGCCGTAAAACTTACCAAGTCTGTAGCTGCCGTAATATCCATCGACGGAATATCCGATGTAGCAGTCAGCCTTAGGACCTGTTCCGACACCGTTGCAGAAGATTCCTCATCGCCTGCCGCACTTCCGCAGGCAACCATCAATCCCGCTAACGGTAAAACCATAAGTGACCGTAATCGTTTCTTGCTGTTCATCATAGCCATTCCCCTTTTCCATTTCCGCGCATCCTTTCAGACGAACGACCTATATTTAGGCAATATCACTAGTATCATTAGAAATCGATTACCATTTCTAATCATTTTATAATATTTAGTTTACCGCATCAAATCGATACTGACAAGAAATGTCACATTTTTGGCAATAGCTACGAATAATATGCTTAAAGGCACTTGGTAAAAAATGATTCACAACCTGAAAGAAAATTGTGTTATATTATTAAAAAAATGGAAAGCTGGTGACCTTATGGGAATGGAAGCATCCGTCTCCGCAATGCGGTTCGGCAAATTGAAAAAAGGGGAACGGAACCTGATCACCGATGTCCCTGGAGTGAAGGTCGGCCATTTTACGCTCCATGAGGAAGAGTCGCATACCGGCATCACCTGCATCATCCCGGGCCGCGGCGATGTCTTCCATTACAAATGCCTTGCCGCCAGCCACGTCATCAACGGTTTCGGAAAAAGCGCCGGATTGGTCCAGGTTGATGAACTGGGTACGCTCGAAACGCCGATTCTGCTCACCAACACCCTCGCGGTCGGGGATGCGATGACCGGGTTGGTGAAGCATATGCTTGACAGCCATGCCGACATCGGGCGGACCACTTCCACCATCAATCCGATTGTGATGGAATGTAACGACGGCTTTCTGTCCGACATCCGCGCCATGGCAGTAACGAAGGAGATGGTTCCGGAAGCCTTGGCGAAAGTTGTCGGCGGTTCTTTTGAAGAAGGAGGCGTCGGTGCCGGGACCGGCATGTGCTGTTATTCCCTGAAAGGAGGCATCGGCTCAGCCTCCCGCATCCTTCCTTTGAACGGGAAAGAATACGTCCTTGGCACATTGGTCTTGTCCAATTTCGGCATCCTGGAGGATCTGGTCATCCAAGGGAATCCGGTAGGCGATCAGCTTTTTCAGCATTATCAGCAGTCCGATGCGGCCGACCCAAAGAATAAGATCTCAAGCGACAGGAATGACCGCGGCAGCGTCATTGTTGTGATTGCGACAAATGCCCCATTTACGACCAGACAATTGAAACGGCTGGCCAAACGGGCCCAATCCGGATTGGCGAAAACCGGCTGCATTTCCGGCAACGGCAGCGGTGAAATCGTGCTGGCCTTCAGCAATGCTATCCGCATCCCGCATTACCGGCAAGCGGAACCCTTCAAAATCACGTTCGACTACATCGCGGAAGATGATCTCGACATCGCTTTCCGTTCAGTCATCGATTGCGTGGAGGAATCGGTCATCAGCTCCCTCTTCCATGCCGAATCCTTGACCGGACTGGACGGTCATCACGTCTTTTCCCTCCCGGATGCGCTTGAACATTTCGGTGTCAATTAAATAAAACGCCCAAGCGGCCAGTAGCGTAATACACTGGTCGCTTGAGCGTTCTTTTTTGGTTTGCAAGGTCTGTGGCGAAAATTAGACTTCCATTTTCTCTCGCGTTCTCCGGCCAGCAAGACCTTCGCCGGAGGAGCGCAACTCGGATTCGAGCTGCCTCCCCCAATCATCAGCCCTGTTTTTTCTTTTGCTGCCTGCTGGTCAGGCGCACGACCAAGTTGCGCGGCGCCAGCTTGGACGAGAAGAGTGCTCCCTTCAGCAGCATCGTCGGAACAATGATTTTCTTGCGCTTATACATTTTGTCCAAGGCATAATCGACACAATATTCAGAAGTGATGCCTTTCAGATTGAACTTCACATCCGCCACTTTATTGAACTCCGTATCGACCGGTCCCGGACATAATGAACCGACGTAAACGTTGCTCTTCTTCTCTTCCAGCTCCTCAGCGATCGCGGAAGTGAAGCTCGTTACGTAGGCTTTGGTCGCATAATAGGTCGCCATGTAAGGCCCCGCCGGCATCAAACCGGCAACCGAAGCCACGTTCAGGATGTAGCCTTCATTCCTTGCGATCATATCCGGCAGAAATTTCTTGGTCAGAATATGAACCGCCTTGATGTTGACATCGATCATCTCCAGTTCCTTGTCCAGGCTGGTCGTCGTGAACGCGCCGAAATCGCCGAAACCGGCACAATTGATCAGCATGGAAATATTTTTGCCCTTCGTTTCTTCGTACAGACGGTAGCATTCCTCCGCCTTAGCCAAGTCCGCTGTGATGATTTCACTTTTGGTCGACAAATGTTTGGCGATTTCCAAAAGTCGATCCTCACGCCTCGCAACCAGAATCAGATCGTATCCTTGTTGGCTCAGCTTCTTAGCAAACTCCTGACCGATACCGGAGCTTGCGCCAGTGATGAGCGCTAGTTTATTTGTCATTATTTGTCCCTCGCGTTTCGTCAAAATGATAGTTGTATTTAGCGTATCGTATTTGCTTCATCAGAGCAATATTTAAGTGCATCTGCTAAATGTTTTCACTATATTGATAGAAACTATTTGAAACGAATACCGTAATATATAGGCAAATAGAAATGAAGGAGTGGTATTTTGCACCATCATAACGATTCTTATTTCACCGGAACACTGTTGGAGTATTTGGGCATTATGCTTGTCAGTTTTCTCGCGGGCTTTTTCACTCTCGGACTGGCTGCACCTTGGGCTTTCTGCCACCGGGAAAGATGGGTCGCCAGGCATACCTACATCGAAGGTCGCCAATTGCATTTTGTCGGAAAATCCTTTGATCTGTGGCTTTTCTTGCTGAAATGGATTCTTTTTTCAGTCCTGACTTTGGGCCTCTACTCTTTTGTTGTGCCGATACGTTTCCAACAATGGCGCATCAAAAATACTTATGTTTACGGCTATTGGGACGAATACTACGCGACGGAATAACAACTTCATCCAAACAAAAAACCCCAAACACGGGGTTTTTTCGTTATCTTAAACATGCATCCGTTTTTCCAACTCGCGCCAAATCTCGCCGCCGTGGTAGAGCAGGATGATGACCAAGGTGACTGCGCTCATCATGACCGACAGGCTTGAAGGCAATGATGTCGTGACCCAATCCAAGGTCAGGAAAAGCGCCGGCAGCAGCCCCAGCAAGGCGGCTGTCAAAAGGTAAAGCACATAGTCCCTCACGCCCAAGTTGACAAGTCGCACTGCGATATATAGGGATATGATGGCAAAACTGCAGATGATCGGTACGGCATACGTGGTCGACCACCCGCTCCATCCTGACAAATAATCCAAATAAATGCACAGGAGCGACAGCGAGACGATCAGATAAACGATGCCCTTTGCGATGTTCCGCCTTTTCCGGATCAGGATCAAGACGGAAAGCCACATGCTCATGATCCCGAACAGGGCGAGCTGAAGATTCTCCATCCGTCCGATCCAGATCAATTCGATCAGCAGAAAGGCGATGATCAGAACGAAGGAAATCAAGGTCAAATATTTCCAGACTATTTCCTTATTGAACCGCAGCGGAATCTTCGGATAGGGATCCGGCAGCACCGGATCGGCGGCTTCATCCAATGTCGTTTGGCACAAGGGGCATTGATCCCATTTTCCCTTGATGGTCGCGTTGCAGTGATGGCAATATCTCATTCTAACTCACCTTCCAAATCTTTACTTGTGACCTTATTCGCTGCGACAGTTACGTCTATGCCTGCGTGGGTCAAAATCCGGACAAATTGCTCCTCGATCGTGGATTCGACAAATGGTGAGGTGAAACTGACGGTCAGCTGGTCTCCATGGCTGATGGCGCAAAATTGCGGACGGACCGCTGAAGTGTGGAAATACATTTTTTCGATGTAGCCGTCGATCGGATCAGGAAACGTGACCTTTCCTAGATTAGAGATCGCAATCGTCAAATTCCGGTTGCTGACGTAATTGACCAGCTTCAGAACAAGGTCTTTGATAGGTCGGAAGACCACCCGCGTGAAGGGGCTGTACTCGAAGGCAATCAATGTCCTCAGCTTGTCCTCCAAGCTTTCCGGTGTAATCTGTTGCTGGAACTGCTCCTTCAGGGTTTGGGCTATTACGCCAATATCATCCGTATTGTCCTGTTCATTTGTGGTATAGATCAGGCGAGTTGTGCTGAAAAAATTCCTGGCAGAATTGGACGGGAAGAACTGCCTTAAATTGACCGGAACCGAAACGGCCATAGCCGATCCGGGTTTAAAATCGGGACTGGCTCTGCGTACAGCCAGCATAAATACTGCAGTCAGATACAAGGTCAGCGATGTTTGCTGCTCCCGGGCCAAAGCAAGCACATCCTTGACCGGCAGCTCCAATTCGACGACATGTGGCCGGTTGTCAGGCGTCTTTTTGCCGCGGAACTGGTGCACCGGCCGCTTCTGCTTATTTTCATCAGGCAAGGCGCTCTTTTGCGATGGGCTCTTTCCAGTTAATTGACTGACTTTCGCGAAGGAACGGATGGCGGATTGTGCCGCGTCAGTAAAGTTCTGTTTCTTATTCTTGCGGAAATAGTGCGCAAAACTGTCCTCCAGTTGATGGTTCAAACGGTCATGCGCCGCGGCACTCAGGCCTTCAAAAGCCTCGGGATGCCGCAGCATGATGTAGGCCTTCAACAGATCTTCGAAAAACCAGAGCGCACCGGTTCCGTCCGACAAGGCATGGAACAATTCCAAATGAACCCGATTTTGGTTGTAGAAGACTCGAAATAACAGTTCCTTCCGATCAAAATGATAAATTTGTGCGCAAGGAGGTAACGTGTCGGCCGTCACTTTTGGCTTCAGATCGCTTTCTTCCAGATAATACCAGAAAAATCCGCGCCGCAAAACACTATGATACAGCACATAATTTTCATAGACCTCATCGAGCGCCCGCTGAAGCAGGATCGGATCCACTGAATCGGTCAATTCCGCACTCATGCGGAAGACCTTCGTATCACTGTTCGTCATGGCCGCTAAAAATATGTTGGAGGCATTATCCAAACGTACCCACTTTTTTCGGTTCACTGCTGCCCCTCCTTTCTTCCTTCTTTTCTATAGAACAAGCATCTTGGCTTATGCATTAAGAAACGCATTGATGACTTCGTAAGCTTCTTCAACCGATTCGGCCGTCTTCGGATAGGTGATGAAGCCATGGACGATACCGTTCACGCGATGAACCTGCACCTTGTTGCCGGCTTTCTGCAACGCTTCCGCGTAGGCTTCGCCCTCATCCCGCAACGGATCGAATTCGGCTGTGATCACCAACGTTTCCGGCTGATTCGACAAATTTTCAGCCATTAAAGGTGCGACATACTCATTTTTACGAAGTTCAGGATCAGGCTGGTATAGCGCCATATATTCTTCCATTTTTTTGGCAGTCAGTCCGTAATCCTGTCCATTCGTACGGATCGATTCGAAAGGGGAAGCTTCCGAATGATCCCAATAGGTGACCGGATACAACAAAATCTGTTTGATTGGCGTCGCTTGACCTCTATCACGGAGCAGCAAAGACACGGCTGCGGCCAAATTCCCACCGGCTGAATCGCCGATCAGAATCAAATCTTTTTCATCCGATAAGCCGCTCATTTCCAGATGCTTCAGCAATACTTCCGCTACCCGGTAACAATCATAGAGGCCTGCCGGATACGGATGCTCCGGCGCCAAACGATAATCGACAGAGTAGACCGTTCTACCGGTCAGATCCGCCATATTGATGCAGGCATTCGTATAGGTTTCGATGTCACCGATGACCCACCCACCGCCATGGAAAAAGAGCAAGGGTTCTTTATACAGATGCTCTTTCGGATAGAAGACACGCACGGGAATATCATGGGAACGGTCCTCCGAATAGATTTTGTGATCCATAATGATATAACCCTTTTTTGGTTTGGGAGCCAAAATCTTCTGCACTTTGCGGACGCGGGCATAATCTTCCTGCATGTTAATTTTTGGTGACGACATCAACTTGAGCATCAATTTAAACAATGGATTCATTCAATTTTCCTTCCTCTGACAGCGTTGGCTGTTCTGGTATCTTTGCTTTATTATAGCACAGGATGAGCTAGTCCCATCACACTTGGACCCTTCGTGAAGGCTACAGGTGTGATGGATATGCCACTCTTTCGGCTTGCAAATTCCGCCTAAATTGTTATACTTGTTATATAACGAACGATCACGGGAGTGGTTTTGTTGAACCCAATCGTAAACCTAAACTGGAGATATAAAACTAAGCGAAAAAAAAGAAAGAAGGCGAGTTTTTATGTCAGCGGATTTGCAGCCATACTTCCCTATCCTGATCCCTTTAGTCGTGATCCAGATCATCCTGTTGATCACGGCCCTGCTCCACCTGAACAAGCATCCCCATGTAAAAATAGGCAATAAAAATCTTTGGATCTTCGTCATCATTTTCCTGAACATCATCGGTCCGGTCCTGTATTTTTTGATTGGAAGGGGCGATGAGTGATGGACATCCTCACGATTGCCGGATTGGGGAAAGCCTTCGGGAGCCAAAGCGTGCTCGATGACCTGTCCTTCTCCGTCCCTGAAGGCTCGATCTACGGTTTCATCGGCAAGAACGGCTCCGGGAAGACGACCACCATGAAGATCGTTTTGGGCTTGCTGCCGGCGGATACCGGCGAAATTTCTGTTTGCGGCGAAAAAGTGCATTACGGTGACACCCGGACGAACCGCTTCATCGGCTACCTGCCGGATGTACCCGAATTCTACGGTTTCATGACCGCAAAGGAATATCTGCGGTTGTGCGGCGACGTCACAGGCATGCCGTCCGCGCTTATTCAAACCAAATCCGAGGAACTGTTGGAACTGGTCGGACTGGCGGATGTGAAAAAACGCATCTCCACGTTTTCCCGCGGCATGAAACAGCGCTTGGGGATCGCCCAGGCTTTGCTGAACGAACCCAGGCTCTTGATTTGTGACGAACCGACTTCCGCCTTGGATCCGATTGGCCGTAGGGAAATATTGGATATCCTGCTGAAAGTGAAAAAACGGACAACCGTAATCTTTTCGACCCATGTCCTGAACGATGTGGAAGCAATCTGCGATCAGGTAGGCATCCTTGACGGAGGAAAAATTGTCCTGACAGGCTCGGTATCCGAACTGAAAAACACTTACTCCAGACATTCCTGCACGGTGACCTTAAGGACACAGGCGGATGCTGATTTATTCCGGACAAGTGCACGGATTAACGTCGTAGGGAGCCCCGTTTCTGAAAAACATGCTTCTGTCACCATCCAATCTGAAGATCCGGAACAGACCATGGCGTTGATCATACGGATTTTGAGCGAAACTGGGTTGGTTCCGCTCCGAGTGGAAACGGTCGAACCCAAACTAGAAGATATCTTCCTGGAGGTGATCCGATGAGAGCGTACCTTGCCTTCACAAAAAAGGAACTGATTGAATATACACGAAACTTTAAGATGTTCCTTGCGATTACTTTGTTTGCGTTGTTGGGCATCATGAACCCGTTGACGGCCAAATTTATGCCCGAACTGTTAGGAAATTTCATGCCAGAAGGGATTACGATCCTCATTACGGAACCGACGAATCTCGATTCCTGGCTCCAATTCTTCAAGAACGGCACCCAGATTGGTCTGTTCATCATCGTCATCCTTTTGAGCGGTATGATGGCAAAAGAATACGAAAAAGGCACGCTCATTAATATGGTCACAAAAGGACTGCCGCGCTGGACCATCCTGTTTTCAAAATTTACAGGTGCATTGTTGCTTTGGACCATAAGCTACTGGCTCTGCTTTTTCATCACTTTGGGATACACGCTGTATTACTTTCCTGAAGGTACCACCGAAAACTTGACACTTTCGGTCATCAGCCTCTACCTGTTCGGTATATTGCTTATTGCTGTTTTGCTGCTGGGGTCTGTCCTGTTCAAAAATGCCTATGGACCGCTGTTGTTGATCGGGGCGTTCCTGTTGGTGCTGTTCTTGTGGAATCTGTTCCCGGAAGCAGCCGAGTGGAACCCGTTGGTGTTGGTCTCGCGCAACATGGATATGCTGCAAGGGACACTGCTGCTTGAGGACCTTCTGAATCCGCTGCTGATTACGGGATTGATAATTGCTTCAAGCCTCTTTACCGCAGGGAAACTTTTCAGTAAGACTACTTTATGAAAGTAAAAAAACGCGCCAGCCAGCCCTTTTCCGGCTGATGGCGCGTTTTTTGATGTTTTCGGTATCCGATCAGTCGACAGATGTTTGAACTCTCGGGTATTTCCGTCACCGGCCTAGGCTCTCGCCCGACAGCGGACCGATCCTCAGCGTATTTTCCCCAACAGCAAATACAGGAAATAAGGCGCTCCGATAAGAGAAACGACGATACCCGTCGGAAAAGCGGTATCCATCACTGTGCGGCCGATCGCATCGGCAATCAACAGGATGCTGCTCCCGACCAAGAGCGCGATCCAACTGAAGCGTTCATGCTGTTTGCCGACCAGCTTTTTGGCAATGTGCGGGGACATCAGGCCGATGAAGCCGATGTTGCCGGTCAACGAGATTGCCGCTGAGGCGATGGCGACCGCACAAAGCAGCAGAATCAATTTTTCGTTCCGGAGTTTCAATCCCAATGCAGCAGCGGTCTCCTCGCCCAGCGCGAGAATGTTAAGCGTCGGGGCCTTCAGGAAGAGGACACCCATCGCCAACAGCCAACCAGGCAGGATTGTGAACACGAACGGCCAAGTCGATCCCCAGATGTTTCCCGACATCCAGGCGGCGATGAAACTGACGTCGGTCCGGTCAGAGGAGGACATCAGCAGGATGATCAACCCCGAAAAGGCGGAGGAGATACCCGCTCCGATGACCACCAGCTGCATCGCATGCTGTTTATGGCTGCGGCTGAAACTGAGCAGGTAAACCGTGGAGGCAGCCACCAGCGCACTGATGAAAGCGACAAGCGGCAGGACCGCAGAAAACTGCAGCATGCCTTCGCCCGCGAACAGATAGAAGATCGTCACGCCGAGACCGGCACCGGAATTGATGCCCAGGAAACCCGAGTCGGCCAGGTCGTTGTTGCTCAAGCTCTGCAGGATGATACCGGCACCTGCCAAGCAGGCGCCGGCCATCGTCAACACCAAAGCCCGGGGCAAGCGGATCTGGTAAAAGACGTAGTTTTCTTTAAAAACCCCGTTACCTGACAAGACCTGCAGGATACGGTCCAACGGAAGCGACGAATAACCCATGGACAAGGCCGCAAGGAAAGCCACCACGAACAAAAAGAGGAATAGCCACAATTTTTTCCGATAAGTCAGATTCCATTCATTAAACAGCTCGGATTCCCCCTTTTCTGGCGATTGTCACGTAAAAAGGTACGCCGATCACGGAAACGATCGCCACAACGGGAATTTCGAAAGGACTGACGACCGTGCGGCCGATGTAATCAGCCAGGATCATGAAAGTCCCGCCGACCGTGATGCACAACGGAATGATCTTGCGGTAATCCTGCCCGACCATCTTGCGCACGACATGTGGAATCATCAAGCCGATCAGAGCGAGATTGCCGGCGATGGCAACCGCGCTGCCCGCAAGCAAAGTGATCAAAAGAATCAGGACGGTCCGGATCAGATTGGTCCGTTGTCCCATGCTGATCGCTGTTTCCTCGCCCAAGCTCAGCACCGTCAACTGGCCGCTGAACACCAGGCTCAACAACAGCGCCAGTCCGATGACCGGGGTGATGCTCAAAATATTCCAATCGACACCCATCAGGCCGCCGGAAGTCCACATCGAGACGTCCTTGGAGATGCGGAACCAGATTGCGATCCCGTCCGCGATGGCCTGGAAAAAGAACGAGACGGCTGCTCCAATCAGGATCAGGTTCAAGGGTGATTGTCCGCTCCTCGTCGCATTACTGAGACCGTACACGAACAGCATCGCCAAACCCGCACCCACGAAACAGGCAATGGAAACGAGCAGGTAGGAACTCTGCGGAGCAATGGCATAGACCAAGGCCACCGCGATGTTCGCTCCGGAAGTCAGCCCCAAAAGCCCAGGATCGGCCAACGGATTCCGCGTCAGCGCCTGCATGATCGCTCCGGCAACAGCCAAGGAACTTCCCACAAAGAAGGCACCCAGGATGCGCGGGAAGCGGATGCCCCGCAGGACAAGATAATAATCGCCGCCGCCTTCCCCGATGAGCGCTTCGAATAGGTCCGACCAATCCGTATCCGCCGCTCCTGTGTAAAGCGCCAGGACCGCTGCCACGATCAGCAACAAGACAGTCACTGCCAGATAGATTCCGAAGGCCTTTCGTTTCCGTTTAATCACTGCAATCGTCCCCTCTTATTCCGCTAAAAAGGATTCCTCGAAGAAGTCCAGTTGGTAATCCAAAGATAGCGAATCATTGAAATAAAATGTCTCGGCATCCGCCACAAACACTTGGTTGTTCTGCACGGCCGGTATGTTCTGGAACCATTCAGCATCCAAGAAGCTCGTTTCCGGATCGGTTGCGGCCAAGCTCAGGATCAGGTAGTCGCCGATGTAATCGCCGAGCACCTCTTCGGAAATGGCATAATAACCTGCATCCAGGGCGTTTTCCTTGACCGTTTCCGGCATATTCAGGCCCATTTCCTGATAAAGGATCTCCGTGCCGCGTGCCCAGTTATCGCCGAAAATGTACATCTGTTTTTCGAAGTTCTCGGCAACCGTTACTGTTGCATCTTCGCCGATTACTGCCTTAATTTCTTCTCCAACAGTCTGTGCTTCGGTCTGGAATTCCTTTACCCACGCGACAGCTTCCTCTTCCTTGTTGACTACTTTCCCGATTTCCACGATTTGATCCAAGTAAGAAAGTTCGCCGTATGTGAACAGGACGGTCGGCGCGATTTCCGACAATTGGTCGGCATTTTCGATGTTGTCCAAGCCGATGATCAGATCCGGTTCCAATTCGAGGATTTTTTCGACGTCGGCATTCGAAACGACTGCGACGCCTGAAAGACCTTCGCTGAAATTCGGGTTACCGGCTGACCAAGCATCCACGCCGACGATGTTGATGTCGAAGTTGATGAGATCCCCAGCATAGGACGACAGCACCACTACCCGTTCCGGGTTTGCGGGAACCGCGATTTCTTCGCCGTCGACCGTTGTGTACGTCACCGTTTCGGTTGCTGCGCTTTCGCTAGATTCATCGGCTGTGTCCGTAGCGGAGCAGGCTCCCAAAATCAATCCGGCACTCAATAACATTGTCAGTGATAGTTTGTTTATTTTTTTCATGTTCATTCTCCTCTATTTATCAATTCGTATCCGATGATGACGGGTTTATTTGTCTTTGCGTCCGGCTGGATGGTCGGACGGATGTTGAAGATGGACGCTATATTCGCGGCGGTGATCACTTTATCCGCCGCACCTTGACAGACGACTTTGCCGTCCGCTAGCGCCACGATATGGTCGGAATAGAGCGAAGCCTGATTGATGTCGTGCAGCACCATCACGATCGTATAACCTTCCTCTTCATTCAGTTTCTTGAGCAGTTCCAAAATTTCCAGTTGGTAACTGATGTCCAGATAGGTCGTCGGTTCATCCAAAAAGATGATGTCGGTTTTTTGCGCCAACGCCATCGCCAGCCAGACCCGTTGCCGCTGCCCGCCTGACAGTTCATCGATATAGCGGTGACGGAGCTCGTCGATTTGCGTCTTCTTGATGGCCCAGTCGATGATTTCCTTGTCCTCGCTACCCAATCCCCTTAAGCCTTTCCGGTGCGGAAACCTTCCGTACGAAACGATTTCTTCAACAGTGATGCCAGAAAGGTTTTCCTGACGCTGCAGCAGGATAGCGATCCGTTTCGCCAACCGTTTCGTATCCATCGTAAAGATCGAAACACCGTCCAGCAGAATGTCGCCGCTCGAGCAAGTCAGGATGCGCGACATCGCCTTCAACAAGGTCGATTTGCCGCAACCGTTCGGCCCGATGATCGTCGTGATTTTCTGCGGTGCGATCGCGACTGAGATATTTTTCACAATAATCTGCTTGTCGTACTTGATTTGCACCTCCTCAACTTTCAGGCTGCACATGCCTTCGTTCCCCTTTCTTTATCCTTGCAGAAGCGATCCATTGCCGGATCGTTCTTGACATTTTCGAATAAAAATTATTTAATTGATAATGAGAATCATTCTCATTTATAATTTATTCCATTATCATTCATAACAACCAATTAGTCAACAGAAAATGAGGTGGTCTTTTGAACGAAGTATTTGACGTAACGATAATCGGTGGCGGGCCTTCGGGTCTGTACAGTGCTTTCTACAGCGGTTTGCGCAACCTGAAGACGAAGCTGATCGAATCCCAGTCCGTCCTCGGCGGCAAAGTCAACCTGTACCCGGACAAAATCTTGTGGGATGTCGGCGGTCTGACGCCCATCACCGGCAAAAAATTCCTTTCCAATTGCATCACGCAAGGCCTGACGTTCCATCCGACCGTCTGTCTGAATACGGAAGTCAGCCAGATCACCAAAATCGCCGGCATTTTCGATATCCGCGCCAGCAACGGCGACCATCATTACACAAAAGCGGTGATCCTTGCATACGGCAGCGGCATCATCACGCCGAATAAGCTGGCGGTGGACGGTGCGGAGCAGTTCGAAAGGACCAATCTGCATTACATCCCGAATAGCCTGCATGCGTTCCGCAACAAACAGGTTTTCCTTTCGGGAGGCGGGAATACGGCGATCGAGCAAGCGAACGAATTATTGGCCATCGCAAACGGCGTGACGCTTGCTTGCCGCAGCAATGAACTGCGCGCGCATGAACATAGCGTGGAATCCTTCCGCAATAATGGTGGAACACTGCTTCTGGAAACGCAGATCCGAGCATTCCGTTCCAACCGCCAAGGCGAAATCGAAGCCGTTTCCCTTTCGATCGGCGGTGAACATCGGACTGTCGTTGCCGATGCGGTCATCGTCAACCACGGCTTCGCCAGTAAACAGGCGATTGCTTTTGGGGAAACGCTGGGACTCCAGTTCAACGACAACAATTACATTGAAGGCAGTCCTGACAGCACAATCGGCCACCCCGGCATCTTCGCCGCCGGGGATGCAATCGCCTATACCGGCAAAGTCAATCTGCTGGTCGGCACCTTCCAGGATGCCGTGAACGCTGTGAACAGTGTCAAACAATACCTGAACCCCACCGCTGAAAAGCACGCGATGGTGTCCTCGCACAACGAAGCCTTCGTTGAAAAAAACAAACAGTTTAGTTTGTAGATTTGTAGATTTGTAGATTTGTAGAAAAGCAGCCGAGGGGAGTCCCCTTGGCTGCTTTTGCGTTTCTGGCACCTTTCGTCGGCTGTTCAGCATTCGTTCCTTACAGATCAGCCGACGAAGTGAGTACCTGTTGACTATTCATCATTCATTCTTCCCACAACAGTCGACGCCTGAACCGTTTGTCGGCTGTTCCGCATTTATTCTTCCCTAAACAGTCGACAACCCAAAAATAAAACAAACGCAGACCAAGTCTCATTCCAAGAATGATCCCTGCCCTGCGCCACTTTTCCTCTGTCAGATTTCGTATTCGACAGCCCGTTTGGCTGCGTCCTCGGTTGCTTCTTTGTACATTTTGCGGGTTTTCTTCTTGCCGACGTCTTCCACCCACCATTGCCAGAAATCGTCGTCCTTGTGATGGGAAATTCCGCCCATCAGTATGCCCCTTTTATAGACATTATATTCGGTATACTCTTTATTTGTTTTGTCCGATGTCAGCCAAATGATCATCTGCACGCCTTCTCTCGTTCGATTTTGTCTCTAATCTTATGAATAATTGCTTGAAAATTTTCAACAAGTCAACTCTACTCCTAAATCAAAAAGGTTTCAACATGAACTTTACGCGTTACACATTGTGAACAAGCTTCCTTGCAGCTCACAAAACATCATTATTAATCTTCGCGAAGAAGCCTGATTTCATCCAGCAACTCCTCCAAAATCCCTTCCTGATAACCGGCGAATTTCTTTTCGGCCATCAGATCCGCCAGACCGCGTAGTTCCCCGGATTGGATCCGTTTCAGCTTCTGCATCCGTTTCTCATCGATTTCCGCTGCCGGTTTTGAGGCCGAATAGTGGTCGATGGTCATCCCGAGCAACTGGAGTTTTTCACCGTACCGTCTTTTCAGCGTATCCGCCATCAGCAAGCCTTCTGGATCGAAATCGCCGGAATAGTACAAGCTGATTCCGTCATCCGGAATACGTTCCAATAGCAGCCAGACAGCATAGCGGAACTGTCCGTTCGTACAGATCATCGGACAGTCCGGGAAAGCATCCAGCAAGATGGAATACACGCCTGAATTTTCGATCAGGAAAATCTGGTTGCCTTTACAAGGCCGGATCCGCGAGATGCCCAAAAGCTGTCGAACGGGCACATTCCACGGTATCCGATCCAGGCAGGCATCCTGCCACATAGCGACAGGCTCCTCTCCGCGAAAGGCGACCAGCCCGTTCACGGCGGTGAAATTCATGATGTCGTCCTTGATGATCTTGAACAGTCCATAGATTTCATTTTCCAGTTCCGCTTTTGACAAGAGGCCGTTCATCGCTTGAGCTGAGTCAGCTTCGGCATACTGATGATACAGCATCATGAAAAGCAACTGTCCGGTCAAGCCGTTTGAGTCAAAAGAATGCGGATTGCCGGTGATGCGGTGCGCGAAGACAGGCAATTTCGTATACTCCTGCGGAAGATTGTGCAGAGCCTCCGCAACGTTCCTGAAGGCAGCCAAGCAAGCAACCGGCTCCTTCAGGAACCAGCCCGAATAAACGGCGTTGCGGTTGTGGCCGAAGACATCCCTGAACAGTGGATCAATCCCATCGATCTCCGCCAGGAATGCAGCATATTCTGCCTCGGCATCATCCGCCAGTTCCTGTTTAGTTCTGAGTTGCCTCCCGTTTATGCTCTCCACAACCAGCTCGAAAGGGATCGGCTCGAATTTACTCTCCTCGTAATTGCGCTTGAAATCGCTGATTTTGATGCTTTTGCTTTTCTCCCATTCCCACTGCGCTATGCCCATGAACATCAGCAACGGCTCAGCATCGACTTTTTTGAAAAGCGACTTGCTGATCGTGCCGGTGAAGCGCCCGAAGCTCTCGTATTTCTTATGGATCTGTTTGATGCAGATGACCATCACCGGTTTGCCCGCAAAGTAGCGGATGGCTTCTTCTTTCAGATTCTCATCCAGCTTGGCCACCCCCAGCACTTTCCGGACCGACATTTTCAAAAAGATCACCTTCATCTGGCAGCAGCAACGTTTTCACTTTCCCGTCCCAATGGTACTGGATTGTCGAAACGGTCGGCGCATTCTTGGGCCGGATCAGTTCGTATGTGTTCAGGCTAGAGACCGTTTGATATTCCCCGTACAGCGCCTGGGAATTCATCATATAGTTGAACTCCAGTTGTTCCGTGGCCTTGAACAGTTCGGCGATATTCAGATCATCAATGCCGGCAAAAGCCTCATCCAGCGTGATGATGTACGGGGCGTCCTTGCCGGCGTCCTGATACCGGGAATACATGGCGGTGAACAGCGGCAGATACATCGCAATCGCTTTTTCGCCCCCACTGAACTGATTGAACTTGTTGTTGGAAAGTTCCTTCATGACTTCATTTTTGCGGTGATGCCACAGCTCGAAACTGAACCATTTCCGGTAATCAAGCACTTCCTGAAGCACTTGATAAAGGCTGTCTTCGCCGTTCGATTCATCGCGCATCAGCTTAGCCTGCTCGATGCGATTCTGGAAATGCTGTTTGATTGCTTCCGTGTCACTCGGTTTGAGAATATTTCTATCCTTGCGCAACAGCTCCACCAGACGAGCCGTCGATAATCCGTCATCGCTTTCCGCAGCCTTCGGTTTCCATCTGATCGAAAGCGTCAGCCCGGAAGAATTATCTTGGTGCTCGAGGATGTCGTTCATCTTGGAAACCCATTTTTGGGCATTGCCGATCAGCGTGCGCAGCACATTCCCGATCGAATGGAAAATGATCTGTTCAAAAAGTTCTTCGTCGCTTCTGCGTAGCACCAATTTGGCTTGTTCGATCTGGTCCTCCAGGCGCTTTTTCAGATCATCCGGGCTTCTCCAGGCCCCCTCCGAGTTCACTTGGTAGATCCTGATTTGGTTTGCGTGACGCCAAAGCTCCATTTTATCGCGGAATTCCGGGGCCTCGAATTCGTTGAACCAGGCCGGAGCAGCAATAATCTGGTCCTGGATGATTTTGGGCCGGTAGTCGATCAGGTCCGACTCCGCTTCTCGATGCACCGCGTCCAGGTTCCCTTCCAATTGCGTCAAACGGTTCTCCTGATTGGTCCAATTCCTTAGGTAGTCCTCGGCCACAACAGTCAAAGACTTATCCCCACCTTTACCGTATCTGGCGACTTCCTTCGCAAAGGTATCCCGCCATAGTTGTGTGTAGGGCTTTTCGAAGCGGATCTGTTCCTCGAGTTGCTTCAGGTTCAGACTGATGATCGTGAGCCGGTTGTTGTGTTCAATTCGCTCATCTTGGATAGAATCCTTGCGGGTCCCCCCCTTCCGAATGTTCCGGATGCAGGATTCGATCCGCTCGGTGATTTCGGCGACATTGTTGATTTTCTGCAGTTCCAAATTCGAGGCCAATTGCCGTTCGAGCGTATGCTGTTTGGCTACTTCCTCATCGTATTCTTCCAGCACTTCCTGCAGCTCTTCGCGTTGCACGCTCAGCAATTCTTCGGCTCCTGCCCGGTTGACGGCAATGTGTTTTCGATCGGATGCTTTGTCCGTCCAGTCGTGGAAAGCAGCCTGATAATCTTCTTGGCACTTTTCCGCCTCTTCATAGTCAGCCAAAGTAAAACCGATCGTGTTGCCTCTAGCCGTTTGATGCAGCCTAAGCCTTAAGTTGTCCGCCTGATTTTTGATTTCCTGCAAATCGCTTTGTTTCCGGGCCAAATCTCTTTCGCCGCGGTCGATTTCCCGCTCCATCTCCAGGATGTTCTGGTTGGCGAAGGCAAGTTCCTTGTCGACAGGAAGACACGTCAGATCATCCTCGACCGCATCAATGGCAGCCAGCAACCCGTTCTCCGCTTCTGCTGCCGATTGCAGTTCTGCCTGCAACCGCGCGATTTCTTCCTCCAACGATCGGATCTTTTCGATCCGGTAGCGTTCCCGGCTGGCTTTGCCGATGTAGCTGGCCTGATAGGTCGCATCCGCTTTCCCCCTCAACGAAAACAAGCGGTAGCTGCCGTCTTCCGAGATGACCGGAGCCGCGGAGTCGGCTTCGTCGCCATCGATCACTTCAATCGATTGGAGGATGTCCTGCACATAGCCAGCATCCACGCTGCGCTCGCCGCTGTCAGGTACAAGGTAATCGGCCAAAGTATGTTTGAAGAACTGCGGATTCGGCAACAATTGCCTGTCGCCTTCCAACTCCAGCCGCCCTTCGGAAAGCAATGCATCCAGAAAGCCAGTCTCCATCAACGCGCTCTCGATGGCATTGCGTTTTTCATCGGCCAAATCGGCCCTGAAATCGATACAGGAATAGAAAGGTTCAGCCGCAATGCCATCTTGCGCCAATTGATCGCGATACACTTGGCTGGCCCCGCTGCGTTCCGGAACCGGATCCTTCTCAGCCTTCCAGGCGCGCATTTCTGTTTCGTATTCTTCGATAGTGCTCTGGATCCAGTCCATCCGGCTCCTGATCGGCAGCAACTCGTTGCTGATGCGCTGTTTCTCATTGTTGGCGGCCGTGTAGATTGGCTCAGTGACCAGCGCAAACCGGATCGTTCTCGCATAAAGGCCTTCCAGTCTCCGCAGCACCTCGCTATATTCGGTTGGCGGAACGATAAAATGGGCTTGGCTTTGCCAGTGACTGAAATCGCTGACCAATTTTTCCTTTTCATCCGTAAAGATGCCCTGCCAGTGGCGCTGATTCTTCCGATCTGCCTCCAATTTTTCGGCTATGTCTCCCAATTCTTTGTCGATGCGCTTCTGAACGATCACCGCTGCATTCAGGTCCTTGAACAAGGAGACCATGTCGCGCAGGTGATTCCGATATTCACGGTTTTTTGATTTCCAATAATCAAAGGAATGTTCCCCGCTCTTTCTTTCAAAGTCGGCCAGATGCTGTTCATGTTCCGCAAAATAGCCGGATCCCTCTGCATGTTCCGCCATTTCGTCGGCCAAAGCGGCCAATTCCTTTTCGGCCCGTTCCAGATCTCTTATGTGACCTTCCAACTTATTGCGGGTTTCGGCAACCTGCGTTTCTTTTTTGTTCACCTTATCACTGTACCTTTGCAAAGCAGTCTTGCTGCTTTCCAGATCGTTCTTGAGTTGGGTCCCTTTCTCGATCAGCTGATAGGCTTCATTCTGCTTCAGCTCATCTTGTTCCTTCCGCCAGAGCGAAAGATTCAGTTCCAGCTCCGCCTGTTCCTTCTGGAGCGCATCCAAAAGGCCGCTGAGCTCCTTTTGTTTTGCTGCATCGGCATCTATTTTGGCTTGTTTCTGCTTCGTCATTTGGTCGTTCTCCAGCCAACGGTTCGCCAACTGCCTCAGTTTCTCTTCATACATGCTCTCGTAACTCTTCTGGATTTTGCCTACTGCTTTGGCTTCGCGTTCGAACTGGCCGAGCCTTTCGCGGCTGGCATCGATCTGTTCCAGTGTCCGTGAAACCGGCTGGAGATCGTCTTCCTTCAGTGCCGGCAGTGAATTCGTCAAAATGTTGTAGATCGCTGTCGGGGTGAATTCCCTGGATAATTTCGGACTGCGCAATTCCATCAGCAATTTGATGCAGTCCTCGAATTTCCCGAGACTGTCGAACCCAAAGATGCGTTCGTTCACGAATTCCTGGTAATCCTTCTGGGAATTCATCACTTTTCCGCCCTCGGCAATCCGGTTGATCAATTGCCGTTTGGACAGAGGCTGCAGCTGCTCCCTTTTCAGCTCCTCAAACAGGCTGAAGTCCATGCCTATTCGCCTGCCGTCCGTGATTCCGAAGTACCATTTCCCCAACGAGCCTCCCCGTTTGGCCTGCAGTCCGATGCCGACCGTCAGATAGGAATCCTGTTCTTTCCGTTTGAATTCCAGGAAGAGATAACCCGTCCGTTCCTGAATCTTCGACACCTGCTCCTCACCCAAAAGATAATCTTCCATCTTTCTGGCGCGGCTTCCGAAAGAATCCAGCCGAGTCGGGTCCGTTTTGCCGTCCAACAAGGTAGGCAGCAGACTCTGCATCGTCACCGATTTACCCGATCCGTTGGAGCCGCGCAACAACATTTTCCCATCAGCGAACTCAAAATATTGTTCATCATAGTACCAGAAATTGACGATGCCGGCTCTGTTCATTACCCATTTATTCGTTTTGTTCACTGCTGTCTCCCTCATCTCCATCAAATTCTTCCTCAGGCATATCATCTTCCTCCAACAATTTCTGAAGAAAATCCTGCGGGTACTTGCCTGTATTGCGCGCAAATGTCGGGAGGATCGTGACGTTTCCGTCTCCATCTTCTGCAAAGAAACGCCACTTGATGCCATTCTCCAGTATCAATCTGGCCAATTTCTTATCAACGCTCTCGCGGTATTCCTTCGACCAGCCCTTCCTGTTCTGGGTGGCATGCTGACCGATCAGAGCCAGCCATTGATTTTTCGATAAATGGATGCACCCATAAGCGTCAGGGGCGTAATCCGATTCCCGGATCATTTCCGCCAGCTGCAGCAGGCTCTCGTCGGCGGATTTCAGCATCGGGAAATAGGTCTGTTGCTTCAGGCGTTCCTCAAGCGTCAGCATCGCCACATCTTTCGTCAACTCGAAGGTGTACGGCGTATTTTTTTCAAAAAAAGCACTGATGTACTGTTGCTGATTACGCAGGTAATAGAACAGCCTGTCGTTCTCTTCGGTTCGGAGGATCGCCGGTTCCATCATCAGCCGCCTGAAAGCGACCGTGCTCGTCTCCTCGTCGGCCCGCTCCCGTTCCATCTGCATCAATTCCCGCCAATCCTGGAATTGGGTGATGTCCTCTGGATAGGAACGCATGAAATATTTGCTGTAGGGGCTGACTTTGTAGAGGACTTCATTGGACTCGGAGGTCGCGAAATCATCGGTCTTCCCCTCGATCGTATCGATCAATTGCATGTCAGTCATCACGTTCAGGACGCGCACTAGGCTTTTTCGGTGGTTGAAATTGGTCCAGTCCAGGAGGTCCCGTTCAGGATAAAACAGGTCCAGTTCATCAACGAGTTCATTGATCAGAAACGCTTCGCCTTCGCTTTTATCCTCCGTATAGGCCATCGCGCAGGCAAACAGGGCATAATCCATCGGCTCGTTGAAAGTCGTGATGCCCATCCAATCCTGGGATTCAAATGGGATTTTTTCCAACTTGATGAATTTAGCATGCACAATCAAGCGCAGCCCGAATATTCTCTGGGTGACGCGCTTCAGGTCGTTCTCGATGCGCAAAAGCTGATGGTAGACGTCCTTATCGGTTTCCCGTATGATCCAAAAATTTTCAAAAAGGATACTGAGTCCTTCTCGGATTTCCTCATTGCTTGCCGGCATTCCTGTCACCTCCTGTATTTTCCTTGTCAATCAGCACATAGACGACATTCGGCATCTCCAAAAAGCCGTCTTCGGATTCCAACCTGACTTTTATGCTCCTGTCCACTTTGATCGCAAATACTTGGCCGAATTCGGTTGCGATGGTCCGCTCTTCATTCTGGAAAGACAGGCTCAGCCATTTCAACAACAATTTCCGGATCGATGCATCCATAAAGGGATGTTCAATCAAATCGATCTTTCCGTTCTGGATATAATGCTGCAGGGATTTTTCGAGTTCTTGCCGTTGCTGCAGATGGGCCGCTACGGCTTCCTTCTTCGCCTGGGTATTTCGCGAGAAGGCCGTCGCGCTTGTCCGTTCCCGATACTCCCTGATATGCGGAATCGTCTCATGGACGGTCGCCGGAATATCCCAGATGTCCGCAAATTTGTTGCTGGTTTCGAAAGGCTTCACATAATAGTGCTGCGTGTGAAAGGCACCGAATACCTGCGAGGAAAGCTGATGCGCTTCCTCAACGGACCGACAGTGCAGGAACCACTCAGCCAAGTGGATATAGTCCTTTTTCCGGCTCTGATGCTGTTGCATGCGGTCGCTGAAACGTTGGATCATCCGGGTGATTTTGCTGATGGCCTGATTGGTCTGTTTCATCAAGGAACTGTACTCACTGGACTTCCCTTGCCCATCGATGAACCAAGCAAGCATCGTGTCCCAAATCCCAAATAGCTCCCCCGTCAGTTTCCCCTCATCCAGAACCGTTTCATCAAAGCGGGGAATCTCTTTTTCATGGTTGATGACGCATCTGGCGACGAGCAACAGTTTTTCCTTGGATACTCCCTGCAAAGCGTGCTGGATCTGATAGGAAGTGTTCTGCATCGTAACAATGAAGTCCCGCAGATAAAAAACGAACTGGTCTTTGAATACCAGGAACGCCTCCGTCTGCATCTGGCTTTCCGTCCGTTCGCTGTTCAGATAGCCGATGTAGTCGGATGTATTGGTTTTGATGCTCGTAAAATGCGTGACGGTGTCCTGCCAAATATTGAACAGTTCCTTCTCGTCGGATTGTTGATCCAACTCCCTGATGGCTGACAGAAACCTTTCAAAAGTATTCTTATCCAAGGCCCCTCTGCTGTGGCCGATCTTGCCGCTCAATTTCTCCAGCATCTCTTCGATCGCGATGCTGGTTTCGGAAATCTGGTAGCGGAAATGTTTATTTTTGTATTCCGCTATGCTCTTGGGTTCGCTCATTTCCTGACGCGTCTCCAGGTTTTCCCATCCCACCAGGCTGGTCAGATCCTGGTCCAATTCTTTTTCGGAATAGCCCGCAAATCCATCCAGACTCTGCATGTACTCCAGCACATCTCCCCGGTACAGCAAATCGTTCATCTTCCGATGTTGCTGATAGAAAAAGTGCATGATGGTGCGGTAGCGCTGGAAATTGTCTGCTGAGAGATAGCTTGCTTCATTTATTTTACTGTACTCGATTGCGTCGGCCAGAATACTCACTCCTTGATCATGAATTATATGTAAAAAGCTTCCCATATTAATATCCGTAGTTCGTTGTTCCCACATCAAAATATAGCGATACATCCATTTTATCACAATAGTTCCAAATTTTTTCCTGGAGAATGAACTAGTGCTATACTGACCTTAGAAATCCTGATTCCACGAAAAAGCAGGGCCGGATTCGGATTTCGGAAATCTGAAAATCGAAGGAGTTTGTATCATGAACAAAGAACAATTCGATATCATGAAAAATCGCAAAGGTTTCATTGCGGCGTTGGACCAAAGTGGCGGCAGCACGCCCAAGGCACTGGCGTTGTACGGTATTTCGGAAGATAGCTATAACGGCGAAGAAGAGATGTTCACCCTAGTCCATGAGATGCGCTCGCGCATCGTCACCTCGCCGGCTTTCAGTTCGGAACACATCTTGGGAGCCATCCTGTTCGAACAAACGATGGACCGCAAAATCGATGACCTCTATACGGCCGACTACCTATGGGAAAAGAAACGCATCGTACCCTTCCTGAAAGTCGATAAAGGGCTTGATGCGGAAGCTGATGGCGTCCAGTTGATGAAACCGAATCCCGATCTGGACACCCTGCTTGCGCACGCAAACGAGCGCCACATCTTCGGCACAAAAATGCGTTCCGTCATCAAATCTGCCAATCGTGAAGGCATCAAAAAAGTCGTCGCCCAGCAATTCGAAGTCGGCAAGCAGATCATTGCTGCGGGACTGATCCCGATCATCGAACCGGAAGTCGACATCCATAGTGCAGACAAAGCTGAATCGGAAACGATCCTCAAGGAAGAATTGTTGTTGGCGCTGGATACGTTGAATCCGAACCAATTTGTGATGCTGAAACTCTCGATTCCGAGCGTCGATGATTTCTACAAAGAACTGATCGCTCATCCGCAAGTCGTGCGGGTCGTGGCACTATCAGGCGGCTATTCGCGTGAAGAAGCCAACGAAAAATTGACCCACAATCCCGGATTGATCGCGAGCTTCTCGCGGGCGTTGTCCGAAGGTCTGAGCGCCGGTCTGACCGAGGATGAATTCCGGAACACCTTGGCCGAATCGATCCAATCCATCTACGACGCGTCGATTGTTTGATGGGTTATGCAAAGATAAATGCCTTTTTGTGCCTTCCGGTAGATTGAAAAACTGAATAATTCTTGCTTATCCGACAACTTGCGCAACGTTTGCTCTCCGGTTGTCGGATTCTTCGTGGTTACCCGACAAATCACAGAATGCTTACTCTCAGGTTGTCGGATTCTTCCGGGTTATCCGGCAAGTCACAGAATGTTTGCTCTCCGGTTCTCGGATTCTTCCGGGTTATCCGGCAACCGGAATAGAAACTGTTTACAATAAATTCATTCGCACGTTCTTGCGTATAGTCACTATAGTAGTACTAATAATAATTGAGGTGATTGTTATCGCGTACAAAGAACGGATTAAACCCGAGCATCTACGAATTTTAGAAATATTACTTACTCGCACGAAAATATCAAGAGATGATTACTATTATTTCCTCAATCTGAAAAAGGGTTTCGAAGGGGAGCTCGTATTTGATGCGTACACCAAGCAATTCAAATTAGATCATTTCTTTTTGAATGATCTTCAGTTAGAAATAAGGCGTGCTCCTTTCCAAGTAGATGCTCTAATGATTCGCACCAATCTGCTTATCCTGTATGAAATCAAGAATTTTGAAGGCATCTATAAATGGGGAGCGGAGAAATTCACAAAAACAACCGGAACAGAGTTGGAGAATCCATCCTTGCAGCTGCAGAAAACGAAAGTACGTCTGGAACTTTTACTCCAGGAAAAAGGATATTCGTTAAAGGTTGACGCCTATGTCATCTTTGTCAATCCGGAATTCACACTGTTGGGGACGCCAAATGACTCCAATTTTATACTTCCTAGCCAGATTCCTGGTCATTTTCGTAACATCCAGGCAGCCCCTGAGCTGAATGCCGAGCAAATAAAATTGGCTGAAACACTGATGAATCTCCATGATTCCAGCTATCCAAGAAAAAAGACGCAATATACTTATTCAGATTTAAAAAAAGGCATCACGTGCCCAGAATGCGGAACTTTAGCGGAGAAATTTAGCGGATATTCCCAAGTTTGTACCAAATGCGGAAACAAAATTAACGTCAATAAGGCCATACGATCAAGCATCGAGGACTTTCACACACTGTTCCCGGAAATTAAATTGACATCCCGCCGTATGATGGATTGGTGTGGTTGCGGCAACGACATGCGCGTGTATAGAGTTCTCAAGAAAAATTATCGAATGATAGGCAAAAATCGCGGTCGATACTACATTTGAAACAAATCCAGGCGTGGGTTTCTTCAGTTTACAACTGAAACTTTTTTAGAATTAAAAACTACTCAAATGCCATACTTTATCCGACATCACATAGAGCGTTAGTATTCCGGTTGTCGGATTCTTTGCGATTATCCGACAACTCACAAAACGTTTACTCTCCGGTTGTCGGATTTTTCCGGGTTATCCGACAACTCACAGAACGTTTGCTCTCCGGTTGTCGGATTCTTCCGGGTTATCCGACAACTCACAAAACGTTTACTCTCCGGTTGTCGGATTCTTCGTGGTTACCCGCCAAATCACAGAGCGTTTGCTCTCAGGTTGTCGGATTCTTTGTGGTTATCCGACAACTCACAGAGCGTTTACTCTCCGGTTGTCGGATTCTTCCGGGTTATCCGACAACCAGCACGACGTTTACTCTCCGGTTGTCGGATTCTTCCGGGTTATCCGACAACCAGCACGACGTTTACTCTCCGGTTGTCGGATTCTTTGCGATTATCCGACAACTCACAGAACGTTTGCTCTCAGGTTGTCGGATTCTTCCGGGTTATCCGACAAATCACAGAATGTTTGCTCTCCGGTTGTCGGATTCTTCGTGGTTATCCGACAGCCCAAAGGAAACCACCTGTACAGAACTTTTTCAATCAAACAAAAAGCTCCCGAATTACAGCATAATACATCGCTGTAATTCGGGAGCTTTTCAAATTTTAAGCATTCTGCGCATTGCGCTTGTGCCAGCTTCGGACGACTGCCGAAAGCGTGAAACAGATGATGAAATACACCAACGCCAGAAAGGCATAAATCATGAACACTTCCTGTGTTTTCGTCACTTTTCCGAGGATAACTTGCCCACTTCTTGTGAATTCCATGATCCCCAGACCGGCCAAGAAAGAAGTATCCTTGATGGTAGTAATCACTTGCGACAGCAGTGAAGGGACAATCTTCTTGAATGCTTGCGGCAAAACGATGTACCACAAAGACTGCATGAAGGAAAAACCTTGAGAATGGGCAGCTTCGAATTGCCCTTTCGGTATCGAATTCAATCCTCCGCGCACGATTTCGGCTACAACGGCCGATGTGTACAGGAACAAGGCAAAAGACCCTTTCAAGGTTATTGTGCTGCCAGGTATCAAGAAAGAACACGAAAGCATCCACAAAAGTAAAGGTGTATTACGGAAAAGCTCTATGTAGGCACCGGCTAGCTTACCGAGTACTTTTTTCTCATAATTACGCAACAGACCCAATACCGTACCGAAGAGTATCGAAAAGATGACGACGCCGATAGAAATCAGCAATGCCAGTTTCAATCCTTCCATCATGAACGACACATTCGATGGTGTGAAGACTGTTCTGATCGATTCCATCATTCCATCACCTCCGGAATATCCACGCCAACGTTGACGACAACCGTATCATTGTCTTTCAGTTTTTGCTCGTATTTCCGCGCAAATGTTGCAAGCGGGAAACAAAGCAAGAAGTAAAGCAATCCGGCAACTGCGTAGGCAGGTCCGTAGTTCAAACTGTAGGAAGCATAAGAATCGGCTACATACATCAGGTCCGCTCCGGCGATGATCGCCAACACGGAAGTATTTTTGATCAAGTTGACGGCTTGGTTGGTCAAAGGCGGCAAAATGATTTTGACCATCTGCGGCAAGATGACGTAACGCATTGTTTGGATATAGTTGAAGCCCTCTGAGTAAGCTGCCTCTTCTTGGCCTTTCGGAACAGCGAGGATACCTGCACGAACGACTTCAGCGATGTAGGCACCGTGATACATCCCTACACCGACTACCCCGATCGTAAATTCGCTCAGCACCAAGCCTGCCATCGCAAGCCCGTTGTACATGAAGAAGATTTGGATAACCAACGGGATATTCTGAAACATTTCCACGTATATTCTGGCAACAGCACGAGGCAATCGGCCTTTTGCCGTGGACATGGTCCCCACGACAACCCCGATGACCAAAGCCAGCAACAACGCCAACACAGCGACTTGGAGTGTCCGGATAAATCCGGCTCCAATGTCGCTGCTGTTTTCAAGAAGGCTTTCCCAACGCCAGAGAGCGAATGGATTGGTACTTCTCATTACTCGCCCAATCCCCACTCAGTAATCATTGCATCAAGGGTGCCGTCTTCTCCCCATGCAGTGATTAAGTCATTAACAGTCGTTGCCAATTCTGTGTTTGATTTCTTGATCGCAACACCGTAATCTTGTGTAGCGAAGCGGTCTTTCAGGATTTGAGTTGAATCATCCAAGTAGCCAGCCAAGATGGATCTGTCCACGCTGAATGCATCCACACGGCCGGAATCCAAAGCAGCTTTGATTTCTGGATAAGTAGCATATTCTGAGTAGCTCAAGGAAATGCCGTATTGCTCAGCTTCAGCGCTGATTGCATCAGCAGTTGTTGAGCTTTGGGCAACCCCGATTGTAGCGCCGTCCATGTCAGCCAATCCAGTGTAGCCTTTGTCTTTCTTAACCAACAGGCCGACTGCATCCACATAATAAGCATCAGAGAAGTTATACGTTTCTTTACGTTCTTCTGTAACTGTGAATGTTGCGATGACCATATCCACTTCGCCGTTATCCAATAATGGACCACGCGTTTTTGCAGTTACCGGAACCAATTCAATCGCTTCAGCATCGCCCAGAATTTCTTCAGCGATTTTTTTTGCGATGTCGATTTCAAAACCTTCGATTTCGTTTGTTTCAGTGTTTCTTAATCCAAAATTCGGCACATCTTCTTTAACGCCGACTTTCAATACGCCTGCTTCTTTGATTGTTTCTGCGGTCACTTGACCGGAAGCATCTGTTGCGGAACCAGCCGCAGAATCTGCTGTATCCGTAGCATCACTACCGCAAGCACCCAAGAACAATGCAGCCGATAAACATAATGAAACCCATAGATTTTTCTTTTTCATACCCAATTCCTCCTATAATATTGTATTCCGAAAAGATCGGTTATCTTAAAATTTTACCCAAGAAGGCTTTCGTCCGCTCGTTTGTCGGATTGTCGAAAAAGTGCTCCGGAGTGCCTTCTTCAACAATCATGCCGTCAGCCATGAAGATTACCCGATCGGCAACTTGTCTCGCAAAACCCATTTCGTGCGTCACCACAACCATCGTGATGTTCATGCTGGAAAGTTTTATCATGACATCCAATACTTCCTGAACCGTTTCAGGGTCCAATGCCGAAGTGGGTTCATCAAAAAGAATGATCTTTCGCTGTGAACAAAGTGCTCTTGCGATTGCTACTCTTTGTTGTTGTCCGCCTGAGAGTGTTGAAGGATAGACGTTCGCCTTTTCTCGCAATCCGACGATATCCAAATATTCGTAAGCCATCTCTTCCGCTTCTTTTTTGGTTTTCCCTTGCAGCTTCATAGGGCCGATTGTCAGGTTGCCTAACACGGTCATATGCGGATACAAATTAAATTGTTGAAAAACCATTGCAGAGGACTGACGGACAATGTCCAACTTGTTCTTAGGTGTGACTTCTGTGCCGTCTATAAAAACTTTTCCGTCTGTAGGCTCTTCGAGGAAATTCATACAACGGACTGTCGTACTTTTACCTGAACCGGAAGGCCCGATAATAACCACTTTTTCCCCTTCGGCAACTTCAAGGTTGATATCCTTCAACACATGGTTGGCGCCGAAATACTTGTTTACGTGCTCTAACTTAATCAATTTTGCCTCAACCCCTTTTATGCTCGCCATCACGCTACTTTAATTTCAAGAGCATGGATTGGATCCTTGTCAAGAAAGGACCTCTTCTTATATTTATACCGTTAAGCAAAATTATAATGAAAGCATGATTAAAAATCAATTAAATTCTTCCGCGATAATGTTAGATTTTCTAACATGAATTTCCCGTATTCTTACTTAATTGTTAAAAACCGCCTATTCTATGCCTGTTTTATGAGAAAGCCTTCCACGATTCTCGCTTTTATATAAATCTTTCTGTTTTAATGTAGCATCCTGAGGCAAAAAGCTTCATTTAAAATAAATAACCGACATAGAAACTTATCGATAATTCTCATTTCATTTCAATGTTCTTGTTTGATTGAACTAAAGGAGCACATTTCAGTATATCTTTCAGCCGTTTTTTGATAAAATGACTGCGTATGAAAATTCCATGATAAAGGGGTACTTACTTTGCCAGAAAAACATAATAAAATTCTTTCTTCCAAAAACTGGGCACCACATACACACCAAGCGCTGAATGCTGTCATCGCTGCCTACGGGAACCAAAGCAGTTCATTCGATCCGGCTGCCCCTCCTTATGTTGTCTTTGATTTCGACAACACTTCCGCCATCATGGACATAGAAGATACTTTGATGCTTTATATGTTGCTGCATTTGGATTACCGTTTGACGCCTGATCAGTTCCATGCGATTTTGACGGATGGCCTCGAGAATGTCGGCGCAACAGTGGACACGCTCCTCGATAAGACCAATCCGCTTGCTACGATCGGCAATATCGCTGACGATATCAAAGTAGCCTATGCTTGGTTGTACAAGCAATATGAAGGTTTTATGCAAGGCGGGACCCTCTCGTTGGAAGAAGCAAAAAAGTCTTCTTATTATGAAGACTTCGCCGCAAAAATTCGTTTGTTCTACACGGTCATCAACGGTGACTTCAAAAGAAAAGCCGGCTATCCTTGGATGACTTACCTTTTTGCGCAACGCAGCAGCGAAGAGTTACGCCAATTGGCTTACCAATCGATTTCTTATTGGTTGCAGTACGGAAAATTCGAACGCGTGACCTTGACGAGCCCGGCTGATTTGACGAGCAAAGCCGGCGTCATCGTATCCCATTACGATACTGGTTTAGCCTTCCCGAATGAGTTGAAGGAACTCTATCATGTTCTGCAGGCAAACGGCATCGTCGTCTATGTCATTTCGGCTTCACCTGTAGATGTCGTCCAAGTCGCCGCAACGCATCCGGACTTCGGTTACGGATTGGACAACGAACACGTCATCGGCATGTATTACAACAAGGATGAAAACGGCCTGATCCAGCCAAGCATGCAACCAGGCAAAAATATTACGAAAGGTCCCGGTAAAACAGCCGTCATCACAGAACAGCTGATGCCGAAGCACAACGAAAAACAACCGCTGATGCTCTTCGGAGACAGCACCGGCGACTACGATATGATGATGGAACTGAAGGACACCAAACTCTGCGTTCTCTTCAACCGTTACATGAACGATGACACCCAAAAATTGGCTCGAGAAGCTTTCCGCACAATTGAGGACGAAAATCCGCGCATCGTTCTGCAGGGACGCGACGAAAACAAAGGCAGCCTGCGCCCTTCCGAAAAGACAATCCTTTTGGGAACTGAGGAAGAAGTACTGATCCACGAAGCATAGACAAAAAGAAACCTCCGCACAATTGAACATGTGCGGGGCTTCTTTTTTGAGTGTTTTGTGCTTTTTCGTATTGGCCGGTATGCTTGTTTGCTACTTGTCCGATTCTTCGTGGTTATCGGACATTGAGACGACCGAACGCTTGCTGCTTGTCCGATTCTTCGCGGTTATCGGACATCCCGCAGCCGCACCAAAGTCAAACCACAATAAAGAGGGGTATCCTCGATCAGGATACCCACCTCTTTTGATTATAAAATGATACGGGATTCGAATTTTTGATGGCAGGTCGGACATTTCACTGTCTTCTTGCCGCGCTTGACAGGCAAACGCAAAGTCGTTTTGCAATTCGGGCACTTGCGGAAACGGGCCACCTTGATTTCCTTGAATCTTCTGAAAAATAGTTTAAGCTTTTTCTGGTTCGGCTGCCACCACTTTAGGAATTTGCGATTTTCCTCCGCGCGTTTATAGATTTGTTTCGAATAGACTCGGAACAGCGCCCAGAAAATCAGGAGTTGCGCCACTATAACCAACACACCCAAGTCCGTCATTGCACCCAAAAAGTACAGCACCATACCGGAAATGATCAATGCGTTGTAAAGCTGATCGGCACCGTATCTGCCGCGCATGAAAGTCATCAGTTTTCTTTTCAATTTTTCCAATCAGATATCCCCTTACTTCTTCGTCTGCCTACTCCTAGAGCCGAAAAAAAGCTGCAGGAACAAGCGCTATTGTCCCATTATAGCACAGCACATCCTTATTAAAGGTTAAGAATAGTTGAAAATGAGCGGAGCGAGAAAACTCTGTGATACAATAGAAGGAAACGTTATAAACAAACGGAGGTGTATCATGGGTATACTAGATTTTTTCAAAAAAGGACCCAAAGAAAAGGTTCAGCCTGTTTCCGATGCTTCAGAACAAGGAAATAACGGCGTCGGCCGAATACTATTCCAGACACGCTGGAAAGGTAGCGCATTATTCGCGGAAAATAGTCTTATCCAAAAAGTTGCAGAGCGCATCATTCAGGAAGATCCGTTCTGCAAATCGTTCGGAAGTCTTGATGATGAAGCAATTGCTCGGACTAAGCGGCGGATCTATGAATACGAACAAGTCACAACGGTGAATGTTGCCATCAAAGACGGCAATCTGATGATTGAAGGCATGTCCTTGGGAAAACTTCCTGCAGAACAGTGGAACGAAATAAACCCTTATTATGGGAAAAATGATTTCACCGCATTCGTCTATGTTACAGGAGGACGCTACAAAGCCTATTCGGATGATTCAAAAACAGTCGAAACCGCTTATACACCTTATGATCTGGACATTTTTGTCCAGTTTGAATGAAGTAAAAACAAGGGGCTCTCTCATTTGAGGGATCCCCTTGTTTGTTTTGTGTTATTGAGCAGGCTGGGACCGGAGCACAGGATGCGATCGGGATACTCCTTCTCCGGCGAAGGCTGGTCTGGCCGGAGAAGCGCACAGAATCAGAGCCCCAGCTCCGGCAAGCCGATGTTCGCCGAAGCTGGGAATGAAATAGTTTCAGCTTCTCCAGCAAGCGTTAGCTTGGCCGGAGCTGGGGCTCGGACATTCCATAAATGACAGCAAAAAAAGAGGCACCACCCTGACCCAACAGGATGGCGCCCCTTTAACGAGCTAACTTATTATTTTGCTGCTTTACGGCGTTCTGACAAGATCGCTACGTTTTCTGCAACTTTTTCTTTGGTCAATGGATAGATGAACCATAGGCATAGCGCAACGCAAGTGTAACCGATAGCCGGTACGATCGTAGCTACATCGTAAATACTGTCAAGAACAGCTTGGTCTTGGGTTGCAGCCGCTGAAGCATAACCGATAGCAGCCAAAGCGAAACCGCCCAAACCGCCGGCCAAGGCTTGACCAAGTTTTCTGGAGAAAGAATAGACGGCGTATACTGTACCGCTATCTGCAGTGCCTGTTTTAACTTCTTGATAATCGATAATGTCTGTGATGAAAGCCCAGATGACTACGTTGAAGTAGTTCATTCCCAGACTTGCGAGGAACGCCATCGGCAAGAAGACCATAACATTGTCTGTATGAATGAAGTACAGAACTGCATATACGGCCGCTGAAAAGAATAGCGCAACTGTTGCTGATTCTTTTTTACCGAAACGGGAAGCAATTTTGTTTGCGAAAGGCGCAAGCATAAGGGTGCCGATAGTACCGAGGATACCGGCGACAGCCAATGTCTTGGAGCTCTTGAAGTAATCGGCGTAAAGATAAGCATTCATCGTGTTCACCAACAGCATGGACAACAACAGGAAGATTGCAGCTGCGATGATACCTCCAAGTGCGCGGTTTGTTGACAAACCTTTGAAAAGGACAGCCATTTCTTTACCGAAAGATTGTTTTTCAGTTTCCGGTTTTTGTGGGATCTGAACACGTTCGATCGTGAAGTGATAGCAGAACTGATACAGTGCGAAAGCAAGAACTGCAAAGATAGCAGCAATGATTGTGAAACGTTCCGGAATAACCACTTGTGCACCATTTGCATCAGTTGTGTAAACGAACAATGGAACAAAGAAGGAAATGAAGATGCTGGCGATGCTGGCTCCCATACTACGGAACACAGAAAGTGAAGCACGATCTTCAGGTTTGTCACTGATTACGGATGCCATCGATCCATAAGGGATGTTGATCGCCGTATAACAGAAGCTGCCCCAGAATAGGTATGTCACGAAAATGTAGACGATTTTTGCAGTCATGGACCAGTTTTGAACGACTGATAAGAACATCAGGAACCCGGCGATAACAGCGAAGGGTGCTACACGCTTGATCCAAACCCGGAAACGACCGTCTTTTGAAGGCTTCAGCGTATCAACGAGACGTCCCATCCCCATATCCGTGAAAGCATCGACAACCCGTGCCGACAAGAACAACGTACCAACAACTGCTCCACTGATGCCCAATACTTTTGTATAGAACAACATCAAGAAAGAACTCGAGAAAATGAAGAACAAATCATTTGCGATGTCCCCCGCCATATAAGCTAATTTATCCAGTAATCCGAATTCCCTTACATTTTTCTTGTCATCGGTTACATTTTCTACTTTATTTGCGCTTGCGTGTTGCATTTCATGACCCCTTTTCTTTTATTGAATAAAACGACGCTGAACCAATTGATAAAATGAGTAAAATGAATTTCATAATGCGATATCCAGTTGCCATTAAAAAACAATAAACGTTTTCAAATGATACGTCGTAACATTTACACACAGAATATACCACGCATTTTTTGCTCATACAACAGATTAATTATTAACAATTTGTGAACGTTTTTCACGATATCTGTCATATTCTTGTTTCGACAATGATGTAAGCGATGACAAAAAGACCAACTATCCACATATTAAGGCGGATAGTTGGTCTGAAAATTAACGCTTTATTTTGACCTTCGTCACAATTGTTTCATTCCTGATCGGTTAGCTTTTTCACTAACGAGCTATGGTGTCTGCTGGATGTCTCCAGTGTTAGCACAAGAACGAGTGAAAATTATTTTTTTTGAACAACATTTCCAGCGTTTTCCGATCGGTGATTCAGAAATCACAAATCGATCACATCGCCGCCGGTCACGCCATAGATTTGGGCGGTCACGTAGCTGGCGTTGTTGGACGCCAGGAAGACATAGACATGCGCCAATTCGACCGGCTGTCCTGCCCTTCCCAACAAGGTTTTCTGCCCGAATTCCGGCAAGGCGCCGTCGGGTTGTCCGTGATCCAATTGCAACGGCGTCCAGATTGGTCCCGGTGCCACTCCGTTCACGCGGATGCCTTTCTTGGCGAATTGCTTCGCCAAACTGATCGTGAAACTGGCGATTGCGGATTTGGTTGCGGCATAATCCATCAGATGACCGCTCGGATCATAAGCCTGGATCGAGGTTGTCGTAATGATGGCGCCTCCCGCCGGCAGATGCGGCTCAGCAGCTTTCACCAGTCCGAACATCGAGATGATGTTGACTGTGAACGTATCTTTGACTTGTTCCAACGGCAATTCCGAAATGGACTCCCGCGCAATCTGTTGGGCGGCATTCAATACAAGCGTATCCAGACCACCCAATACCTCGACAGTCTTATCGATTATTTCTTGGTATTTGCTTTCATCCCGAAGGTCGTATGGAAGCAATACAGCCTTCCTGCCCGCCTTCTCTATATATTCAGCGACTTCTTTTGCATCGCGTTCTTCACCAGGGAAAAATTGAATCGCTACATCGGCGCCTTCTCTGGCATAAGCTATCGCTGCAGCCCGTCCGATTCCGGAATCGCCACCAGTAATCAATACCCGGCGATTCTCCAACAAGTGGTTGCCTACGTAGCTTTCCTCCCCGCAATCGGGTTCAGGTAGCATCTTATCTTGCAAAGCTGGGGTGTGTTGATCCTGATCTGCAAATTTTCCAGTGTGATACAACTCGCGTGGATCCTTCAAAATAGGTTCAGTCATCTTATTCACTCCTTTGTCTTTGTATGAATAGTCTAATATATTTACTTACAATTTGGAAATGATAAGCCTTTTCAGGAGACGAGGCGCATCTTCCAATCGTCATTTTATATATTTTTTTATATATTCTATTGACCCCTATATTCGGTAATCGTATAATCACTCATATAAGCAATGTAAAATCAAATACAAAATGAATCCGAATCTTTGTCGTCGCCATCCGAGCCACATGGATGATTAGGGAGGTAAATATGAACATCGAACGATTTATTGAAGCCCGCAAAGCATTGGCCCTCTCGCAGATGGAACTGGCAGAGGGGATCTGTACCCAAGCTACACTGAGCCGCTTCGAGAACAACGGGCAAGTCCCGAATCTTAAAATTCTGATTAAACTGTGCAATCGCTTGAACCTTCCCTTAGGAGAGTTGTTCCCTAAAGTAGGCGTCAAGTATACAGAAGCGACAGAAAAAATGAATAAAGCAGAATTCTTTTTGATCACAAGCGAATACGACCAGGCTTCGGACTTGCTGCGAAGCATCGCTTTGAGCGAAATCGAAGAAAACAGCCTCGCTCTGCGCTTCCATTATTTGAACGGGTTCGTCATGATTGCGCAGCAGATTTCAGTGACAGATATTTTGTTCACTTTCGATCAAATTTTGCTGGCCGATGATAGGGCAGAGACTGAAATCTTTCGCTTGCTGGCTTATACAGGTATCGGCATGGTTTACAGCCGTGAAAAAAGTCCGGATAAGGCAGAGTTCTACTTCAGCAAAGTGCTCGAAAAAATTTATGCTTACCCGATCAAAACGACAGAAGACATTTGGCGTGTACTGAATATTGTATTCCAAAGCGGCACTTTCTTTTCCCAAATCGATGAGATCGAACTGAGCAATGCGTTGCTATCTTATGCTGTTTCTATTTGTTCAGACAATCACGTGACCTACTATCTTGCCCGTGCAGCCATCCAGTTAGCCAAAAATGCCATCATCCAGGGGAAGCCGCAGCAAGAAGTGCTGGAATTGATCCATGATGCCAGAGCCTATTCAAAAATCAACAAAAACACGATTGCGCTGAAAGAATTGGCGCAGTTGGAAAGCGCGATCCTTTCGGGGAATCCCGCAACAGAATGACACGGTTATCCTGAAGGTGGTGGAAAATATGGAACAAAAAAAAGCAACGGTCCGTCTGATGGGAACAATCATCGATCTGCTTGTGACGCACACGCACCCGGACGCTATTTTGGAGGAGGCGATCCGACGCCTACGAATATACGAACAACGTTTCAGCGCCAATGATCCAAAGTCAGAGCTGATGCAGATCAACCATTTGGCAGGCAAAGCTCCTCTTGCTGTCCATCCTGGTTTGTTCCACTTGATCAAGGTGGGTAAATACCATAGCTTAGCACCCAACAGTCGTCTGAATATCGCCATCGGACCGCTGGTGCAGACTTGGCGGATCGGTTTCGGTGATGCCAAAGTCCCGGATGCCGAAGAGATTCAGCGGCTTCTTGAAATCACCGATCCCAATAAAATCCTCTTGTCCGAGAAGGATCAGACCGTTTTCCTTCAGCAAGAAGGTATGTCCATAGACTTGGGGGCTTTGGCAAAAGGCTATATTGCCGATCTCCTGACGGACTACTTCAAAAAAGCCGGTGTAGCCTCCGCTCTCATCAATTTGGGTGGAAATGTCGTTGTGTTCGGACCATCCCAAAACAATGAAGATCCCTATTGGCGCATCGGCATCCAAAATCCGATGCTCCCCCGCGCGCATTATAGCGCGGTATTGAAAATCCAGAACCAATCAGCGGTTACCTCTGGTGTGTATGAACGGCAGCTGGAAGCCCAAGGCAATCACTATCACCATATTCTGGACCCACAGACCGGCTATCCGGCAGAAACGGATGTCATCAGCTTGACTGTGGTTGCCGATGACTCTGTCGATGGGGAAATCTGGACGACGCGTTTATTCGGCCAACCTACCGACGTGATCCTAGCCGCATTAGATCACTCGGAAGCCATCGACGGCATCCTGATCACGAAAGACGGTAGCCTCTACTGCTCCAAAGGCTTGGAAAACCGGCTGCAACGCAAACAACTTTCTCAATCACGTGTTTAAATGATTCATAAAAAATTTACAAATTGGAAGGAAGTATTCACATGAATAAATTAATCGGCCTCGTCGGCACAAACTCGGACCACTCCACTAACCGCATGCTGTTGCAATACATCCAAAAGCATTTTGCGGATAAGGCAGACATCGAAATCGTCGAAATCAAGGACCTGCCGATCTTCAACAAACCGGCAGACATGCAGATCCCGGCTGAGGCGAAAGCCTTGGCGGAAAAGATCGAAGCAGCTGACGGCGTCATCATCAGCACACCAGAATACGATCACGCAGTTCCTGCTTCCCTGATGAGCGCTTTGAGCTGGTTATCCTACGGCATCTACCCCTTCGTCGACAAGCCCGTCATGATCACAGGGGCTTCCTATGGCGTACTGGGTTCGTCACGGGCGCAAGCGCATTTGCGTCAGATCTTGGATGCGCCGGAATTGAAAGCCCGCATCATGCCAAGTTCTGAGTTCCTGCTTAGCCATTCTTTGCAGGCTTTCGACGCAGACAACAACCTGAAGAATCCGGATCAGGTCCAAGAGCTGGAAGGCTTGTTCGAGGACTTCCTAATATTTATCAACATCATGAAACAACTATCGCACACCCACGCCGCACACGTTAAAGCAGCTGAAAACTTTTCTTGGGAAAATAACTAGAGATCGGAGACAAACATTATGAAATTAGTCGGTATTGTAGGTTCCAACGCGGAAGTGTCATATAACCGCATCTTGTTGAAATACATCAAAAAGCAATTCAGCCACTTGTTCGACCTGGAGATTTTGGAAATTAAGGACATCCCTTTGTTCAATCAGAGTGATGACCAAACAAACAGCGCCCCTGTCCAAAAACTGACCCAAAAAATCCTGCAGGCGGATGGCGTCATCATCGCCACTCCTGAACATAACCATACGATCCCTGCAAGCTTGAAGAGTGTACTGGAATGGTTGTCCTTCAAAATCCATCCATTGGAAAACAAACCGGTCATGATTGTGGGAGCTTCCTACTATGATCAAGGATCTTCTCGGGCCCAACTGCACCTGCGTCAAATTCTCGATGCACCAGGCGTCAATGCCATCGTCCTTCCGGGTAATGAATTTTTGCTGGGAAAAGTCAAAGAAGCCTTCGATGAACAGGAAAATCTGAAAGACAAGCGCACCATCGATTTTCTGGGCACTTGCCTGGAAAAATTCACTCAGTTCATCACGTTGGTCTCTGCTGTTGAAGGACCGAAAAAACCGGTTCTCGATCCGGAAGATCTGTACGCTACCGGAAAGATCGCAACAACGATTGAAGGCGTCGATAAAGAAGCCGATGACTGGCTGGAACAAGCCGCTGAGCTTGTGGGCGCTGTGGAAGGCAATACCTACGTCAAACTGGAACGCGGCTTGTTGACTGTTGATCAGCTGAATTACTTCCTGGCGTCGATGCCGATGGAATTGACGTATGCAGACAGCAACAACCAATTCCTTTACTATAACCATACGAAACCTGCCGAAGAAATGCTCGCTGCGCGCGTGCCCGGCCAAGTCGGAAACCCGCTCTCCAAATGCCACCCGGAAAGAGTGCATAAAGGAGTGGAATGGGTACTTCAACAATTGCGTTCCGGCACAATGGATGCCTTCCGTGTCAACGTTCCGACGCATGGACCGGACAAGTATGTCGTGCATAATTATCAAGCGCTGCATGACAAAGACGGCAACTATGCCGGCGTCAACGAATATATCCTCGACTTCAAACCGATCATTGACTGGTATTTGACCCAGACCGGCCAAAAACTGATTGGCGATGTCGATGCCGTTTCCAGCGCTTCCGTCAAAGACCACCACAGCGATGATGTGGATGCTGGTACAAGCGCGTCGGTTAAGGCATAAGCACTGTGCAGAGATGCTTTTCATCTCCAAAAGCAAAATCTATATCAAAAAGACCTCATACTATAAAGTAATGAGGTCTTTTTGGATAGAGTTTAGTATAACTATTTTAACGGAACGATATTTTATTACTCTTTTACAAAACTAACCGTTATTTTAGGTGCATCGCGACTATAATCCGGAACTTTCTTAGCGAAGTTTTGCAAATGAGGCGTTGCATTATGTAACTCAATTGCTTGTTGATTTTCCCATTTTTCAACCATTACAAAATTATTTTCATCTGTAACTGCTTCGTAAAGTTTATTAGACAAGCAACCTTCTTCTTTTTTGGATGCCTGAATTAATTCCGAAATTTCATTTAAAAATTGTTTTTTTTGCTCAGGTACAATATAAAATTCTGCATTGATTACTATCATTTCTCCACCTACTTAAAATTAGTTATTTTCTCTGGCGCAAACCGCACGGATTCATAGCCTTCTTCCATTGCTTTGCCGATTGACAAGATCATAACCGGCACATACCGTTCCTTGTCGAGATCGAACGCATCCGCCAACTGATCTGCTTCAAAGCCGCCGATAGGGTTCGTGTCATAGCCATGGGCGCGGGCAACCAGCATGAATTGCATCGCTGCCAAACTCGAATCGATTTTGACAACATCATTCATCTGCTCTTTAGAAAAGTTCTTGTAGTAAGGAATGATTGCGGCTAATTGTTGGTCTCGGACTTCGGCGGACATTTTGCCTTGTGCGACAGCTGCATCGTAGATTTCTTCTCCATACTCGTAGCATTGCATATCGCCGAATATCAGAACCATTGCTGACGAAGTATCATTTTGTCTGGTATTGAAACGGATCAGCGGTTTCAATTTGGCTTTTGCTTCCTCACTCTCAACAACCACAAAACGCCAAGGTTGCATATTCACGGATGAAGGTGTAGTCGTAGCTTCCTGAATCATTTCCAACATTTCTGCTTGACTGATTTTAAAATTTTCATCATAAAGACGGATCGATTTTCTTCCGAATGCGATATCCGAAAAATCGTTATTGATAAATTTATTGGTCATGTTTATAGCCTCTTCCTTTTTAACTTTGTAAGTATAGTTTATTCAGCAAAATGGATAATTGCTCTGCTTCCTCGTCGCTTAATGACAGTGATAAGGAAAATTTCCCCTGATCATGTTCTTTTCCGCACGCCTCCAAATCTTGTATTGCCCTGTCGGATAATTGAACAAAGACCTCTCGGTTGTTCTCAGCATTCCGTTCCCGGATGACATAGCCCTTTTGTTCCAATATTTTCAGATGGCGTGTAATAGCCGCACTGTCTATCTTCAGTTCTGTCTGAATCTGATTTTGGGAACACGTCCCCTTGTCTTTCAGGAACATCAGCATCTCATAGCGCGTCAAGCTGAAACCTGTTTCTTTTTCGAACAGCGTATTGATTTCCTGATTTGTGAGCTTAATCTGATAAAGCAATCTGCTGATTTCTCTCAAGTTCATACCAATTCACCTCGATTTTGCGGATTATCCTGACTGATCAAACAATTGACTTGTCAACTGTTGACCTGTCAATCATAACGTAGGAACTAACTTTTGTAAAGTAACTTGCTTAAAATTACCCGCTATCCAAAAAGAGCCTCGTCTTTGGGACAAGGCCTTGCAATGAAAATAGATGGACTGATCAATCGATTTCTAATTTGAACCGTTACAGCTATTAATTGATGTCTCGAACTTGCTGAGAAGTAATCAATTCAAAGGTTTCAAGCTTACTTCCGTCCAGATCTGCAGGATTCAAATAGACTGCACTGATTTGGTTATTCCCGTAAGTTTTGTAATAATAAATGCCTTTTTGCGTATTCATGCATGCCGAATAGATCGTTAGTTCTTCTCTGCCATCTTCGTTGACAGCACACCCTTTTGTAAAGGCCACAGCATCCAAAATATGGAAAAATTGAGCCACCTCTGAGCCTTCATCTGTTTCTTCCGTCGCATTCACTTTCGTAAAAGCAGCACGCACAAATCGCGATGGAGAAGAAAGATCGCCTGGCAAGCCGATACTGCCCATACCGATGCTGGATGCCGACAAATCCACTTTTCCGGAGAATCGATTGGTCGGAGGGGCTGATGTAAGATTCAGGTAATTATTCAGATTCGTCAAATGATAATCAAACGTTGGGTTATTCGTCAGGACACCCACTGGATTATCAAATATCTTCAATCCATGCGACATAGGTTCAACAACAATCGAGCGCTTCTGATCTGAGATGATCCAATGCAGTGGTGCCAAAGGCAGAAAATCATTGAATGGTTCATTTATCAGAATCGTATTTCTCAATACAGCCACGGCTTCTTCCACACTGCTGCAGTTGCCGAGAATAAAGGGAATGAATTCGAAAGGAGCAATATTTTCCATTCCTTCTTTTCTGGACAAATAACAGGCATTCCCAGGAAAATTTAGTCCCGCCATGCATAACCCTTTTTCATTCATTGCATCATAATACAGCGGATAATTATCGATTACCGCAGCCATCCCGATCATCGCCCAGTGAGACTTGATTGCTGCTTCATTCCTGAACCGAAATTCAAACTGCCGTGGAGTACTCGTTACTTTCTCGTTGAACGAAACATCTAAGTCCAGATTTCTGCCAAAATAAAAATTCATCCCTTCATATGTCACTGCCGTACACATAAAAAATTCCTCTAGTCCTTTGCAGAATACAGGCTATTCTTTTGTATTGTTTCCCTTACTATATTCCTACATTTGGTGAGGTGCAATCACAAAGCTCTCGAGAGTGTTTTCTCTTTTTCAAATGATCTTACACTTAATTCTGACTCCAAACAAAAAGACCGCACTCTTTCGAATGAGATCTCCAGATTTGAGATATGCTAGCGATCAGAACTTGTTCATTCATACAACGCTAATTACTTGTACAGTATTTCTGTCATTCATTGCTCCAAAGTTTTATAAGCCAGCTTACTTATTAAAAATTTTTGGACCTTTACGCATGTTCTTGATATCATTTTTCGGCGTGTCGATTTGCTTGGATTTTCCGCCGCCTTGTTTATTCTTGATTATCTCTAGCATTTTCTCTTTTGGACTCACTGTTTACACCGCCTTTGTTGATGGAATGCTCCATACTTTCATTTTATTGAATTTATGCCATAAAAAAAGCACCAGCAAGATGCCGATGCTTTAAGGTTGTTAATTGATTTTTCAGAACGTTGATACAATAAATGTTAACGTTTAGAGAATTGTGAAGCTTTACGCGCTTTTTTCAAACCTGGTTTCTTACGTTCAACCATACGTGGGTCACGTGTTAACAGACCAGCTGCTTTTAATGGTGCGCGGAAGTCAGGATCTACTTCTAGCAATGCACGAGAGATACCGTGACGAGCTGCTCCAGCTTGTCCAGTGAATCCGCCGCCGTTTACGTTAACGAAGATATCGTAGCTACCTAAAGTACCTGTAAGGTTTAAAGGTTGTTTGATTACTTCATATAAGTAAGCGAATGGGATGTATTCTTCCATGTCTTTTTTGTTGAAAATGATTTTACCTGTTCCTGGTAATAAACGTACGCGTGCAGTCGAATTCTTACGACGACCAGTTGCGATATATTGTGCTTGTGCCAATGAATTTCCCTCCTTAAATTAGGTTAGTGATGTCTAAAACTTCTGGTTGTTGAGCTTCGTGTGGGTGAACTGCTTCACCGTATACGTGTAACTTAGTGAATTGTTTAGCGCCTAAAGAGTTCTTTGGCAACATGCCTTTAACAGACAATTCAACTAATTTTCTTGAGTTCTTAGCACGTAATTCACCAGCTGAAATTTGTTTTAGCCCACCTGGATAACCTGAATGACGGGAATAAATTTTGTCAGATGCTTTTTTACCTGTTAATGTAACTTTGTCTGCATTGATAACAATCACATAATCACCAGTATCTACGTGTGGTGTGAAAGTTGGTTTGTTTTTACCGCGTAAAATAGTTGCAACTTGTGTTGATAAACGTCCCAATGGGATGTCAGTTGCGTCGATTACGAACCATTTACGGTCCATTTCGCTTGCTTTAGCCATGTATGTTGTACGCACGTTTGTTTCCTCCATATTCTTCTCTGTCTGTTTGATCCAATTGAGTTTCCGGGGCTCATCGTGGGGCAAACAATACCGTCTTATATGATACGACATTCCAAAAGGATTGTCAATGATTCAAAAGAAATAATTTGTCCTTTTCATCCCCCAAAAAAAGTCTCCACATACCACATAGCTGCGATTGTGAAGGCTTCTCTGATTATTTCTTCAGATATAAATATAATTGCTCGATGACCTCGGCCGGCACAAACGGATAGGCCCCTTTTCCGGATGTCTTGTAGGGTTTGAATGCTTCGATAATGGCGTTATCTTTCACGATGTCTTCCACCGCAACGAACGCGCCTTTTTTTGTGAGCGTCACTTCAAAAGCTTCATATTCTTCAACCGGGACATTCTTTTTCGGGGTCGAGTAATGCGCCATGCTGGCCTGCACGGAAAGGATCACATCGTTCGGACAACCGATTGCTTCATAAAATTGGGGCATAGCAGCTGCCACAAAATCCGGCACATCGCCGCGTGGGATCCGCTTGAGTTCCTTTGTGAACGTTATCATTCTTACACTCTCCTTCATTCGTTCTTATACTTCCATTATACGCGAGTTTCAGTATTTTAACACCATTCGAGAGAAATAACCGCTCAAGCCTGATCGGTTATTTCTCACAACTTCACTGACTTTAAATCCATAAATATATTGACCACATTCAGCCCTCATGATACCATTGCAATAACATTAATTTTAAATGATAAAAAGATGGCAATACTTTTGTGTATGTCATTTCGGATAAAGGAGAATCGACGATGGACAGTATCAGCATTCAAAGCTACCTTGCGCAATTAGGCAATAGAAAAGATCCAAATACCGGCGCCGTCAGTGCACCGATTTATTTGTCCACAGCATATGGACATCCTAGTCTGGGCCAATCAACCGGCTATGACTACACACGCACCGCCAATCCGACTAGGGACATCCTTCAGGAAGGTTTGGCTGTTCTTGAAAATGGCGTTCAAGGGTTTGCTACCAGCTCCGGCATGAGCGCCATACAGCTTGCTTTCAGCATTTTTCCGGCCAACAGCCATTTTATTGCATCTAGGGATCTTTACGGCGGCAGCTTCCGCTATTTCCAGGATATGGAGAAAAAAGGCTTCTATTCCTTCACTTATGTCGATGACCCGATTGATATCACGTCCGCCATCCAGGATAATACGGCCGCAGTCTACATCGAAACGCCGACGAATCCGTTGATGAAGGAAACGGATATCTCCTCGGTGGCTGAGATCGCCAAAAAACACGGTCTGCTGGTGATTGTGGATAATACCTTCTACACACCTCTGTTGCAGCGTCCTTTGGATTTGGGTGCTGATATCGTCGTCCACAGCGCCACCAAGTACCTCGGCGGCCATAATGACCTGTTGGCGGGGGCTGTCGTAACGAACGATAAAGCACTCGGTGAACAGTTGGCTTTCCAGCTGAATACGGCCGGCGGTACTTTGGATGCCTTCGACTGTTGGCTCTTGGTCCGCGGAATGAAGACTTTGCCGTTGCGCATGAAGCAGCATCAAGCGAATGCACAGGCAGTCGTTGCTTATCTCGAATCGGAAAAACTGATCAAATCGGTCTATTATCCGGGTAAAGGCGGTATGCTCAGCTTCACGCTGCATGATAAAGCAACTATCCCTGTCGTCTTGGATGCCCTGAATATTTTCACTTTCGCTGAAAGCTTGGGTGGCGTCGAAAGCCTGATTACCTATCCGACCACCCAGACCCATGCCGACATTCCGATTGAAGTCCGCGAATCTTATGGTTTGACCGACGATCTGCTGCGCATCTCGACTGGAATCGAAGATGCGGATGATTTGATCGCCGATCTGCGCCAGGCCTTTGCGAAGGCTGCTGTAACAGCCATAGTCTGAGAAGATAGATCGAAAAATAAAAGTTGCTCAAGCGCACAAAAAGCGGCTGCGGAAAAGATTTCGTCTTTTCCGCAGCCGCTTTTTCAGCATACTTCTTTATTCTTCGTTCTGTTTGGTTTCAAATGCCTTTGTGATCGTCATCAAGGAGCGGAAGAGGTCTTCCACGCTGTCTTCGTAGGCTTTGTTCTCGGTCAGACGGCGCACTTTATCCAACACCTTATCTTCCCTGGATTGGTCAAGAATCGGCAGCTTATGCTCTTTCTTGATCCGCGCGATCTCCGTCACTGCATCCATCCGGCGTTCGAACAGTGTTACCAACTCCCGGTCGATTATATCGATCTCCGCTCTTTCTTTTTCAAACATCGCTTTTCCCCCTAACCGTTCCTTAATTTTTCTTCATCATAATAGACTTCCACGAGATACAATCCCTGCGACGGGGCTGTCGGTCCGGCTTTGCGGCGGTCTTTCACTTCCAAAAGGCGGTCGATTTCCTCGACCTTTTTCAGGCCGTCAGCGATCTGCAGCAGCGTTCCCACGAAAATTCTGATCATATTATAGAGAAAGCCGTTGCCCCTGAATGTGAAGACCAGCTCGTTATTCACTTCGTCCTTCCTGACGCTGGCTTCGTAGACCGTGCGGACTAGATCGGTTTTATCCGTCTTTGTCGAGCAAAAACTGGTGAAGTCGTGTTCACCTTCCAGTTTTTTGATGGCCTGCTCCAAATTCTCCATATTAAAGCGGTAAGGATGGTGCGTCGTGTAGAGTCGTTTAAAGGGATTCGGGAAGCGATCAAGATCGACCCGGTAAATGTATTTTTTCCCTAGCGCGTGGTAGCGCGAATGGAAATCCTCTGCAGCGCGTTCCACCGATTTGATTAAAATGTCATCGGGCAGCAGGCTGTTCAGCGCCCGCAGCAGATGATCCGGCTTAATCGCAGCCGGGTAATCGAAATGGATAACCTGTCCAAGCGCATGGACGCCCGAATCGGTCCTTCCGGAAGCTTGGATCGGAATGATCTGCCCGTTCGACATTTTTTCCAACGCCTTTTCGATTTCTGTCTGGACACTGTTGCCGTTAGGTTGGACCTGATAGCCCACATAACTTGTTCCGTCGTATTGCACGATGCATTTGTACCGTTGTGCAGTCATGGTTGGCGTATGCCCCTTTCTTATTTTGCTGATGTATGTGGTAGTTTTTCCATTTTAAAAGGGACCGGAATTGCTACCCGGTCCCCAGACTCGTTCTCTAGCGGCTTAATCAGCCCGTATGCGCTCATGAGCGGAAGAACAGTAACAAACCTGTCAATGCGACAAACGCCAGCATACTCAACGTATCGCGCTTCTGCCAATCAAGGATGCGGTACTTCGTCCGGCCTTCTCCGCCTTGATAGCCACGTGCCTCCATGGCATTTGCCAATTCATCAGCCCGGTTGAAGGAGCTGACGAAGAGCGGCACCAAAATCGGTGTGACGGCCTTCATCTGCTTGACGATGTTGCCTTCGCCGAATTCGACACCGCGGGCCCGTTGTGCATTCATGATCTTTGAAGCCTCATCCATCAGCGTCGGCACGAAACGCAACGCGATGGAAAGCATCAGCGCAATTTCATGGACAGGAACTTTAAATCGTTTCAATGGTCCCAACAGCTTTTCAATCGCATCGGTCAACGACAACGGCATCGTCGTGAGCGTCAGCAGCGTCGAAATGAAGATGATGAGAACGAAACGCATGAAGATGAAGGCCCCATTGATGATTCCGAAGGAAGTGATGCTGATGGGTCCAAATACAAAGTACGTTTCCCCTCCCCGCGTGAAGAGGATCTGCAGCAATACAGTGAAAAGGATCAACCAAATCAGCGGTTTCACGCCGTTCAGAAAGACTGACAGTTTAATATCGGACAGGATAACGCACAAGAAAGTAAACAGCGTCATAATCAAATACGTCTGCCAGTTATTGGCAAGGAAGATGACCATGATGAAATAGAAAGCACCTATCAGCTTTGCGCGCGGATCCAGTCTATGGACCAACGAGCTGCCTTGGATATAGCGCCCGAACAGTAATTTATCCAACATGATTGCCACCCTCTTCCTTAGCGGCATTTTTGGAGCCTTTATTTTCGTTGATTTTAGCGATCAACACAGCCGCCAGCTGTTCGGTACGAAGCGGTCTTTCGTCGCCGAAGTCTACTCCGGTCCGTTTACTCAACCTATCCAGAAATGCTAGCGCATCCGGTAAGCCCAACTGCTTTTCTTGCAGCCATTGGGCATCCTGGAAAATCTCATCGGGCTGTCCCATTTTGACGACTGTCCCTTTTTCGAGAATGACAACATGATCCGCATAAGTCGCGACATCATTCATCTGATGCGTGACCAATACAATCGTCAGACCTTTGTCGATATGGAGTTGATTGAACATATTCATGATTTCCCGTCTGCCCGCAGGATCCAATCCTGCCGTTGGTTCATCCAGAACCAGCACTTCCGGTTCCATGGCCAATACGCCGGCTATCGCTACGCGTCTCATTTGACCCCCTGAGAGGTCGAATGGGGAACGATCCATGAAGGATTCATCCAAGCCAACCAAAGGCAATACGCGCTTCACAATCGCCATTGCATCCTCTTCGCTGACGCCGAAGTTCATCGGTCCGAAGGCGATATCCTTAGCGATCGTCTCCTCGAACAGTTGCGACTCCGGAAACTGGAACACAATCCCTACCTTTTTCCGGAGGTCCTTCAGATTTTTGTTGTTCGATTTGTTCGTTATAATGCGGTCCCCTATCGTCACACTGCCTTCAGTGGGTTTCAATAAAGCATTCAGATGCTGCGTGACTGTTGATTTTCCGCTGCCGGTATGCCCAATCAATGCCGTATAACTGCCGTCCGGGATATTCAGGTTCACATCATAAAGAGCCCGGCTTTCGAAAGGCGTTCCGGCTGAGTACGAGTAGCCTACTTTTTCGAAAGTAATGTCCATAACCAGTTCACCATCCCTTCCTCAGTCAAATAGTCTTCAGGAACTTCCAGTCCCTGTCTCTTCAATTGGTATTTCAGTTTTTCTGGGAACGGTATATCCAAACCGATATCGATGATTTCCTTGCCCAAGCTGAATATTTCTTCCGGCGTGCCGATCCGGGTCAATTGCCCAGCCTCCATCACAAAGATGCGATTCGCTTTTGCAGCCTCATCAATGTCATGGGTGATCGAAATCACCGTCAGATTTTCTTTTTCTTTTATTTCCTGGATGGTCTCGATGACTTCATGACGGCCTTCCGGATCCAGCATGGTCGTTGCCTCATCGAGGATGATGATATCAGGAGACAAAGCCACGATTCCAGCGATCGCCACCCGTTGCTTCTGCCCGCCCGAAAGTCGTGCCGGTTCCTTGTCCATGAAGTTGGCCATATTGACAGCCGCAACCGCATCGGCTACCCGCTTGACCATTTCCTCACGGGGAATGCCGACATTCTCCAAGCCGAAAGCAACGTCGTCCTGCACTGTTGAACCGACAAACTGATTGTCCGGATTCTGGAATACCATTCCGATTTTCTTACGGACATCCCAAACCGTCTCTGCATTCAGAGCTACTCCTTCGATGATGACTTCTCCGGAGTTCGCTTCTATCAGGCCATTGATCGTTTTGGCCAAAGTTGACTTGCCTGAACCATTAGGCCCGATGATGGCAATCCATTCACCTTGCTGGATTGTCAACGAAACGTTGTTCAATGCCGGCCTTGCATCTTCCTCCGAATAGGAAAAAGTCACATTGCGCAACTCGATAATTTCATTCATGATTGCAGTCCTACTTTCTCTTTTATTGAATCTGTTAGTCCGTATCGGATCATCCGCCCGCAGACAAGCGGGTATAAAAAAAGATGAAAAATACGGCAAGGAAATGTCTACTTTAGTAAGTATAAACTACTCTCCCGTATTTTTCATCCACTGTCTTGACACAGCAAGGAAATAAAACGCTTTTATTTATATATCAAAAGAAACTAGAAAATATATTGGCATTTTCTAGTTTCTTTTGATAAAAAAAGGCACTTTTTTTGATGAAAAAATGCCCTTCCGAAAATCATGCGATCTTCGGAAGAACCTTGAGCTAGACTAGGGAAGCAAGAAGCAGACCCATCATCATAACACTCTATTTCATCTAAAAGTGAACGTTTCATCTTTATGCGATTGAATTATACTAATTCAATGATAACCATTTGTGCAGCATCGCCACGGCGAGGTTCAGTCTTCAAAATACGAGTGTATCCGCCTTGACGTTCTGCATAGCGAGGTGCGATATCAGAGAATAATTTTTGTAACGCTGATTGAACAACGATTTTATCATCTTCTTCACGAACATCTGCTACTTCGTTACGAACGTATGCTGCAGCCAAACGACGAGCAGCTAAATCTCCACGTTTGCCTAAAGTAATCATTTTTTCAGTAGTTGAACGAATTTCTTTAGCACGTGCTTCAGTTGTAACGATGCGTTCGTTGATGATTAAATCAGTAGTCAAATCACGAAGCATTGCTTTTCTTTGAGCGCTTGTGCGTCCTAATTTACGGTAAGCCATCCTAGGTTTTCCTCCTTTGTGCAGTACTAGTCGTCTTGACGCAAGCCTAGATTAAGATCATTCAGCTTGTTCTTCACTTCTTCAAGTGATTTGCGTCCCAGATTACGTACTTTGATCATCTCTGCTTCAGACTTGTCTGTCAATTCTTGAACTGTATTGATGCCTGCGCGTTTCAAACAGTTATAAGAACGTACGGATAAATCCAATTCTTCGATAGTCATTTCCAGCATTTTCTCTTTATGTGTTTCTTCTTTTTCAACCATTATCTCGGCCTTGCGGGCTTCATCGGTCAGATTAACAAAAATATTCAAATGTTCCGTTAAAATTTTGGCAGCCAAGCTGACTGCTTCTTCTGGGCTGATGGAACCATCTGTCCAGACATCCAACGTTAATTTATCGTAAATATTTTTTTGTCCGATGCGAGTATTTTCAACCTGATAATTCACCTTGCTGATTGGAGTATAAATGGAGTCGACTGGCAAAACACCGATCGGCATATCTTCCGTTTTGTTATATTCGGAACGAACATAGCCACGGCCATTTTTTACATCCAAACGAACATGAAAATGTGCTCCCTCTGAAACTGTACATATATATAAATCAGGGTTTAAGATTTCCACATCGCTGTCATGGGTAATATCCGCTGCAGTCACGACTGCTGGACCTTTTACGTCAATCTCGATTGTTTTGTCTTCGTCCGTATACAATTTCAAAGCTAATTTTTTGATGTTCAGAATGATTTGGGTAACATCCTCGACAACACCATCAATCGTTGAAAATTCATGTAGAACACCATCGATTTGGATAGTTGTTACAGCTGTACCAGGAAGTGAAGATAATAGAATTCGACGTAATGAGTTCCCAAGTGTTGTTCCATAACCGCGTTCTAGTGGTTCTACAACGAATTTACCGAATTTGGCATCTTCGCTGATCTCAATCGTTTCAATTCTTGGTTTTTCAATTTCGATCATTTATCAATTTACCCCTTTCAAAACGTGAAGTTCATGTTAGTGAGTCCATTGCGTTTCGTTACATAACAGTACAATTCTCAATTAAACACGACGACGTTTTGGTGGACGGCATCCATTATGAGGAACGGGCGTTACATCGCGGATTGCGGTAACTTCCAATCCTGCAGCTTGTAATGAACGAATGGCAGCTTCACGTCCAGAACCAGGACCTTTAACAGCTACTTCGACTGTTTTCATGCCATGTTCCATAGAAACTTTAGCTGCTGCTTCTGCAGCCATTTGTGCAGCATAAGGAGTAGATTTACGAGAACCTCTGAATCCTAATGAACCTGCTGACGACCATGAAATAGCATTTCCATGAACATCTGTAATCATAACAATAGTATTATTAAAAGTTGAGCGGATATGTGCTACACCAGCTTCAACATTCTTTTTTACGCGGCGTTTGCGAGCTACTTTTTTAGCCATGAAGTTTTGACCTCCTTCACTTAATTATTATTTTTTCTTACCAGCGATTGATTTAGCTGGGCCTTTACGAGTACGTGCATTGTTCTTAGTGTTTTGTCCGCGAACAGGCAAACCACGACGGTGACGCATTCCTCTGTAAGATCCGATTTCGATCAATCGTTTAATATTTAGGTTTACTTCACGACGAAGATCACCTTCAACCTTTAATTTATCCACTTCAATACGGATACGGTCTAATTCATCATTCGTTAAATCACGAACACGAGTATCTTCTGAAACCTCAGCTGCTGCTAAAACTTTTTGAGCTGTGTTTAATCCGATACCAAAAATATAAGTTAATGAAATAACTACACGTTTGTCACGCGGAACATCTACTCCTGCGATACGAGCCATTTATAGGCACCTCCTTGTTATTATCCTTGGCGTTGTTTGTGTTTGGGATTTTCGCAAATCACCATAACACGACCATTGCGGCGAATGACTTTGCATTTTTCGCAAATGGGTTTTACTGATGCTCTAACTTTCATTTAAATTCCCTCCTATTTAGTGATGGAGTGCAATTATTTAAAGCGGTAAGTAATGCGTCCACGAGTAAGATCGTACGGAGATAATTCTACCGTAACTTTATCGCCTGGCAAAATGCGGATGTAATGCATTCTAATTTTACCAGATACGTGAGCTAATACTATGTGACCATTTTCAAGTTCGACTTTAAACATTGCATTGGGCAAAGTTTCAACGACAACTCCTTCGATCTCAATGACATCGTCTTTCGCCACGCCTGCTAACCTCCTAACATTCTGTTGAGCTGATTAATCTCATGTCTTGGCAATTTTTACTCTAACTGCTAGATTATACCATAGCAAGTATCTATTGAAAAGAAATTTACGATTAACTTCAAATGACATTTGCGACTATTCTATAATCTTTTGGATTTCAGTAAACAACATGTCGATGCCGATTTCGCCATCCACATTGTGCAACAATCCTTTTTCGCTGTAAAATGCAATGATTGGTTGAGACTGTTCAAGATTAATCTGAATGCGATTTTCTACGGTTTCAGGTTTATCATCTTCGCGTTGATAGAATTCGTGTCCGCCACAACGATCGCACGTTCCTTCTACTTTAGGAGGATTGTTTGTTTTGTGGTAAGTCGCTCCGCAAGAGCGGCAAATGATTCTACCCGTTAGACGTTGCATCAAAACCTCAGGGTTCACATCAATGTTAATAACAGCATCGATTTTTTTGTCGAGTTCATTCATGATAGCTTCAAGTGCTTTTGCTTGTACGAGGGTTCTTGGAAAACCATCCAACAAAAAGCCTTTTTCAGTATCAGATTCTGCTAATCTCTCTTTAACGATTCCGTTTGTAACTTCATCTGGAACAAGTTCGCCTTTATCCATATATGATTTTGCTTCCAGGCCCAAAGCTGTCTCATTTTTCATAGCAGCTCGGAACATGTCCCCTGTAGAGATATGCGGAATATTGTATTTCGCGATGATCTTTTCAGCCTGTGTTCCTTTTCCAGCACCGGGAAGACCCATAATAATTAGGTTCATCATTTTACTGCCTCCTAAAGATGTAAGCATATGTGACGAGGAAATCACTTTCCCCCTCACAAACTTACTATTGAATAAATCCTTGGTAATTACGTTTAACCATTCGACCTTCAATTTGTCTTGCCGTTTCCAATGCAGTACCAACTACAATCAGAAGACTTGTACCGCCAAGGGCGAGCGAGTCCGGCAAATCCCACAAACCTGAGGCAATGATTGGCAATAGCGCAATCAGTCCAAGAAATAGCGCGCCGACCGTACTTAATCGCATAATCATACCGGAAATGTAATCTTCTGTCCCTTTACCCGGGCGTACACTTGGAATATAGCCGCCTTGCTTTTGCAAGTTCTCTGCCATTTTTTCAGGGTTAATCTGAATGAAGGCATAGAAGTAAGTGAAGACAACGATCAATACCGTATAGATTGTTGCACCGATGGGTTCACGGTAATTAAAGATGGTTGACAAAATTTGATACCAGCTGGCTTCACTTTGACTTGCCGCGAAAAATCCAAGGATCGTCTGCGGTGTCATCATGAAAGAACTGGCAAAGATTACTGGAATGACTCCAGCTGAATTGATTTTCAAAGGCAAATGCGCGGATTGATTCGAACCGGAAGCACGCTTGGAATATTGAATGGGGATTTTACGTTCAGCTTGTTGAACGTACACAACGAGTATGACCACCAATAATATTGCTATCAATAGCGCGACCGAGAACAAAATATTGTTCATCAAATCGGATCCTGCATCCACAAAACGATCATTATAGTAAGTGTAAAGATCTGAAGGGATTCTTGCGATGATACCAGAGAAAATGATCAATGAGGTTCCGTTTCCGATCCCATGCATTGAAATCGATTCTCCGATAAAAACAACAAGCATCGAACCTGCCGTCATCACTAACGCGATGATCATATAAGTTGTCATCCCCGGATCATTTACCAGCCCAAATGCTGAGAGTTGGTTGAAACCGATCGATAGACCGACAGACTGTACAAATGCTAAAATGACTGTCAAATATCTTGTTACTTGATTTAATTTTCTTCTACCTACTTCACCCTGTTTAGACCATTCCACGAATTTGGGAACAATATCCATTTGTAACAATTGAACAACAATAGAAGAAGTGATGTATGGCGAGACACCCATAGCGAAAATGGAATACTGACTCAGTGCTCCACCTCCGAATGTGTCCAACAGACTGAACAAGCCCGTCGATGCCAAGTTTGCGATGGCACCCGCATCAACACCCGGTACAGTAATATGTGTTCCGAGACGGAACACAATCAGCATACCTAGAGTAAAAAAGATTCTATTTCTAATGTCCTTCGCCTGAAATGCATTTTTCAGAAGAGCAAACATTAGATCACCTCAACAGTCCCACCTGCAGCTTCGATAGCTTTTTGTGCTGCTTCGGAGAATTTATTAGCTTTAACTGTCAGTTTTTTCTCAACGCTTCCGTTGCCTAAAACTTTGATGCCTGATTTTTCATCTTTGACAATACCAGTTTCAACTAATAAAGCTGGAGTAACTTCTGTACCATCTTCGAAACGGTTTAAGATTTCTAAGTTGATGACAGCATATTCCTTACGGTTGATGTTCGTGAATCCACGTTTTGGAAGACGACGGAACAATGGAGTTTGTCCACCCTCGAATCCAAGTCTCACACCGCCGCCTGAACGGGCTTTTTGGCCTTTATGTCCACGACCGGATGTTTTACCATTACCGGATGAAGATCCGCGACCGACACGGTTACGTTCTTTACGTGAGCCTTCAGCAGGTTTTAATTCATGAAGTTTCATAGTAACTTGGCACCTCCTTCAATCTGATATTTATTATTTAACTTCTTCTGATGTTACTAAGTGGCTTACTGTGTTAATCATGCCCAAGATAGCTGGGTTAGCTGGTTTCACAACAGTTTTGCCGATTTTGGACAATCCCAAAGCCTTGCAAGTATCTTTTTGGTTTTGAGGACGTCCGATCAAGCTGCGTGTTAAAGTGATCTTTACTTCTGCCATGATGTAGTCCTCCTTATCCTAGTAATTCTTCAACTGATTTGCCGCGTAATTTCGCAACATCTTCAGCATTTTTCAATTGTTTCAAGCCATCGATTGTAGCACGTACCATATTGATAGGTGTGTTAGAACCAAGGGACTTGCTTGTGATATCAGCGATACCAGCTAATTCAACAACGGCACGGACTGGTCCGCCTGCGGATACTCCGGAACCGGATTTAGCAGGTTTCAACATTACGTTACCGCCACAGAAAGTTCCGATAACTTGGTGTGGGATTGTTGATTCAGACATTGGAACTTCAATAAGGCTCTTTTTAGCAGATTCGATAGCTTTACGAATAGCTTCTGGAACCTCGGCTGCTTTACCAGTACCGAATCCTACATGTCCGTTTCTGTCTCCTACAACAACTAAAGCAGCAAAGCGCAGACGACGTCCACCTTTAACAACTTTTGTTACACGATTGATTGCAACAACGCGATCTTCTAATTCAATATGAGCTGGGTCAACATAAACCATGTGTGGTTATCCTCCTTTTCCTAGAAATCTAGTCCATTTTCGCGGGCAGCTTCAGCCAAAGCCTGCACACGACCATGGTACAGATAGCCACCACGGTCAAAGACTACTTTTTTGATACCTTTAGCAACAGAACGTTCAGCAATTAGTTTTCCAACTGCAGCAGCAGCTTCAGTTTTAGTACCGCTTGCGATTTCTGATTCTTTTGTAGAGGCACTTGCTAGCGTCACACCCGCTACGTCATCAATTAATTGAGCGTAGATGTTTTTGTTGGAACGAAAAACGTTCAAGCGTGGGCACTCTGCAGTACCAGAGATTTTTCTTCTTACGCGTGCGTGTCTAGCTTGGCGCACTTTGTTTTTATCTGGTTTAGTAATCACAATTGTCACCTCTTTAATTTAATTTTGTTGGGTCGTTCAGGAAGCAAGTAATAATAGCGGACTATTATTTACCTGTCTTACCTTCTTTACGACGGATAATTTCGTTAACGTATTTGATCCCTTTACCTTTGTAAGGCTCTGGTGGGCGTACGCCGCGGATGTTGGCTGCCAAAGCGCCAACTTTAGCTTTATCGTAACCTTTAACGATAATTTTAGTGTTAGATGGTACTTCCACTTCAATACCGTCTTCAGGTGTGAATTCCACTGGATGAGAATATCCTACGTTCAATACAAGTTTTTTACCTTGTAATTGAGCACGGTACCCAACCCCTACTAAGTCCAATTCTTTCATGAATCCTTCAGATACACCTACAACCATGTTGTTCAACAACGCGCGTGTAGTACCATGAATGGATTTAGTGAATTTCTCTTCGTTAGGACGAGTGAAAGTAACAGTGTTTCCTTCGATATTGATACCGATCATTTCATTAAATGTGCTAGTTAATTCGCCTTTAGGGCCTTTAACCGTAACAGTGTTACCTTGTTGAGTAACGGTTACGCCAGCTGGGATTTCGATTGCTTTATTACCAATACGACTCACAGGGCTGCACCTCCTTATTTTCTCTTATTTTTTTAAATTACCAAACGTAAGCTAATACTTCGCCGCCGATGTTTTTCGCTCTTGCTTCTTTGTCGGTGATAACACCTTCAGAAGTAGACACGATTGCGATTCCTAAACCATTCAATACTTTAGGGATGTCGCCAGTTTTAGCGTATACACGCAAACCTGGTTTTGAAATACGTTTCAAACCAGTGATGACGCGTTCGTTGTTTGGACCATATTTTAAGAATACACGGATAACACCTTGTTTGTCGTCTGAAGTGTAATCAAAGTTTTTGATGAAACCTTCAGCCTTAAGAATGTTAGCGATCTCTAATTTTGTCTTTGATGCAGGCACTTCTAAAGATTCGTGACGTACCATGTTGGCATTACGAATACGAGTTAAGAAATCTGCGATTGGATCTGTCATGACCATTTACATTATACCTCCTTTTGCGAGTATGGTTAAATTACCAGCTAGCCTTTTTCACGCCGGGAATTTGTCCTTTATAGGCAAGTTCACGGAAGCAAATACGGCAAAGTTTGAATTTGCGATAAACTGAATGTGGACGTCCGCAACGTTCACAACGAGAGTAAGCTTGAGTAGAATGTTTTGCGGGACGCTTGTTTTTAGCAATCATGGATTTTTTAGCCAATTATTATTCGCCTCCTTAGCTTATTTTTGGAATGGCATTCCAAGTTGAGTCAATAATTCTCTTGATTCTTCGTCAGTGTTAGCTGTAGTTACGATAACGATATCCATACCACGCACTTTGTCGACTCTATCATAGTCAACTTCTGGGAAAATCAATTGTTCTTTGATACCTAAAGTATAGTTTCCACGACCATCAAAAGATTTTTTGCTGATCCCACGGAAGTCACGTACACGTGGTAATGAAACTGTTACTAGTTTATCCAAGAAGTCGTACATTCTTTCGCCACGTAGAGTAACTTTAGTGCCGATAGGCATACCTTCACGTAAACGGAATGCTGCGATTGATTTTTTAGCTAACGTGATGACTGGTTTTTGACCAGAGATCAAAGTTAATTCTTCAACTGCTTTATCCAAGTTTTTTGTATTTGAAACAGCATCACCCACACCCATGTTGATGACAATTTTGTCAATTTTTGGTGCTTGCATGATTGAAGTGTATTCAAATTTTTCCATCAATGATGGAACGATTTCTTTTGTATATCTTTCTTTTAAACGGTTCATTTAGAATATCCTCCTTCCTCTAATAATTAATCAATGATTTCGCCGGTTTTTTTGGAAACGCGGACTTTTTTGCCATCTACGACTTTAGATCCTACGCGAGTAGGTTCGCCAGTTTTAGCATCAATTAACATAATGTTAGAAACATGGATAGGTGCTGCTTCTTCAAGAATTCCACCTGTTGGGTTTGTTTGGGAAGCTTTGCGATGTTTCTTGACAATATTAATGCCTTCGACAATAACACGATCTTTTTTAGGGAAAGTTTTAAGGATGACTCCTTCTTTACCTTTATCTTTTCCAGTAATGACTTTAACTTTATCACCAGTTTTTACGTGCATGCTTTGTTGCACCTCCTTCATTTATGACAGTTGATTACAATACTTCTGGAGCTAGTGAAACGATCTTCATGTAGTTGTTGTCACGCAATTCACGTGCAACTGGTCCAAAGATACGTGTTCCACGAGGGCTCTTGTCGTCACGAATGATTACACAAGCATTTTCGTCAAATTTGATGTAAGAACCATCTTTACGGTGTGCGCCGTGTTTCGTACGAACGATAACAGCTTTAACTACATCACCTTTTTTGACAACACCACCGGGTGTAGCTTGTTTTACTGTGCAGACGATTGTATCACCAATTCCTGCGAATTTGCGGTTTGAACCACCTAAAACTTTGATAGTTAACACTTCTTTAGCGCCTGAATTGTCGGCAACTCTTAAGCGGGATTCTGTTTGTATCACGTCAGTATCCTCCTTCCGGATATAAAAATATTTATTTGTCTGATTAGATGATTACTGATTCTTCAACAACTTCCAGTAAACGGAAGTTTTTAGTAGCAGATAGAGGACGAGTCTCCATAATTCTAACTACATCTCCCATTTTTGCTTGGTTGTTTTCATCATGTGCTTTGTACTTTTTAGAGTACTTAACGCGTTTGCCGTAAGTTGGATGTGTTTTTGTTGTAGATACTTCTACAACGATTGTTTTATCCATTTTATCGGAAACAACAACACCTTGGTAGACTTTACGTTGGTTACGTTGTTCAGTCATTTCGTTGTGACCTCCTTTGCTGATCTACTATTTTTGCAATTCTTGTTGTCGCAATACAGTTTTAATACGTGCAATTGATTTGCGTACTTCTTTCAAGCGGGCAGTATTTTCTAACTGGCCGGTTGCAAGTTGGAATCGTAGATTGAATAATTCATCTTTGAATTGTTTTTCTTTTTCAATCATTTCAGCAGTGGATAACTCTTTAAGTTCATTAGCCTTCATTCGATTCACCACCAATTTCTTTACGTTTTACAATTTTTGTTTTAACTGGCAATTTGTGAGATGCAAGACGTAGAGCTTCGCGTGCCACTTCTTCAGGAACACCTGCTACTTCGAACATGATTTTGCCGCGTTTAACTGGAGATACCCAACCTTCAGGAGCCCCTTTACCAGAACCCATACGGACTCCGATAGCTTTGGATGTATATGATTTGTGAGGGAATATTTTGATCCAAACTTTCCCACCACGTTTCATGTAACGAGTCATAGCGATACGAGCTGCTTCGATCTGACGGTTTGTGATCCAATGAGAGTCAACAGCTTGCAAACCATATTCACCGAATACTACTTCTTTTCCGCCTTTAGCTTCTCCGCGCATTTTTCCACGGAACTCACGACGGTGTTTTACACGTTTAGGTACTAACATTGGTTATTTCCCTCCTTTCTCAGTTGTTTTTTTTGCTGGTAAAACTTCACCACGGTAAATCCAAACTTTAACACCTAATTTACCATAAGTTGTATCTGCTTCTTCCCAAGCGTAGTCAATGTCCGCACGCAATGTATGCAATGGAACAGTTCCTTCAGAATGAGTTTCAGCACGAGCGATATCTGCACCATTCAAACGACCAGAAACCATAGTTTTGATCCCTTTAGCGCCAGATCTCATTGTACGTTGGATAGCTTGTTTTTGAGCACGACGGAAAGCTACACGGTTTTCCAACTGTTTAGCGATACCTTCAGCAACCAATTTAGCGTCCAAATCTGGTCTTTTGATTTCCACGATGTTGATGTGTACTTTTTTACCAGTCAGTTCATTTAACTCTTTACGAGTTTTTTCAACTTCAGAACCGCCTTTACCGATTACCATACCAGGTTTGGCAGTATGAATAGAAACGTTTACGCGGTTAGCGCCACGTTCGATTTCGATTTTAGAAACAGAAGCTTCGCTTAAGTTCTTTTCGATATATTTACGGATACGTAAATCTTCATGTAAGAAAGCTGCGAAATCTTTTTCAGCGTACCATTTAGCATCCCAATCACGGATGATGCCGACACGCAATCCTAATGGATGAATTTTTTGACCCACAGATTATCCCTCCTTCTTTTCTGATACCACGATTGTGATGTGGCTAGTACGTTTCAAGATTGGTGAAGCTGAACCTTTTGCACGTGGACGGAAACGTTTCATCGTTGGTCCTTCGTTAACATAGGCCTCGCTTACTACCAAGTTTTCGATATCTAAATCATAATTATGTTCTGCATTGGCAATTGCTGACATCAACACTTTTTCTACAACGGGCGAAGCGCCACGCGGTGTGAATTTCAGAATGGAGATTGCTTCTCCGATGCTCTTGCCTCTGATAAGATCCACTACTAAACGAACCTTACGAGCGGCAATGCGAACAGTTTGTGCAGATGCTTTTGCAGCTGTGATTTGTTCTGGCATGTTATTTCCTCCCCTCGTAATTAACGGCGACCTGTTTTCTTGTCGTCTGCGGCATGGCCACGGTATGTTCTTGTTGGAGCGAATTCTCCTAATTTGTGTCCTACCATGTCTTCTTGAATGTAAACTGGAACGTGTTTTCTTCCATCATAAACTGCAATCGTTTGACCGATGAATTGTGGGAAAATTGTAGAGCGGCGAGACCAAGTTTTGATTACTTGTTTCTTTTCGCTAGCTAGAGCAGCTTCAACTTTCTTAATTAAATGTTCATCGACAAAAGGTCCTTTTTTCAAACTACGACCCATGGTGAAGCCTCCTTTCGATTATGTGTTGCTTCAGTCAATTATTGTTGTGATAATTATTTTTTGCGTCCGCGAACGATCAGCTTGCTAGATTTAGCTTTCTTGCTACGAGTTTTGTAACCAAGAGCTGGTTTACCCCAAGGAGTAACTGGCGCTTTGCGTCCGATTGGAGATTTACCTTCACCACCACCGTGTGGGTGATCGTTCGGGTTCATTACAGAACCGCGGACTGTAGGGCGTTTACCCAACCAACGGTTACGTCCTGCTTTACCGATGTTGATCAATTCGTGTTGTTCGTTACCTACTGAACCGATTGTTGCACGGCAAGTTGAAAGGATTAAACGTACTTCGCTTGAGTTCAAACGAACTAATGTATATTTACCTTCTTGTCCAAGTACTTGAGCACTTGTACCGGCTGAACGGATCAATTGACCGCCTTTGCCTGGTTTTGTTTCGATGTTGTGGATAACAGTACCGACCGGGATTTTTGCCAATGGCATTGCGTTTCCGATTTTGATATCAGATCCTACTCCAGATTCGATTTGTTGGCCTACTTCGATGCCTTTAGGGGCAATAATGTAAGTTTTGATTCCATCAACATATTGGATCAATGCGATGTTTGCGGTGCGGTTTGGATCGTACTCAACAGCTTTGACGATACCAATAACTCCATCTTTATTACGTTTGAAGTCGATCACACGGTAAGCACGTTTGTGTCCACCAGCTTGATGACGAACGGTAATTTTACCTTGGTTGTTACGACCGGCTTTTCTTTTGATTGGTTCGATCAAAGATTTCTCAGGTGTTGTTTTTGTGATCTCTGCGAAATCAGAACCAGTCATATTACGACGGCCGTTTGTGGTAGGTTTGTATTTCTTAATCGCCACGTTTTTTCCCCTCCTATTTGATTATTTCAAAAGATTAATTTTCGAATAATTCGATTGTTTTAGAATTTTCAGTCAAAGTGATGATTGCTTTACGGCGTTTTTTTGTATAGCCTTTGTATTTACCCATACGTTTAAGTTTGCCGCGAACATTCATGATGTTTACGTTTTTAACATCTACACCGAACAATGATTCGATAGATTGTTTAACCAATGTTTTGTTAGCACGTACATCTACTTCAAAGGTATATTTCTTTTCATCCATTGCAAGCATAGAAGCTTCCGTGATGATTGGGCGTTTGATAACGTCTGTTGCTTCCATTATATAAGAGCCTCCTCTACCTTAGAAAGAGCAGCTTGTGTCAAGACTAATTTGTTGTTTGAAACAACATCCAATACGTTGATTCCTGTTTCGTTAACGACTGTTACACCAGGAAGGTTACGTGCTGATAATGCTGCAAAATCGTTGTCGTTTTCTACAACAACCAATACTTTCGTATCAACGTTAAGGTTTTTCAACACATTTGCAAATTCTTTTGTTTTTGGTGCATCGAAGTTCAATGTTTCAACTACGATCAAGTCTCCTTCAGCAACTTTCGTTGAAAGAACTGATTTGATAGCTAAGCGACGAACTTTCTTGTTTAATTTATAGCTGTAAGAACGAGGTGTTGGTCCAAAGACAACTCCGCCGCCAACCCATTGTGGTGAACGGATTGAACCTTGACGTGCACGGCCTGTTCCTTTTTGTTTCCATGGTTTACGACCACCACCGCTGACAGCGCTGCGGTTTTTCACTGCGTGAGTTCCTTGTCTTAATGAAGCGCGTTGCATGATGATTGCATCGTATACAACGTTTTCGTTAGGCTCGATCCCAAAGATTTCTTCATTCAAAGTTACTTCACCGTTTTGTGTTCCATCTTGTTTAAATAAGGCTACGTTTGGCATTTTTCTCGTTCCTCCTCTCTTTTATATTATTTGTTTGCAGCTTTGCGGGCTACTTTGATTTCGATTAATGATTTTTTAGAACCAGGTACGTTCCCTTTGATCAGGATTACGTTTTTCTCAACGTCAACCATAACGACTTCAAGGTTTTGGATAGTAACACGATCGTTACCCATACGTCCTGCTAATTTTTTGCCTTTGAATACGCGGGATGGGAATGAAGCAGCACCCATTGAACCCGGACGACGATGGTAACGAGATCCGTGGGCCATTGGTCCGCGGCTTTGTCCGTGACGTTTGATTACGCCTTGGAAGCCATGTCCTTTAGTGGTACCAGTAACATCAACAATGTCGCCGGCTGCAAAGATATCAACTTTGATTTCTTTTCCTACTTCGTATTCTCCTAGCTCAACATTGTTAAATTCACGAATGAAGCGCTTAGGAGCAGTTTTTGCTTTTGCTGCATGACCCTTAGCAGGTTTGTTTGACAATACTTCACGCATTTCTTGGTAGCCTAGTTGTACCGCTTCGTAGCCGTCTGTTTCGTTAGTTTTAACTTGTAAAACAACGTTTGGAGTAGCTTCGATAACTGTAACTGGTACTAACTCACCGTTTGCAGTAAAGAATTGAGTCATTCCTACTTTTTTGCCTAAGATTCCTTTGGTCATGGTAACACCTCCGTTTGTTTTTTATATGATAGGTTTGATTATAATTTGATTTCGATGTCTACGCCGCTTGGTAAATCAAGCTTCATCAGAGCGTCGACAGTTTTTGTTGTTGGGTTGATGATGTCGATCAGACGTTTGTGTGTAAGCATTTCGAACTGCTCACGAGAATCTTTGTACTTGTGAGTAGCACGGATCACTGTGTATAGTGATCTTTCAGTCGGCAATGGAATCGGACCAGAAACGGTAGCTCCCGTTCTTTTTGCTGTTTCCACGATTTTATCCGCTGATTGATCAAGAGCACGGTGTTCATATGCTTTTAAACGAATACGTATTTTTTGTTTTGCCATGTTGTTCCCTCCTTCGTCAGATGTAATTCATAAGACTAGCTCCACGAAAATTCCCCGGCACACCCGCCGTGACAAAGCGACCGGGTGTGTCGCAACCTCTCGTCTCTTAGCTGCGGTTCCCGATTGTACGGTAACCAATACATTATTCATAACCATGAATGCCGTACCAATATATTATACATAATCGCATTAAGCAAAGCAAGTCTTTTCTGAAAATAATAATAAAATTAGTGCCGATTTTTTCAAAATCTTCTGCTCTTGCTCTCAGAATACTTTTTTGCCCTTTCACTATTATACAGAAACCGATCGGGATAGCAAACAATTTGAATTTCTGCCCCGCAACTGTTACCGCGCCTTTTTTTATCGCGGACTGCTTTTCTCGGATTATCAGAGCCCTTTATATTTATATAGAAGAAACACAATTTTTTCGGGAGGCTCATGCAAGAATAATATTTTGTTGCAGCAGCCAGTTCATGTCAGTTTGCTTTTTTGCCACTTACATCTTTTTTACTTTTTTCATGCAGCTACAGCCCTTATCCGATGAGAGTCCGCACACCAATTGCGAAACAGAGATACATTCTTTTTCATAAAGCATTTCGGTACCTTCCCGTGTCAATTAATATCACAATGCCCGTCATCATTTAGATGATTTTCTTTTGTTCAGCGTGTACAGTTAACAACATCACAAGCAGCTGGTCACTCGTCAGATGCCAGCGGAAGGAGATTATCAATGGAGAATATAAATTACGCTGACACAACTTTCGTATTCCTTGCAACAATCTTGGTTTTATTAATGACACCAGCGCTTTCCCTATTTTATGGAGGGATGGTACGGAAAAAAAATATCCTCAGCACAACGATGCATAGCTATGTAGCCATTGCCGTAGTATCTATCCAATGGATTCTCTTCGGTTATTCATTTGTTTTCGGTGGTTACGGACCGTTGATCGGTGATGGTTCTTTCGCCCTACTCAACAACGTTAGTTTTGCACCGATCGACTATGCACCCACGATTCCCCACCAACTATTTTTGATGTTCCAATTGGCATTTGCTGTCATCACGCCGGCTTTGATATCTGGAAGTATCGCGGAACGCATGAAGTTCCCCGCCTTCTTAGCGTTCATCCTGTTATGGACGACATTCGTCTATGATCCTATCGCTCATTGGATCTGGGGAAATGGCGGTTGGATCCGCGAATTGGATGCACTTGATTTTGCAGGCGGCAGTGTCATACACATTAGTTCAGGCGTATCGGCTTTGGTGGCAGCCATCTACATCGGCAAACGAAGCAACCATGATTCGATCAAGCCACATAATATTCCGATGACAATGATTGGTGCCGGTCTTCTTCTATTCGGTTGGTACGGTTTCAACGCTGGAAGCGCAATGGCAATCAACGACATCGCCTTGAATGCCTTCATCGCAACGAACACCTCCGCAGCAGCTGCAGGTCTAAGTTGGATGTTCTGCGAATGGTTGATCCACAAGAAGCCGACAGCGCTCGGATTTGTAAGCGGAATTGTAGCAGGGCTCGTTTCCATCACTCCTGGTGCAGGTTTCGTCAGTCCGTTCGCTTCCCTTATGATCGGATTGATCGGCGGTATCGTTTGTTTCTACGGTGTCACCGTTCTGAAGAAAAAATTTGCTTATGATGATGCGCTTGATGCCTTCGGTTGCCACGGTATCGGCGGAATCTGGGGCGGGATTGCGACAGGAATCTTCGCAACAAGTTCAATCAACCCTGCTATCGAAGGCGGCTTATTGGACGGAAATATTAGACTTTTGGTTGCAGAAGTAATCAGCATCCTTGCGGTAGTTACATATGCCGGTATTGTATCTTATCTCTTATTAAAACTGATCAGCCAATTCATGCAACTACGCGTTTCTGCACAAGAGGAAGAAATCGGATTGGACTATGCCATACATGGAGAAACTGCTTACGGCAGCATCGCTGTAGCATTAAGTGAACCGAACCATTCGAATTCCGATGGATCTGTCGTACTGGGCGAATTGAGAACGGCCTTCCAAAAATTTCAGGAGCGCTCTTTCACAGGTAACGGTCCCGAACTGGCTTTCGAAAACTCGAATCCAGAAGACTTGAATCAATCGGTAGTTGTGGAGTACCAAGCATCTGGAACTACAACAGCCAGCAGTGGCGCGCATAATAAAATCACCAAAATTGAAATCATCACGAACGAAAGCAAATTCGAAGGTCTGAAAAAAGCCCTCAATAACATCGGCATCACTGGCATGACAGTTTTCGACGTATTCGGCTATGGTATGCAAAAAGGCCATTCAACTTATTACCGAGGCGTCGAGACCGAAGCCGATCTGCTGCCGAAAATTCTTGTCGAAGTTGTCGTCAGCACCGTGCCAGTCCACGAGGTAGTAGCTGCTGCCAGAAAAGCATTGTACACAGGCAACATCGGAGATGGGAAAATATTCATCTATAATGTAGAAAATGTCATCCGAGTCAGCACAGGCGACGAGGGCAAGAAAGCTTTGGAATATCCAACCGAATAAGTCCAAATAAAAGAAGATCATCCGGAGTCGCATCCGATGATCTTCTTTTGTCTTGTAGCAGTCCCGGTTCACGTCAATATCCATTTGTCTGAATAAAAAAAATCCCAAGAGCAGAAGCTCTCGGGTTTTTTTTAATCACATTAAATTTTATTTTGAAATAAAATTATTTAGAGATTGAAGCTACAACGCCAGCGCCTACAGTACGGCCGCCTTCACGAATAGAGAACTTAGTTCCTTCTTCGATAGCGATTGGGTGGATCAGTTCAACTTCCATAGTAACGTTATCGCCAGGCATTACCATTTCAACGCCTTCTGGTAAGTTACATACGCCTGTAACGTCAGTTGTACGGAAGTAGAATTGTGGACGGTAGTTTGTGAAGAATGGAGTGTGACGTCCGCCTTCTTCTTTTGAAAGTACATAAACTTCAGCAGAGAAAGTTGTATGTGGAGTGATTGTACCTGGTTTAGCCAATACTTGACCACGTTGGATTTGATCACGTGTAACACCACGCAACAAAGCTCCTACGTTATCGCCAGCTTCAGCGTAATCCAATAATTTACGGAACATTTCAACACCGGTAACAACTGTTTTCTTAGTTTCTTCAGCAATACCAACGATTTCAACTTCGTCACCAACGCGGACTTGTCCACGCTCAACACGGCCTGTAGCAACAGTACCACGTCCAGTGATTGAGAATACGTCCTCGATAGGCATCATGAATGGTTTGTCAGTGTCACGAGTTGGAGTTGGGATGTACTCGTCAACAGCTGCCATCAATTCCAAGATTTTTTCTTCGTAAGACTCGTCGCCTTCCAAAGCTCTCAAAGCTGAACCAGCGATTACAGGAACATCGTCACCAGGGAAATCGTATTCTGTTAACAGGTCACGAACTTCCATTTCAACTAATTCCAATAACTCTTCATCGTCAACCATGTCGACTTTGTTCAAGAATACTACGATGTAAGGAACACCAACTTGACGAGACAACAAGATGTGCTCGCGAGTTTGTGGCATTGGGCCATCAGCAGCAGAAACTACTAAGATAGCGCCGTCCATTTGTGCAGCACCAGTGATCATGTTTTTAACATAATCCGCGTGACCTGGGCAGTCTACGTGAGCGTAGTGACGAGTTTCAGTTTGGTATTCAACGTGAGAAGTGTTGATTGTGATACCACGTTCTCTTTCTTCTGGAGCGTTGTCGATTGCAGCATAGTTAGATGCTTCAGCGAACCCTTTTTTAGCTAAAACTGTTGTGATAGCTGCTGTTAATGTTGTTTTACCATGGTCAACGTGTCCGATTGTACCAACGTTTACATGGGGTTTTGAACGGTCGAATTTTACTTTTGCCATTTTAAATCATTTCCTCCTCATATTAAGTGCTTATAATTTGTCTAGACTCTAAACGTCTATCGTATAAAGTATACCGATTTGTGCTCGAAAAAGCAATATACAAGCTAAGCAACAGCGAGATTACTCTTCGCTATTTTTTCCGCTCTTCTTGATGATATCTTCTTGAACAGCTTTAGGAACAGCTTCGTAATGATCGAATGTCATTGAGAATGTTCCACGGCCTTGTGTAGAAGAACGTAGAGTTGTAGCATATCCAAACATTTCTGATAATGGAATGCTGCTCTTAACGATTTGTGCATTTCCGCGTGCTTCAGTACCTTCGATACGTCCACGACGAGAACTTACGTGTCCCATTACATCTCCTAGATAATCATCAGGAACTGTAATTTCTACAGCCATCATTGGCTCAAGGATTGCAGGGTCAGCTTTTTTAGCTGCGTTACGCAAAGCAAGTGAAGCAGCAACTTTAAATGCTGTTTCAGATGAATCGACATCATGGTAAGAACCATCATACAATTTAGCTTTAACGTCAACTAAAGGATAACCAGCCAATACACCATTTTCCATTGCGTCTTTCAAACCAGCTTCAACTGCAGGGATGTATTCACGAGGAACAACCCCACCGACGATAGCATTTTCGAACTCAAAGCCTTTTCCTTCTTCATTAGGAGTAAATTCAACCCAGACGTGACCGAATTGACCTTTACCACCTGATTGGCGAACGAATTTACCTTCAGCTTGAACGGACTGACGGAATGTTTCACGGTAAGATACTTGAGGAGCACCTACTGTAGCTTCAACTTTGAACTCACGTTTCATACGGTCAACGATGATGTCCAAGTGCAACTCACCCATACCAGCGATGATCGTTTGACCAGTCTCTGGGTTAGTGGAAGCACGGAAAGTAGGATCTTCTTCAGAAAGTTTCTGTAACGCGATACCCATTTTATCTTGGTCAGCTTTTGATTTAGGCTCAATAGCAACTTCGATAACTGGTTCCGGGAATACCATGGATTCAAGGATTACTTGTTTCTTTTCATCACACAAAGTATCTCCTGTAGTCGTATCTTTCAAACCAACTGCAGCAGCGATATCTCCAGCAAATACTTCTGGGATTTCGTTACGGTGGTTAGCATGCATCTGTAGGATACGGCCTACACGTTCGCGTTTGCCTTTAGTGGCATTCTGAACGTAAGAACCACTTTGTAGAGTACCAGCGTATACGCGGAAGAATGTCAGACGGCCCACAAACGGGTCAGTCATAACTTTAAATGCTAAAGCTGCAAATGGCGCTTCGTCGCTTGCAGGGACAGCGATTGGTTCTTCAGTGTCTACGTCAGTACCTGTGATGGCAGCAACATCCAATGGTGATGGAAGGTAATCAATAACTGCATCAAGCAATAATTGAACACCTTTATTTTTGAAAGCAGAACCACAAAGCATCGGGAAAAATTCTACATTACATGTAGCAGTACGAATACCTTGTTTCAATTCTTCTTTCGTAATTTCTTCACCATCAAGATATTTTTCCATCAAGGCTTCATCAGTTTCAGCAACAGCTTCAACTAATTTAGTATGCCATTCTTCAGCTACTTCAAGATATTCCGCAGGGATATCTTCTTCATGGTATTCAGTACCTTCATCGTTGTCATAGATTTCAGCCTTCATTTCGACTAAATCGATGATACCTTTGAATGTATCTTCAGAACCAATCGGCAATTGAATTGGATGCGCATTAGCATTCAGACGATCATGGAGCGTTCCTAAAGAGTATAAGAAATCTGCACCCATTTTGTCCATTTTGTTAGCGAAAATGATACGAGGAACGCCATAAGTTGTAGCTTGACGCCAAACTGTTTCAGTCTGAGGTTCTACACCTGATTGCGCATCAAGTAAAGCGACAGCGCCATCCAATACACGTAGGGAACGCTCAACTTCGATAGTGAAGTCCACGTGTCCAGGAGTATCGATGATGTTTACGCGATACCCTTTCCATTGTGCAGTAGTAGCAGCTGAAGTGATGGTAATACCACGTTCTTGTTCTTGTTCCATCCAGTCCATTTGTGAAGCACCTTCGTGGGTTTCACCGATCTTATGGATTTTACCGGTATAGTACAAAATACGTTCAGTTGCCGTTGTTTTACCAGCGTCAATATGAGCCATGATACCGATATTTCTCGTATTATGTAGAGAAAATTCTCTTTGTGCCATCTTATTTCAACACCTCTCTCTTTTAAAAGTAATTGCAAGTCCATTTTATTGGAAAAATGGTGACTTACACAACCATAAAGCAAATTTCTTGCAAGAAAAAATTCTTGCAAGAAAATTTTACCAACGGTAGTGAGCGAAAGCTTTGTTAGCTTCTGCCATTTTATGTGTATCTTCACGCTTCTTGACTGAAGCACCAGAGTTGTTGGCAGCATCCATAATTTCTTTAGCCAGACGCTCTTCCATGGTATCTTCACCGCGTAGACGAGAGTAGTTTACCAACCAACGCAAGCCTAAAGCCATACGACGATCTGGACGTACTTCGATAGGAACTTGGTAGTTAGAACCCCCTACACGACGTGCTTTTACTTCTAAAACAGGCATGATGTTTTTCATAGCTTGTTCGAAAACTTCCAACGGATCGTTTCCTGTAGATTCTTTAATCATTTCAAATGCGTTATATAAGATGGTAGCAGCTTTACCACGTTTTCCATCAACCATGATACGGTTGATCAAACGAGTCACCAATTTAGAATTGTAAATCGGATCTGGCATTACTTCACGTTTTGTAACTGGACCTTTACGAGGCATTCAAATTCCTCCTTCCTTAACTTTTCTATTTATAGGTTTGATGTTTAATTATTTTTTCTTAGGTCTCTTAGCACCGTATTTAGAACGGCTTTGCATACGGTTGTTTACACCGGCTGTATCAAGAGCTCCACGAACGATATGATAACGTACCCCTGGCAAGTCTTTTACACGTCCGCCACGGATCAGCACCACGCTGTGTTCTTGTAGGTTATGTCCGATACCAGGAATGTAAGCTGTAACTTCTAACAAGTTAGACAAACGTACACGAGCGTACTTACGTAACGCTGAGTTAGGTTTTTTCGGAGTCATTGTACCCACACGCGTACAAACACCACGTTTTTGAGGTGAGTTTGTATTTGTTTGTGATTTTTTGAAGCTATTGTAACCTTTTCCTAAAGCAGGAGATTTTGATTTTTCAATAGCAGATTGGCGCGGTTTACGCACTAGTTGATTAATTGTAGGCATTGATTTTCCTCCTTCCTCGATGGGATAGCTAGGTCCACACATCCAGGTGGTTCCTTTTTAGTTAAAAAAATAAATAAATCGAAATTTTCGACTTACTATTCTTTCTGTGACTATCATACACCAGTCAGCACGACTGAAAGATATGTTCAGGGATCTGTGTACAAAAATCACCTTTTGAATCATACCACGTATATTTCTGACCGTCAACAGTTTGTCTTGTTTTATTTTCAATATTTCCCGTTTTTTTTCATTTAAAAGGGCTACCGCAAATTGCGGCAGCCCCTCACATTCAAGTTAAATCTCTAGATTTCTCATCGTGGGGAACAGCAGAACGTCACGGATTGATTGACTATCCGTCAACATCATCACGAATCTGTCGATGCCGATACCCAAGCCGCCTGTCGGAGGCATACCGTATTCCAAAGCCTCTATGAAGTCTTCATCCACACCATGTGCTTCGTCATTTCCTTGCTCTTTCTCCATCGCTTGCGCTTCGAAACGTTCTCTTTGATCGATCGGATCCGTAAGCTCGGTAAAGGCGTTTCCGTATTCCTTGCCCATAATGAAGATTTCAAAACGGTCCGTAAAGCGCGGATCTTCTTCATTTTTGCGTGCCAATGGCGAAATCGCCAACGGGTGTCCATAGATGAATGTCGGCTGAACCAATGTATCTTCCACAAACGCTTCGAAAAATTCATTGATGATATGCCCTACCGTCATGTTCTTAGTGAAAGGCACATTGTGTTTTTCCGCCAAAGCTTGCGCTTCTGCATCCGTCATCGGTGCCCAGAAATCGACGCCTGTAACGGCTTTGACTGCGTCAACCATGTGGATGCGCGGGTATGGGCCGGCCAAGTAGATTTCGGTGCCGTCATAGACTACTGTTGAAGAGCCTTTGACTTTTGTTGTAACCGTCTCGAAGATGCCTTCGACCACTTCCATCACATCGTGGAAGTCCGTATAGGCTGTATACATTTCCAACATCGTGAATTCCGGATTGTGGGTTGTATCGATTCCTTCGTTACGGAATACACGACCGATTTCATAAACCTTTTCCATGCCGCCGATCACAAGGCGCTTCAGATGCAACTCCAACGCGATGCGCATGTACAATTCCATGTCCAATGCATTATGGTGCGTGATGAACGGTCTTGCGGTAGCCCCACCTGCCATGTTATGCAATGTCGGTGTTTCGACTTCCAAATAACCCAGCCCGTTCAAGTAAGTTCTGATTTCGCTGATAATCTGGCTACGTTGCACGAACTTATTGAAGCTCTCTTTGTTGCTGATCAAGTCAAGATAACGTTGACGATATTTCTGTTCAACATTCGTCAAGCCGTGATATTTGTCAGGCAACGGACGCAATGCTTTCGTCAAATGCACAAGTTGCGTCGGTTTGATGGTGACTTCACCGGCATCAGTTTTCATGATCGGGCCAGTTACGCCAATAATGTCCCCAAGATCCGCTTGCTTAAAGATCGCATAATCCTCTTCCCCAACCACGTCTTTGCGCACGTAAATCTGAATTTGGCCTTTACTGTCCTGCAAGTGAGCAAAGCCAACCTTCCCTTTTCCGCGTTTTGTCATGATTCTGCCGGCTACTGAAACGATGGTCTCATCTTTTGCTTCGATTTCCTCTTTCGTAAAAGCATCGAACTCTTGATGGATTGTTGCAGATAAATGTGTTCTTACAAAACCATTTTGAAAGGGTTCAATTCCTTCTTCGCGTAAAGCCTGCATCTTTTCACGGCGAATCAGCAACTGGTCATTCATTTCTTCTGAATGTTTTTCTTGACTCAATGAGGTCACTCCGTTCTTAAATCTTCTTGATTCATAATCTTCTTAATATTGCCAATAAAAGAGTGAAAAATCAAGCCGTCTTAGCTATTTATTTCGATTTTTTCGAATGTACGCGCTTCTTTTGAACCTTCGCGTTCCTCTACTTCGAAAATGAAGCGATCCAACAAGTCAACTACTTCTTGTTGTCTGGATGCTGATGTGACTGCAGCTTTTGTTTTTGAAGCACGCGGAATGCCTTTCAAGTAATAAGCCGCGATGCTACGGAACTCTTTGACAGCTACGGTTTCGCCCTTAAGATCGGTCAATCTGTCCAAATGCAGTTTTGCAATTTCCAATTTCTCGCGCGGGGTCGATTGCGGCAACATTTCTCCAGTTTCCAGATAATGGACTGTCTGTTTGATCATCCAAGGGTTGCTCAAGGCAGCGCGGCCTATCATAACACCATCCACGCCCGTTTCGTCCATCATCCGTTTCGCATCCTCAGGTGACTTCACATCTCCGTTCCCCAATAACGGGATACGCTTCAAAGCCTGTTTAACGTCCTTGAAGATGTTCCAGTCGGCGTGTCCTTCATACATCTGTACACGCGTGCGTCCATGCATCGCAACCGCGGCTGCACCAGCGCGTTCTGCCGCCAAAGCATTCTCCACTGCAAAAAGATGATCGGAATCCCAACCCGTCCGCATTTTCACGGTAACCGGCTTTTCCACGGCATCCACGACAGCGGAAACCATTTCATAGACTTTGCCCGGATCCAACAACCACTTGGCTCCTGCTTCCGCCTTGATCACTTTACTGACGGGACAGCCCATGTTGATGTCGATGATGGCTGCTTCCGTGTTTTCTGCCACGTATTTTGCCGCTTCAACCAAGGTATCCTTATTGCCACCCATGATTTGGACACTCAGCGGATATTCGTTAGGCTCGATGTGCAGCATCCGTAAGGTCTTCTCATTGCGGAATTGAATCCCTTTGTCGCTTATCATCTCGCAGACAACCAAGCCCGCGCCCATTTCTTTAACCGTGACACGGAAGGCCGCGTTGCTGATCCCGGCCATAGGTGCCACTGCAACGGGGTTATTGATTTCAATATTACCGATTTTATACATTTTTTACTCCCTTTTTTACTTATTTATGTTGATTCCATCCATTTTTTGGATGCTAAAAAACTCTTGGACCATTCTATCATCTTACAATCCGTAAGAAAAGAAAAATATCTTATCCAATTATGTATGGTGACTCGCCGATAAGAAAAAAGGACAAGCCATCCGATCGGCCTGCCCTTCTTTTTCCATCTATTATTCTACGCTGAACAGAGGCGTGGACAGGTAGCGTTCTCCGTTATCCGGTGCCACCGTCACGACAGATTTGCCTTTGCCTAAACGGATGGCCACTTCAATCGCACCAGCGATGGCAGCTCCGCCTGAAATCCCCACCAAAACGCCTTCTTCCCGCGCAACGCGTCGAGCCATTTCGAAAGCTTGTTCATTGGAGACTTGGACAATACCGTTGTACAGTGTCGTATCCAATACAGACGGGATGAATCCGGCTCCGATACCTTGTATTTTATGCGGGCCTTTCGGCTTTCCGCTCAACACAGCCGAATCGGTAGGCTCCAATGCATATATCTCCACATTGGGATTGACTTTGCGCAAAGCCTTGCCGACTCCTGTAACGGTTCCCCCCGTTCCCACTCCGGCAATAAAAGCATCCGGCGTCTTGCCTTCAAAAGCCTCGATGATTTCCGGACCTGTGATGGCTTCATGCACAGCAGGATTGGCTGAGTTATCAAACTGCATCGGCATAAAGTGTTCCGGTTGCATTGCGATTTCCCTTGCTCTTGCAATCGAACCATTCATTCCTTCCGCTCCTGGCGTCAGAACCAATTCTGCGCCGTATGCTGCCAACAGTAAACGTCTTTCCATGCTCATCGTATCCGGCATCACAAAAATGGCTTTGTAGCCTTTCGCAGCAGCCAACATGGCCAAACCCACTCCTGTATTTCCGCTTGTCGGCTCAACGATTGTATAACCGGGTTTCAGAAGTCCTTCTTCTTCAGCCACTTCAATCATATTCAGAGCGATGCGATCTTTCACGCTTCCGCCCGCGTTGAAAGACTCCAACTTGACGTAAACATCAGCCACACCCTCAGGCACAACTTTATTCAGTTTGATTATCGGTGTTTCCCCGATCAAACTCGCAATTGAAGAGACTATTTTTACCATGTCGATTCCTCCAGCTAAGATAAATTTTACTGATCACTTCCATCAAACGAACAGATTAGTTTCATTGTAGGTTACGCGAAACCGCATTACAAGTGAAACGCTGGCTAATTTAGATGTTGGCGGCACGCTTCTCATCAATGGCCGTAACCAATTCCTGAAGATCAGCTTCCGAATAATGGTATTTTTCGCCACAGAAATGGCAGACCACTTCAGCCCCGTGATCCTCAACAATCATCTCATGAAGTTCATCTTTACCGATTGAACTCAAACCACCAGCGAAACGTTCTCTTGAACAATCGCAGTGGAAACGAACCGGCATCTTTTCCAGGACTTCCACATTTTCTTCGCCCAATATACGCGCCAAGATCTGTTCAGGCGTTTCACCGTTTTCCATCAATCTGGAGACTAAGGGAATAGCTGCGATATTTTGTTCCACTTTTGTGATGGCTTCATCGCTGGCGTCAGGCATCACTTGAATCATGAATCCACCAGCCGCTTTGATCGAATCATCCGTATCAACCAGTACGCTTAACCCGATAGCTGAAGGGATTTGCTCAGAATTTGCCATATAGTAGGTGAAATCCTCGCCCAATTCGCCGCTGACCAGAGAAACTTGTCCCGTGAACGGTTCCTTCATACCCAGATCTTTGATGACGGTCAAAGTACCTTCAGTCCCCACAACTGCGCGTACATCCAGTTTGCCATCACCGTTCAATGCAAGGTTGACATTCGGGTTAGAAATATAGGCTTTGATATCGCCTTTTCCGTTCGCATCAGCGAGTATACGGCCTCCCAAGCCATCTCCGTTCACGATCACGGTCATTTTTTCCTCATTCTTCAATCCAGCTGCAGCCAGCAATAAAGTCCCAACCATTGTGCGGCCCAAAGCTGCAGAAGAGGCACTCCATGTATCATGCCTTTTTTGAGCCTCAGCAACCGCTTCTGTAGCGTCGATCGCATAGGCCCGGAATTGTCCTTCATAGGCTAACGCCTTAATTAAATAACTACTCATGTATAATCCTCCATTGCATTCTTAAATTGTTTCTCTATCATTCTACTATAGGTCAAGCTGAAAGCAACAACACTTTGCTCACTTGGTACTGTGAAACCACGCGGTGATGACAAAAAGTCCGGGATTTTCGTCCCAGACTTTTCGCAAAATTCTATTTGTTTTATTTTTTTTCAGTATCTGTGTCTTGATTTTCCGATTCATTTTCTGCTTTTCCATCGGCAGCAGGTAATGAATCTTGGGATTCATCATCAGCAAGCATCTGCTCTTCCTAATGAATTTTTTCAGCTTCTTTCTTTTCAAGGGCCCGTTTGGCCTCTTCAAAAGACTGTGCTTTTTCGCTTGGATATTCTTCTGTATTTGAGTCCGAAGGCATTTGGCCGGTTTCGAACAGGCTGCGGATTGTTTTCTCATCCAATGTTTCCAGTTCCAACAATTTCTCAGCGATCAAATTCAGTTGTTCACGGTGTTCTTCGATGATTTGACGCGCTCTGATATGCGCGTCATTCATCATACGACGGACTTCCGAGTCGATTTGGTAAGCAATATCTTCAGAGTATGCTTTGGTTTGACCGTAGTCACGACCGACGAATACTTGATGATTTCCTTCATACTGTACAGTACCCAACTTATCACTCATACCGTATTCGGTAACCATGCTTCTGATCAAGCCCGTAGCCTGTTCGAAGTCGTTGCTTGCGCCTGTAGTTTGGACGTTGAAGACAACTTCCTCCGCTACACGTCCACCAAGCAATCCGACAACTTGTTCCAACAACTCATCCTTGGTCATGAGGAATCGATCTTCTTTCGGAAGCATGATTGCATATCCACCCGCGCGACCGCGTGGAACGATCGTAACTTTGTGGACAATGCGCGCATCGCTCAGTACCATACCGACAATCGTGTGGCCGGCTTCATGGTAGGCAACCATTTCGCGTTCGCGCTTGCTGATGACACGATCCCGCTTGGCAGGGCCGGCGATGACACGGTCATGCGCCTCATCCACATCAAGGGCATCAATTTTTGTTTTGTTCCGTCTGGCTGCAACCAACGCAGCTTCGTTCAACAGGTTTTCCAGATCTGCTCCAGAGAAGCCTGGTGTTTGTTGCGCGACAACTTTCAGATCGACATTGCTTGCCAACGGTTTGTTGCGGGAATGTACTTTCAATATCGCTTCACGGCCTTTTACATCCGGTCTTCCCACCAAAATCTGGCGGTCAAAACGGCCTGGACGAAGCAATGCCGGATCGAGTACATCGGAACGGTTTGTTGCGGCAATTACGATGATGCCTTCATTACCTGAGAAACCGTCCATCTCAACCAACAGTTGATTCAGTGTTTGTTCACGTTCATCATGGCCGCCACCCATACCTGCGCCACGTTGACGCCCAACTGCATCGATTTCATCGATGAAGATGATTGCAGGAGCAGCTTTTTTGGCTTGATCGAACAAGTCACGAACACGGCTGGCACCGACACCGACAAACATTTCTACGAATTCAGAACCGGAAATCGAGAAGAAAGGCACACCAGCCTCACCAGCGACAGCTTTGGCCAATAAGGTCTTACCTGTACCTGGAGGTCCTTCAAGCAAAACGCCTGCCGGAATTCTTGCGCCAAGTGCAGTGAAACGACGTGGATCCTTCAAAAATTCAACTACTTCAACAAGCTCTTGTTTCTCTTCCTCTGCACCAGCAACGTCAGAAAAACGTACTTTGATAGGCTTTTTGGTGGCATCTTCAGACTTCGTTTTGCCGAAGTTCATCACATTGCGGTTACCGCCTTGTCCGCCTCCAGCTTGACCCATCATCATGTACATGAAGAATATGAAGATGACGATCGGTAATACGCTGAACAGGATACTGATCCATGCACCGGACTGATCTTCTTCCAACGACACCATTTGTGTTTCCGTCGTTTCAGCGCTTTCCGTGATTTGTTTCAGTGTTTCGTCATTCGGTAAAACTCTGGTTGTAAAATTCTTTGTTGTTGTACTGGTCGTATCATCAAACAATAGTAAATCGCTTGACGAATCAGCCACTTCCAGTTCTTGTTCGCTGCGGTACTCACCGCTGATTTCATAAACGCCTGCACCCGGTTGGATCGTAAAATTATCCACCTCTTCCGAGTTCAATGCATCCATAAATTCGCTTGATGAAATTTCTTGGCTCGTCTCTGTTTCCATGCCGCCTGTAATCATCGAAACCACTGCAATGATCGCAAGGAAGATCAGAACATAAAAGCCGCTGCTTTTAAGAAAATTATTTTTTTTCATTAGAACCTCCTCGTCAGATATCGTTCTTCGCAGACTTTATCTTACGTCTCATCTTTTTTGTGTGCTCAATATACTAGTATCTCATTAATCATATCATATCTGACCAATTTTAACGAATGATTTTACTCATAAACTTTGGTTTTTAGAATACCGATATAAGGGAGATTGCGGTACTTTTCGTTGAAGTCCAATCCGTATCCAACAACGAACTCATTCGGAACGTTGATACCAATGTAATCCGCTTCCAAATCCACTACGCGGCGTTCTTTTTTATCCATCAATGTGACTACTTTTATGGATTTGGCTTTACGGTATTTGAATATTTCAATCAAGTAGCTTAAAGTCCGCCCAGTGTCGATGATGTCCTCCACAATCAACAGATCGCGTCCGTCCACGGTCGTATCCAAATCTTTCAGGATTTTCACATCGCCGCTTGATTCCATTCCCGCTCCATAGCTGGAAACGTCCATGAAATCCAGCTCCAGGTCGCAGTCCATAGCACGCGATAAGTCGGTCATGAACATGACGGCTCCTTTCAGTACACCGATCACTAATGGATTTTTCCCTTCATATTCTTTCGTCAATTGCGCGCCCAAGTCTTTGACTACTGCGCTGATTTCTTCTTCACTGTATAATACTTCCTCGATATCAGGATGCAACATTTCTTTCACCTCAAAAATTTATTTTATGTAGATCAATCTGTAACACGTTTGTTCGTTGTAATTCTCGGACAACCAGACGGACTGGGCATAGCCCGGCACCCATAAGATACGTCCCTCGCCATCAGTGACGATACAGGCTTTTCGTCTTTCTTCATCCGGAATTTTTTTATCCACAAAAAGCCGGCTCACTTTTTTTGTGAATGGCTGGTCTTTGTTCAAAACGATCTTATCGCCCGAACGCCGGGAACGCACAGTAATAGGCATATATGCCGTTTCGTCCTTGATGACGACGCTTAGAGCATTCTTCGGAAGTTCTTTTAAAAACGCATTATCGCTATGAAATAATCCTATTCTACCATCATATGGCAAGGTTACCCATTTATTTAGCTCCAATTCTTCAGAAAAAGCAGAAAAAGCGGTTCTGGCCGAATCAGGGGATAAGAAAATAAGTTTATCATACCTTTTTCTGGCCTGCCACCCTCCCACCAAAGATATTTGCTTTTGCGGAGATTGGTTCTTGGCAAGATCCATCACAGCAGTCAGTTGGCTCCTCCGGAAGTCATATCCTGCCGGTATCAGCTGTTCCGTCACAAAATAGCTGAGCACGAGCCGCTGCAAGGAAATGTCACAGGCCTGCCACCCGACCAGATCCAAAACCCAATCCGCAGCATCTCTGGTGAACAACGAGCGAAAAGAATCCGCTACAATTGGCTGAACGACCTTCAACACATCCTGGAGATCTTCCGAAAAATCGCCGAAATGCCTGGATGCCTGTTGGTTTTCCAACTGCAGCAACGGGATGATGCTGTTCCGGTATCTGTTTCGCGAAAACGTCAGTTCCGAATTGGTGCTGTCTTCCAGATAAGGGATTCCGGCCATCCCGCAGATCCGGTAGAGATCGTCTTTTTGGAACGACAGCAACGGACGAACGAGTTGCCCTCGGCCAAAAGCGCGTGAAAAAGCGATGCCTGATATGCCCTTCAACGTGCTTCCCCTCACCAAACGCATCAGAATCGTCTCCAGCTGATCATCCGCATGATGCGCTGTCACCAAGTGGGTCGCTGGCCATTTTTGCATCATGTCGGCAAAGAAGGCATAGCGGAATTCCCTTGCTGCCATTTCCAGGTTTGACTTCGGATGTTTTTTTTCTGACCAATGTTCGGCGAAAAAAGCTATTCCTTGATTCCTGCAGTAGTCTTTAATCATCCGGAATTCATCATCTGATTCTTCCCTGAGATGATGGTGGACATGCACCACTGCGAACTGTGGTTGCCATTCCCGCGGCAATTGTTGGATTAGCCCCAATAATGCCATGGAATCTACGCCGCCGGATACCGCTACAAGCAAGCGGCTTTCTTTTTCCCATAGTCGGTGACGTTCCACTTCTTTGCATAGACGCAGAATATATTCCTGCATAGCACCCCTGCTTTCTTTCTTCGTAAAGCAAAAAAGAGGGTGTGACAATCGGTTTCCCTTTTGCCCATCCTCTAGAAATTACTGTTTTCTATCCACGTCTGCCGCCACGGCCACCGCGTTTGCCTTCCGTATTGCGTTTGATGGAAGTCAAACGGTCTTCGCTATCCTTCAAGAAGCTGCTCATCAACGAGTCAAAGTCGTTTTTAAGACCTTTATCCTGATGGGCTGAGAAATCTTTTCTGCCTTTAGAAAAAGAGCCTTCCGGGCGAGGAGTTGTACTTTTTTGATACGGTCTGCTTTCTCGTTGAGGTCTGGAAACTTCCCCTGCTGGCTTATCCACAGCTTTACGGATGGATAAACCGATCTTCCCATCATCCGCAATGGACATCACCTTAACGGTCACTTCATCGCCAACCTTCAAAACGTCCTTTATTTCCTTTACGAAAGTATCAGAAATTTCACTAATATGAACTAGTCCTGTCTTACCGCCACCTAAATCAATGAATGCACCAAAATTTGTAATCCCTGTAACTTTTCCTGATACTTTGTTCCCAACTTCTATTGACATAAAAAAAAAGTTCCTCCTTCATTTTTGCTCAACTAATTATACCATGGATTATGCAGAAAAAAATAGAATCTTTATCCATCGCTGTATTCATGAATCCAAATCTTCCGCATTCTCTTGTTTCTCGGCCATTTTTGTCTGATTATCCTCTGGCAAACTAAAGATGATCTCGCCGTCTCTGCTCAAATAATATTTACCGCGTGCCAATTTGGCGATGTATTCGTCATCCTGCAACAGTTTGACTTCATAAGTCAATTGCGTATTTTCGTCCTCAGCCTGTTTTTTATCAGTTTGGGCCAAAACGATTGCAGCATCCAATTTACGGATTTCCAACCAGTTTCCGACTGTTTTCCACAGACAAGGCACAATCAAGGCAACGCCGAAGAAAAAAATCAGGGACATTCTTCTCATATGGGCTTTCTTTTCCCTCTGAAATATACGTTTCTGACTGTGCTGCGTCTTCGTAAAATCATTTTGCATCACGGTTACGTTGTCAGCTGGCTTTTTCTTCGTCTTTTCCTTCACCCAAATCGCCTCCTTGAAACTTCCAACCCCGCATTATCTCCGAATCGTTTTACTCATGTAAAAGTATAGAAGAAACGGCGCGGATTGTCCATGGCCTTTCGCATCATCAGAAGCGATTTTCTTCCGTTCTGGGTGCGACCGTTTCGCTGATGAGGGTATACATTTCCTGCGCTTCATCCTTTTTAGTCGTTTCCACAATTTTGTCGATGCGAACGACGACGGTTTTGTTTCCGAATTGCAGCGTCATTTCATCTCCGACTTTGACAGTCGAACTCGATTTTGCTTGCTTGCCGTTGATCAGGATGCGCCCTTTGTCCGCCACTTCTTTGGCGACCGATCTGCGTTTGATCAAGCGGGATACTTTCAAAAATTTATCTAGTCTCATCGGAATTCCCCTTTTCTTTTGCTTTTATCGCTTGCCACATCTTATCGATTTCTTCGATCGTATCGGCTTTCACTACGTCAAAAACATGCGGATGGCGTCTGCGCAATTTCCTGTTCAATGTTTCCAGGACATCCTCCATCGTGAAGAAGCCTTCCCGTTCGCCAAAGGAGGCGTGATAGAGAACCTGGAGCAGAATATCGCCCAACTCTTCGATCAGGTTATCGATATCATCGTTCTGGATCGCTTCGGCCACTTCTTCGCATTCTTCCTTCAGATAAGGCAACAGGCTTTCGTGCGTCTGCGATTGCACCCAAACATCTTTTTCTACGATGGCATCCATGTAAGCTTGGGTCAACTCAAAGCTTTTCGTTCGCTCATCTTTCTCAAGCGGTGGAACATACAAGGAGAGCAAGTTGTGCACGCCCTCTAGCCTGTCCATCTCGTACAACGGGCACCAAGTCACTTTCTGCATCTTTGTCCCTGCCGCATCGACCAATGCCACTTGGTGTTCATCCGGATATTTCTCCATCAGCTTCAATTTTACATCACTGGCCACAAATTCATTGAAAACTTGCATGATGATCAGGTGATTGCCTAAGCTCAGCTGGTCCTGGTGGAAGGTCAACCCATCCACCAATTGGAAACCCTCGATCGGATCGATGGCTACCGCCTGAAAGAAATCGTCGATGAAACTCTTCCCCCCGACGATTTCCACTTCGATCCCCGCCTCGTTCTCCAGCAGATGCTTGACGGAATCCTCCGCAACCAACGGGTGTCCCGGTACTGCATAAATCAGATCCTGCGTTTTTGCCTTTTCCAATAACTGATCTGCGATCTGACGGTATACGTCATCAAAATTATCCTTCGATTCATATATGTCATCAAAACTTTCAAACTGCACGCCTGCAGCCTTCAGATTTTCAACGACCGGGTGCTCTTTGGTCCGCAGATGGACGAAGTCAGCTGCCAGCAAGCGACTGTGTACGCCATAAGGCAGTTGTTCCAAATCTCCGGCTCCAAGCCCCATTATTTCAATTTTACCCATATAATTCTCCTTCTGGAAAGCTTTCCTATTTTAAATCGCTCGTTTTATCCGGCAATTTGCGCAGCAGTTTTTTCCCGAACGGAATACTTACCCACTCCCGCAAAGTTAAGAGCCTCACCTTTAAAATATACCATAAGAATACGCCCACACCAGCACAAACTGTCACCACAGCTATCACGGAATCCGTCAGCCGGCCTCCATCAGTGAAGAGATACCTTTCCAGACCGACCCGCAACGCCCATACCGTAACAAAAAGGACAACGCATCCAGCCAGCAGTTTGCGGACAAAGTGATCCGTGAACCAGACATCCCGCAAGGCGCGTTCACTGTTCATCCAAAGCACCAACACCATGGCAGCCAAACCGGCTATCAAAGCAATGCTTGCTCCCATCGTCCCCAGCGGTTCCACCAACAGCAAATTGCCGAAGAATTTGACCGTAAGCCCCGCTGCCAGTGCAACCAAAGAAATCTTGTACTGACCCAAACTTTGTAGGATGGAATGATAGGCTGTCATGATCGAAGCCGCAAAAATGGCCAAAATGTATACGGACAGAACGGCAATTCCTTCCCGGTCCCCAAAAAGCATGTTGTTGACATTCGGCAAAATAGCCAACAATCCCGTTACCGCAGCTGCTGAAAAAACGCTTGTCATCCGCAGCAACGACACAGCTGATCGGGTGAATTCGTTTTGGCGATTTTGTGCGTGCGCTTGGCTCATCATCGGAATGAAGCTGGCCGAAAAACCAGTCCCCACCACCATGCCCAACTGCACAAGCGGCTGCCCACGGTCATAGATTCCCTTGACATTTTTGGCCAAGTCGCTGGCTTTACCGCCGTCCAACAAGCCGTTGTAGAGTGTAAACGAATCAATGAGCTGGAACAGGACCAAGATAGCGCTCAACAGGCAAATCGTCGCCCCTTCAGTCGCGTAACGGCGGATCAGACGTCCCCATTGGGCATCCGACGATTCCTGTTTCAGAAGTCGCCCATCCAGCACCAGCGTATCATCATTCTGCCTTTCTTTGTGATAGGCGACCAACAGGATAAGACTGCCAAGGATCGCACCGATAGTCGCACCGCTCATGGCATTTGCGCCCATCGCATAGAGATCCCCTTTTGTTTGTGTGTACAGATACGCCGCAAAAAGAATCGCACCGACACGCACGAGCTGCTCCGCTACTTGCGAAACAGCTGTCGGCTCCATGCGGTAATTGCCTTGGAAATACCCCCGCAATGTTGCCAATATCGGCATCCACAAAAACATCCAGGATACCGATTGCAAAATCGGCTTCAGCTCCGGATCTCCCATCAGTAGCGCCAGTCGACCTGAAAAGCCATAAATCCCCATGAACAGGATGAATCCGAAGACGCCAAGTATGACCAGGCTGCGTTTCAATATCATCCTGCGGGTCCCGCTATCCGGCGTTTCCGCAATCATCTTCGAAAGAAATACCGGAAAACCCGATAGAGCGAACGTCATACCGATACCATAGATAGGATAAACTTGCTGATAGACATAAAAGCCTGTGTTTCCCACCATATTCTGGAACGGCACACGATACACCGCACTGAGTATTTTGCTGATGAAAGCGGCCAAAGACAGCAACAGCGCACCTTTCATCATCTGCTTCAAGCGATTATTTTCCATCTGTTCCATCCGTTTCAGCTACGCAAGCTTTGATGAAAGCATTCAAATGATTCAGCCATTGGCGGTTCGGTAATTTCCCAATAACCACACTGACAACCAATTTGGCATTATTCAGATTAATCTGCGCCTTCAATGGTATGTTGCTGAGGGCTTCAAACACTGCAGGCCCCTGCAAGCGGACAGTCGCTTCTTGAGAAAAGGTGATGACGACCGTTTCGCCTTGGCGCTTGATTGTTTCGATTTGACTCTTTTCTGCGTAATTTTTTATCAGACCAACCTCCAACAAATCGGAAACCTCTTGCGGATAATCACCGAAGCGGTCAATCAGATCTGCATCGATTTCATCATGATCAGCGACACTTTCGATACGCTGGATCCGTTTGTAGAAGTCGATTTTCTGCCGTTCATCCTCTATATAATCGGCTGGTATATAAGCATCTATACTCAAATCAATTTCGACGATCGAACGCTTCGATTTCGCTTTCAATCCACGTTTGGCCGCAACTGCTTCTCCCAGCATCTCCGAGTAGAGGTCGAATCCAACCGAGTCGATGAAGCCGTGCTGTTGCGCACCCAATAGGTTCCCAGCTCCACGTATCGACAAGTCACGCATAGCAATCTTGAAGCCCGCGCCCAGTTCCGTGAATTCTTTGATCGCCTGCAGTCTTTTTTCACTGACTTCAGTCAGCATCTTGTTCGGCTGATACATCAGATAGGCATAGGCAATCCGATTTGTCCTACCGACACGTCCGCGCAATTGATACAGTTGCGACAAGCCCATCCGATCGGCATTTTCGATGAAGAGCGTATTGACATTCGGGATGTCTACACCTGTTTCTATAATGGTTGTGGTGACCAGCACATCGTAGCGGCCTTCGATGAAATCCATGATTACATTTTCGAGTTGGACTTCCGTCATCTGGCCATGCGCCACTGCGACACGGACATCGGGGACGAGTTCGCGGATCTCCTGGGCTTTCTTCTCGATGGTTTCCACCCGATTGTAGAGGTAGAAAGCCTGACCTCCGCGGGCCAACTCTCTTTCGATCGCATCCCGGACGGCTCCGTTATTCTGTTCCATAACATATGTCTGAACCGGATAGCGGTTTGCCGGCGGCGTTTCGATGACGGAGAGATCTCTGACCCCTAGCATCGACATATGCAGAGTACGCGGAATCGGTGTTGCCGTCAACGTCAATACATCCACAGAAGCTTTCAGTTGTTTCAAGCGCTCTTTATGTTTCACACCAAATCGTTGTTCTTCGTCGACCACCAATAATCCCAAATCAGCGAAAACAACGTCCTTCGATAAGATCCGGTGCGTGCCGATAACGATATCAACTGTTCCTTTCCGGATGCCGGCAAGTGTCTCATCTTGCTGTTTCTTCGTGCGGAAGCGGCTCAACAAACCGATTTCAAATGGGTACTCTTCAAATCGTTGGGTCAACGATTCATAGTGCTGTTGCGCCAAGATGGTCGTAGGGACAAGGAGAGCAGCTTGTTTTCCTTCCTGCACTGCCTTAAAGATGGCCCGCATCGCAACTTCCGTTTTTCCGTAACCTACATCACCGACAAGCAAGCGATCCATCGGCTTGATGCTCTCCATGTCCGCCTTGATTTCAGCAGTACTACGCAGTTGGTCATCCGTTTCGGTGTAAGGGAAGGCGTTCTCGAATTCGAGTTGCTCCGGCGTATCCGGTTGATAGGCGTACCCTTTTTCTGATTCGCGATTGGCGTACAGTTCGATCAATTCATCAGCGATATCTTCGATTTTCGAAGCAACTTTCTTTTTCGTTTTCGCCCATTCCGTCCCACCCAATTTGTGCATTTTGGGCGTTTTGGCATCGGAGGAGACATATTTTTGGATCAAATGGATTTGCGTCACAGGAATGAATAATTTGGCTCCCTCCTGGTATGCGATCGACATGTAGTCTTGGTGGACACCTCCAACTTCAATCGTTTCCATGCCTGTGTAGAGTCCTATCCCGTGATTTACGTGAACGACATAATCACCGGGATTCAGTTCCGTGTAACTCTTCAGTCTCTCGGCATTCGTCATTTTTTGGCGATGCGGCTGTTTCTTAGTGACTTTATTGAAAAGTTCCTTTTCAGTGACGAATACCACTTTTTCCTGCGGCAATTCGAATCCGTTCGCCATTCCGCCGACCAGGATATTCACCTTATTCTCGATAAACGGATCGTTGCCTTTGATGTAGCTATGGACGCCGAAATCCGCGAATATCCGCTGCACCTTTTCAGCGCGTTCGAAAGACGGGACCATGACAAAAACCGTCATATGCTGCTTAAGCCAACGTTCCATTTCCAGCTTGACTTGCGGCATCTGACTGAAGAAGTTGTTCAGCGTTCGGTATTGGAAAGGATAGACTCCGTGGAAGCGCATATTTCCAAAGCCCCTATGGAACAGTGCGTAATAGATGCGATGCTGTTTGGATTTTTTGATCACCTCGCGGATATCCGCGCTGAAATCCTGTGAAGGCAAGCATACGCCTTCCGACACTTTGGACATTTTCCATTCCGATGATTCGCTTTCTATTGTCCTTTCAACCTCAAGTATGCGGCTGTAATCGTCCACGATCAGCAGCGCATCTTCGGAGATATAGTCCAAAATCGTAGGCTGTTCCGGATAGACTAAGCTTGTGTAGAGCTGCGGATCCTTAGACAGTTCGCCACGTTTCATATTATCCGTCAGTTCGGAGAATACACGAGTCATACTTTCTTTGACTTCTTGATTCTTGATACCTTTGATGGCCTTATCAGCCTTTTTCTCTACCGCACTGGCCTGCTTGACTATCTCCGCTTTCGTGAAAATTGTGTCCTGCGCCGGCAAAATTCGGACAGTTTCGATAGAGTCGACGGATTTTTGGGTGTAGGCATCGAAATAACGCAATGTGTCGATTTCGGTATCGAACAGTTCCATTCGCAAGGGGTTCTCTTCGTTCAGGGCATAGATGTCGATGATGCCTCCGCGAATGCTGAACTCACCTGGGCTGGCAACCATCCGTTCTCGTGAATATCCCATTGCAACCAATTTCTCAGGCAAGCTGTCCATATCCAACTCCATGCCAACGGAAAAATCTAGACAATGCGTTTCCCAGATTGAAGCTGGAGAGAGGATTTTTTTGAATCCGGCAGCTGGGATCACAACGATCCCTTTTTTGCCGCTATTCAGAAAATCCAACGTTTCAACCCGTTGACTGCGGTATTCGGGTGATGAAAACGCCAGTTCCGCCGCAACCGATTCCTCAACCGGGAAGATATACAAAGGAACCTCCGGCGCCATTTGACTAATGTCTTCGTACACTTGGGTCGCTTGGAGCAAATTCGGGGTCAAGACAACAATCGTCTTCTGCAATTCTTCGAACAGGATATTCGTCAGCAGATTGCGGCCTGATCCGGAAAGCCCTGCTACCAACTGCGGTAGTTCTGAATTGATTTCAGACAATAACGTCTGTATATTTACTGTTTCCTTTAAATATTTTTCTATATCTTTCATTGATATTCTCCTCATTAATCATATGTTCTGCAGAAGAAAAGGTTATCGCTTTCATCTCGATTCATTATTGCAGATTGTACAGCAGACACAAAAGAGGTCCAGCTAAAGCTGAACCTAACCTCTTTTATTGAATTGATTCATTGTTTCCAAAAAATTGTTCCCTTTGATGAAGTGGTCGATTGCATCCACACTTTCTTTTACGGAGTGCAACATTTCGGCGTGTTCATCTTTCGGAAAAGGACTCAAAACGTGCTGAACGACCGTCATATTGTGTTGAGGTCTTCCGACCCCGATGCGGATTCGGTTGAAATCCTGAGTACCTAGGTGCTGGATCAAGCTTTTGATGCCATTATGCCCGCCAGCTCCACCTTTTTGTCGAAGCCTTATTTTCCCTACAGGCATATCCATATCATCGTATACGACAACCAGATCTTCGATTGCAATGTTGTAGTAGTCCATCAATGGTCTCACCGCTCTTCCCGAATCATTCATGAATGTCAGCGGCTTGACGAATAAAACTTTTTCACCGTCTACGGTGGTCTCTATGTATAACGCTTCAAATTTATTTTTATTGTATTTCTCTTTATTCTGAAAGGCCCACTCGTCTAAAGTAATAAAGCCGACATTATGCTTCGTATCGGTATACTTAGGACCTGGGTTCCCCAATCCAACGATCATTTTCATTTATATTCCCCTATTTTTCCAGTTGTTGTTCACTCCGTCTGGGAACAAGTACCTTCTTCCCTTTACGCCAAAAAAGGCCGCACGAATTTCCTCCGCACAGTTTACATGCACTTAGTATACCATACTCCTCGCATATTCGTAAGAAATCGGATTGGCATGGGCAAAAAATATTATGAATGTTGTGAACAAACTCGCAAACCCCCATTGTAAATAGAAGTGTTTTATTTTATAATATATTTATATATCATTTCACAGGTTGTTCACTTTCTATCACTGTCGCGCAATCATCGTTGGTTCTGAAAATCTTTGCCGATCGGGATAGGCCCAAAGAGTAATCACCTTTGTTTAGTGTTATAATAGAACCAGCAAATAGCGAGAGGAGCATTATAATGGCAGAATTGAGTGGAAATACGGGACAAAAAATTATTTTAGTCGGTGACGGCGCTGTTGGATCAAGCTATGCGTTTGCATTGGTTACTCAAAACATCGGTCATGAGTTGGGTATCATCGATATCAACAAAGCAAAAACAGAGGGAGATGCGATCGATCTTTCCCACGCTTTAGCTTATACTTCACCGAAGAAAATTTACGCAGCATCGTACGCAGATTGTCACGACGCTGATATCGTAGTATTGACTGCGGGAGCTGCCCAAAAACCTGGCGAAACCCGTCTCGATCTAGTAAGCAAAAACTTGCGCATATTCAAATCAATCATCGGAGAGATCATGGCTAGTGGATTCGACGGCATTTTCTTGGTCGCATCCAATCCAGTGGATATCCTTACTTATGCAACTTGGAAATTTTCAGGACTTCCCGCTAACCGTGTCATCGGTTCAGGCACTTCCCTGGACAGCGCTCGATTCCGCCAAAGCATCGCTGCACTTGTAGGCGTAGATACCCGTAATGTTCACGCCTATATCTTAGGGGAACACGGCGACACCGAATTCCCCGTGTGGTCCCACGCTAACGTTGGCGGCCTGCAAATTTACGAATGGGTGAAACAAACTTCTGCTGTCGATGAAAAAGCTTTAGTCGACGTCTTCTTCAAAGTACGCGACGCTGCGTATGAAATCATCGAGAAAAAAGGAGCGACTTTCTACGGAATCGCTGTAGCCTTAGCCCGTATCACAAAAGCAATCCTGAATGACGAAAACGCGATTATGCCTTTATCCGTCTATTTGGATGGAGAATACAACCACAAAGATGTCTTCATCGGCGTTCCGGCAGTCATCAACCGATCCGGTATCCGCAATATCATCGAAATTCCTTTATCTGATGCAGAACAGGAAAAAATGGATCTATCCGCTACAACACTGAAAAAAGTGTTGGAAGAAGGATTCGCCAGCCTCGAAGCGGACGCAAAATAATCGTTTCCAATCCAAAACACCCGCCCTCCTATAGGAGAATGCGGGTGTTTATTTGTTTTCCGTGGTTTTCGGTGATGTGGGGTTTGATTTTTGGGGTTGGGGGCTGTTAGGGGGATCGGAAACATGGATTCTTTCGAGTTATTCATCTTTTCCAGCACCACTATCTAAACCTGCCTACACCTGCTCTCTCCACATAACTCCTAACCAACGGACAACCGCACCTTCAAACAAAAAAGCCCTCCCAAGGGAGGACTTTTTTCAACAATCGCATTCTTAGTCGATGATGACAAATTTTTCTTGGAACAATGGGCTTACTGAGCGGTTTTCGTGGATACGTTTGATTGCTTCAGCGATTAATTGTGACACAGAAACCATTACGATCTTATCGCTGACTTTCTCAGCAGGGATATTGATCGAATCAGTAACAATCAATTCTTTGATTACGGAGTTGTTGATGCGGTCCATGGCTGGACCTGACAATACAGCATGTGTGCAGCAAGCATAAACATCCAACGCGCCTGCATCCTGCAGTGCCTGGGCTGCCAATGTGATTGTACCTGCAGTATCGATCATGTCGTCAATCAGGATACATTTTTTGCCTTCGACATTACCGATGATATTCATGACTTCAGCAACGTTCGCTTTCGGCCTTCTCTTGTCGATGATGGCGATCGGAGCTTTGATGAATTCAGCCAGTTTGCGGGCTCTGGTCACGCCACCGTGATCAGGCGAAACAACGACTACGTCATCATGCAAAACTTCATGGTCCAAGAAATAGCTTGCCAATAGCGGAGCTCCCAACAAATGATCGACAGGAATATCGAAGAAACCTTGGATTTGAGGAGCATGCATATCTAGGGTCAACAATCTGTCAGCGCCAGCATTGGTGATCATGTTCGCCACTAATTTCGCTGTGATCGGCTCACGTGATTGCGCTTTGCGATCTTGGCGTGCATAACCATAATAAGGCAACACGATATTGATCGTTTTGGCACTCGCGCGCTTCAAAGCATCGATCATGATCAAAAGTTCCATCAGGTGGTCGTTTACCGGAGAACTTGTCGATTGGATGACGTAAACGTGGCAACCGCGGATACTTTCATCGATGTTGATCTTAATTTCGCCGTCGCTGAATTGAGATGAAGAAAGGGTTCCTAACTCGACACCAACATCAGCCGCAATTTTCTCAGCCAAAGGGCGATTTGAACTTAAGGAAAAAATCTTAAGTTTTGGATCTTTGTAATGTTCTGTCATGATAATCCTCCGTTAATCTTTTGTTTTTACCAAATTTAACACATGTTGATATTATAATTTCAAAATTATTCTACCATACATGTATAAGGTTTTGTTTTATTTTTTGGCTGGCGGCAATTTCTCCCAGTAGCCTGACTTGTTCTCTTGGCGGCTGCGAGCAATGCCCATCGCGCCTTCAGGCACATCTTTCGTGATGGTCGAGCCTGCAGCAAGGAATGTATTGGCTTCGACAGTGACTGGCGCCACAATATTCACGTTGCAGCCGATGAATGTATTGTCACCGATGCTGGAACGGTGTTTGTTTTTTCCGTCATAGTTCACGAATACAGTGCCGCAACCGACGTTGATGTTTTTACCGAGATCAGCATCTCCCACATAAGTCAAATGTCCAACTTTTGTGTCTTCGTTCAAAATCGCATTCTTCACTTCCACAAAATTTCCGATGTGGACGCGTTTTCCAATGTGGCTGTTCGGTCGTAAGTGGCTGAATGGACCGATGTTGCTGTCCGATTCCATCACGGAGTCTTCCAAGTTTGAACTTCTGACTTGTACGCGGTCACCGATTGTTGTGTTGCTCAGTTCTGAGCCCGATCCGATGAAGCAATCTTCCCCGATGATCGTTTTCCCTTTCAGGAATACATTCGGTTCAATAACTGTGTCGCTTCCGATGACCACATCCGACTCGATGTAGGTATTATCCGGATCGATCAAGGTAACGCCGTTGCGCATGTGTTTTTCATTGATGCGTCTCTTCATGTAGACGGAGGCTTCAGCCAACGCCACACGATCGTTCACTCCCAAAGCTTCGCCCATGTCGCTCATCTGGTAAGCTGTCACGATTTCACCTTGGTTCTTCAGGATTTCGATGACATCCGGCAAGTAATACTCGCCTTGCGCATTGTTGTTGCCTACTGATTGCAGCGCGGCAAACAAAAACTTGTTATCGAACGCATATGTGCCGGTATTGATTTCTTGCACGAGCACTTCTTCCGGAGAAGCATCTTTTTGTTCCACAATTTTTTCTACATTATCTGACGCATTTCTGATGATGCGGCCATAGCCGTTCGGATCAGCAGCATGCGCAGTCAGGATAGTTGCTTTTGCTTTTTTCTCTTCATGGTATTGCAACAAGGATTCCAAAGTTTCAGCCGTCAGGAGCGGTGTATCTCCGCAGATGACCAACGTAGTGCCTTCTTCGTTCTCCAGCACAACTTGCGCTTGCAGGACAGCGTGCCCTGTTCCCAATTGTTGCGCCTGCAATACATATTCCGAACGATCCCCCAAGCATCCTTTAACAGTATCCGCACCGTGCCCTACAATTGTCACTACCTTTTCAATGCCAGCAGCCTCTACTTGATCCACGACGTGCTCTACCATTGGTTTTCCGCAAACTGCATGCAGTACTTTGTAAAGCTTACTTTTCATGCGCGTTCCTTGACCAGCAGCAAGTATGATTGCAAAACGATTAGCCATAAGCAACTCCTATCTTTTCATTTTATTCCTTCAACTAAATTATCTTAGCGTAAAATCTTGCTTTTTTCAATATGATGCCGTATATAAATACAGACTTCTTTTCATTTTCTAATGGAAATACGAAGAATGCGTATACATTATTTCTTATTGACCGGTTTTTTGTTTATAATGATGAACAGAAAGATACATTGAAAGGATTGGTTCCAATGACAAAACCGACTGCATCATTCTGGATACACGAGTTGTTGCTTCAACCGCACGCGGAAGGTGGCTATTTTCGCGAAACCGGCCATTCTCATGAACTGATCGTCACCGACGACCGGAGAGAACGCTACCTATACAGTAATATACTTTTTTTGCTGACTGCAGATAACCCATCCCATTTTCACCGTTTGAAGGCCGATGAGGTCTGGTATTTCCATGAGGGCAGCGCCTTGACGATCCACCTGTTGCATCCCGATGGCCGTTATGAAGCGGTCAGTATGGGGCGCCATCCAGAAAAAGGTGAACTCTTCCAATTCACAGTTCCGAAAGGGGTCATCTTCGGAAGCAGCGTAGAAGGCTCGTCCGGAGACTATGCTCTTGTGAGCTGTATGGTTTCCCCAGGATTCGATTATAATGATTTTGAATTATTGACTTATGATGCATTAATCAAAAACTATCCTGATTACGGGAGCATTCTGGAAAAATTAGCCTACAAAAAAATTCCGGAGACTTCTTTCCGGAAAGATCATGTGTGATTTCTTCCGAAACTTAACTCGGTGAATAGCGCTGTTTTGCCAATCCGCAACAAAGAGCCGACCCTTGATGCGTTCAAGGAGCCAGCTCTTTTTTTCATAGTTATTTTCAATCGGTGCTTGAATCGAAATAATTGCCCAAGCCCACGCTGATGGAATGATCTTTCAAATCAATATTATTTACGCGGATAAGCGAAGTATAATCGAACACTTCACGCTTGGAATTGTAGCCAGCTTCTGCGAATACGGTTACGCCGACTGTTTCCGACTCAAATTCAGAAATCATGCTGCGCATACCATTGATGGTGCCTCCACCTTTGAGGAAATCATCGACGATCAGAACTTTGGAACCGCGGGGCAGACTGCGTTTCGACAGTTCCATTTTTTCTACTCGATCTGATGAACCTGAGACATAATTGATGCTCACAGTTGAACCTTCTGTAATTTTCGAATCACGACGAACAATGACGAACGGCACATTTAGATACGTAGCGACTGCTTGCGCAATCGGAACCCCTTTGGTGGCGACAGTCATGACAGCATCCACTTTTTTGTCAACATATTGAGCCGCGATGACACGTCCGATTTTCTGGAGAATTTCCGGATTGCCCAACATATCAGAAAGATAAACGTATCCTCCCGGCAACAGACGATCTTTACTGTTCATGATTTCGCACATTTCTTCTATAATTTCGCGGGCATTTTCTTTGTTGATTGTCGGAATATACTTGACGCCTCCTGCTGCACCCGGCAGCGTTTCAACAATCCCCGTTCCACGGTCTTCAAATGTTTTTTTGATGATGGATAGATCTTCACTGATGGAAGATTTCGCTGATTCATATCGTTTAGCGAAATAGGTCAATGAAATCAACCGATGCGGTCTTTCTAGTAAGTAACGGGTCATATCAACTAACCGTTCACTGCGCTTTATTTTCACTCCAAATCTCTCCTCATATTGCGTTCTTTCCTCTATTATATAGTTAATTTCTGAAAAATAAAAGCTTTTAATTGTTTATCGTTCGTTTTTAATCGAATTTTAGCAAAAAAAACAAGAGCAATGTTCTGCTCTTGTCCATATATCTTATTGTTAAGATTCTACTTCTTTTCGATCAGGACCTTGTATATACTGGTCAAAATGAACATGGCCACGAAAACCAGGGTGATTGTGGCTCCCGGAGGCGTCCCGTACTGATAGGATGCGAACAATCCCCCGTACATTCCCGTCAAACCGATGCCTATCCCAAGCAGGATGACCCCGTTGAAGGTATGCACTAACCTCATCGAGATGGCTGCAGGCAGAATCATGATCGAAGAAACCAACAATGATCCGGTAATCGGCATCACCACGCTGATGGCAACCCCTGTTATTACAGACACCAACAGAGACATCATGCGGACCGGCAAGCCCGCTGTATGGGCCGTGTCTTCATCAAACGTCAATACGTACAATGGCTTGCGGAAAATCAGATACAATAAAACGACTATGATTGCCAAAGCCAACAAGATAAGAATCTGGTCATCATTTATCGTGATGATCGATCCGAACAGGAACTGTTCGACACTAGCGTTCTGTTTCCCTGACACGAAGCTCATCAACACCAAAGCGACTGCCATCCCCGTAGCCATCAGAATCGCAACCGATATTTCCGAATACCCTTTGAAGATGACGCGCAAATATTCGATTCCGATTGCCGCCAAAATAACGATGCCTAAAGTGGTGAGCGTCGGATTGATGTTCAGAAGCATTCCTAAAGCGACTCCCGCTAAGGATACATGGGATAATGTGTCCGCCATCAGGGACTGCCGTCGTAAAATCAGCAGCAAGCCCAAAACGGGCGCCATGATTGCGATTAATGTTGATGCTTGGAAGGCTCTTTGCATAAATCCATAGAGAAACATCTCCAAGGCGAATCCTCCTTTCTGACCAGTTGGATATGAGTATCCACAAATTCTTTGATATCTTCGTGCTCATGCGTAACCATGATGATCGCTTTGTTGTGTACCTGCGAATTGTGCTTCAGCAAACGGTAGAAACGCTCACGCGATTCTTTGTCCATTCCAGTTGTCGGCTCATCGAGCACAAACAAATCCGGCTCGGTTGCGAAAATACGTGCCAAGGCAATGCGTTGTTTTTGCCCACCGGAAAGCTCCCCGATTTTTTTGTTGCGCATCTCCCACATACCCACGGATTCCAAAGCTTTTTTTACATGGGTATGATCTTCTTCGTCCAATTTTTTGAACCATCTACCTTTTTGGTATCTGCCGGATTCCACAAACTCCAAGACTCTGCTTGGAAAGCCGATATTGAACGACGAAATTTGCTGCGGGGCATAACCAATCGTAAGCTTTTCTCCGCGATAGTTCACTTTAGAAATTGTCGCGCTGCCTTCCCGAGGGTTCAGCAGTCCCAGGATGCTCTTCAATAAAGTAGATTTCGCAGCACCGTTTTCGCCTGTAAGAATGACGAACTCCCCTTCGTGCACTTGGAAGGTTATATCCTGCAGGACAGGTTCATCATCGTAATAGAACGAAAGATGCTGTACATCGATGTAATCCATTCGAATTCCTCTCTTCTGTTACTGGATCACTTTTTTCAAAGCTTCCAAATTTTCCTCCATCACACTCAAGTAATCTTTACCCGCTTCTTGGTCTTCATCGGTTATCCCTTCAAGCGGACTCAACACTTCCAGAGCGGCACCTGTTGCTTCAGCCAAGGTTTGTGCTGTTTTTGAGGAGGCACTGTCCGAGTAATAAACGGTAGTGATCTGATTATCGATCATAAATTGCTGCAGTTCAGCCAGTTTGGCAGGATTCGGTTCCGCATCGGATGACACATCGGAGACAGCCACTTCAGTCAGATCGTAGCGACGGGCGATGTATCCAAAAGCTGCGTGCTGCACGACGAACGTGCGGTTTTCGGCAGTCTCAAAGGCAGTCTGATACGCTGCATCCAGTTCCGCCAATTTTTCGTTAAAAACAGCAGCATTTGCTTCGTAACTCTCTTTGTTGGCTTCATCAGCCTCAAGTACTCCGGATAAAATGGCATCGACTTCCTCTTGTGCGTACACCGGATCCAACCAGACATGCGGATCGACATTGTGTGCATCTTCGCCTTCTTCATGTCCCTCTTCTTCATCGTGTTCTTCTTCGGCAGCCGCATCCTCTACCATTTCAAATAACGCGATATTCTCTGCAGCTTCCACAACGATCACATCGCTCGATCCAATCGATTCCAAGACGCTAGGAACCCATGTTTCCATTTCATCACTGTTATAGATGAACACATCGGCCTCAGCAATAGCCGCGATATCCTGCGGTGTCGGCTCATAGCCATGCGATTCTTGTCCGGCATCCAACAAAACGGATACTTCGCCATTGTCACCTACTACATTTTTCGCAAAATCATACATCGGATAAAAGGTTGTGACTACCTTAATACCGTCCTCAGAAATGCCTGTTTCGCTGCTTTCATTTGCTCCGCATCCAACTAAAAAAAACGCTGCCGCAGATAAAATACCTGTCACTTTTAATCTATTAAGCATCATTTATTATTCCTCCAAAACGTAATGATTCCTGTTTAAGGTCCGATAGACACTTTATCACACCTGCACGCAACGCGTCAACCATTTCGCTTCCGTTTCACAAGCAAAAACCGCGAACATCCTAAGGAGTTCCGCGGTTGAGGCAGAGCGGTCTTACACTGCATTTCTGATTATTCTTCATTGAGCAGTCGGACCATGTATACTTCTTCGCAGAATCCGCGCAGACTGTTGTAGGCACGTTTGATGCGCGATGTATTCCTGCTGAAGCCGATGATGGTAGGGCCACTGCCGCTCATCGTCACACCGTCCAGGCCGTACTTTTCCATCCGGTCCTTCAATTTGCGCAGTTCCGGATGTTTATTGAAGGTCACTTGTTCCAAAGCATTTCCTACATTCTGGCACATCCGTTCATAATCGCCTTCTTCTATGGCTTGCGCTACGACTCTGGAAGTTGATTTGTGCTGCAATTCCTCGACAGTCAACAGACGGAAAATCGTCTTCGTCGAGACACTTAGGCGCGGCTTCGCCAAAATCACCCAACAGGATGGCATCGGCCGCAATTTCCGGACGATTTCACCCCGGCCGGATACAAAAGCGGTACCGCCCACGATGCTGTAGGGAACATCCGAGCCTACTTGATTGCCGATAGCAATGAGCTCTTCAACAGAAAGCTGCAGATCCCAGATTTTATTCAGCGCGCGCAGAGCCGCGGCAGCATCTGTGCTGCCACCGCCCAATCCGGCTGCAACAGGGATTTTTTTGTCGATTTCAATCTTGATTCCCTTCTTTATCCCGCAACGGTCTTTGAGCAGCTTTACCGCCTGATAGACATGATTACGCGTATCCACCGGCAGAAACACCTTATTTGTGTAGATCCTGATTTCATCTTCTTTGAGAGGAGTAAAAGTAAGATGGTCCGCAAGGTCGACTGAAGCCATCACCATTTCGAGTTCATGATAATAGTCATCCCGCTTATACAGTACATCTAACGCCAAATTTATTTTTGCCGGGGCACGTTCAATCCATTCCATCGCTCCACGCTCCTCTCCACTGTTCTTATAATACAATACTAGCTTAAGCGTGCTCTTTTTAAAAGAAATATATGCCAACAAACAAGAATTAGTTTCTGAATGCGCAATATCGCATGATTAATTGCCCGGAACCGTTTTTCCCGCACAATTCCGCCCATAGCTTGTGATTTTTAGATAAAAAAAAACAGACAATTCGATGTCTGTTTGATTTATTTGGAATAAGTTCTTAACTAATTTAAGCGTACTGGCATTTTTCTTCATCATAAAATAAAATCTCTACAGCTTCGGTTAAAACATCTGCATAACTGTATGATACACGTTCAAATGCATTTTCGTTTTGGTCTAGATCGACTACAAATACAGCATGATACGTTTCCCGTAAAATACCTTTTCGTTCCGTCTTGCGTTTGCGTCCTGCTTGCGCAGTCAGCATAACTTTTTGCCCTAAGTGACATTCCAGTTGTTCTTTAATCTGACTCAAATTATCCGGCATTCTGTTTCACCTCACTGATTTACAGTATAACACAGATAAATTAAAATAACAAGTATATCACAGAGGACGTATGCACGCAACTATGAAACGAATAAATTTTTAAAGAAATCTTATCAACTTTTTTCACAGTTTTTAGTAAACTTCCGACAGAAAATCAGCACAACCTCCCCTTCACCTTTAATTTGAAAGGGGGGCTGCGAGGTGGGGCTGTCTTCTCGACGGGGTCTCCGGAAACTCTAATATCAAGCAAGCACTTGGTCGCTTATTTAACATCCAAATACTTGACCAAGGCGTTGGCAAGATCCGCAAATTGTTCGATGCTCAGGGCTTCTGCCCGTTTTGAGGGTTCGATGCCCGCTTCTTCAAGTCCGGCTGTCAAAGCAGCCTTGACCTCTTCCGTTTTGCCGTAGCGCGACTGCAGATTGTTCCAGAGCGTTTTTCTGCGTTGGTTGAAACCGGCGCGGACCAAATCAAAGAAGAACTTCTCATCCGTAACCTTCACTTTGGGTTCCGCTCTGCGTTGCAGCTTCAGGATTGCCGAATCGACATTCGGTTGCGGCACAAAAACGGTTTTCGGAACGATGAAGGCAATCTCGGCTTCCGTATAGTAGTCGATCGCAATCGTCAATGAACCGAATGCTTTCGTTCCGGGCTTGGCGGTCATGCGTTGTGCGACTTCCTTTTGCATCATCATCACAAACGTATCGATCGGCAAATCCCTCTCGATGAAATTCATGATAATCGGCGTCGTGATGTAGTAAGGCAGATTCGCCGCTACCACCAATCGTTCAGCCGGTTCAAAATGCTCCTCGATGACCTGCGGAACATTCGCCTGCAGAATATCCTGAAAAATGATTTCGATATTATCGTATTCCGCAAGTTCTGTCTTCAAAATAGGCGCCAATCGTCTGTCCACTTCAAACGCCACTACTTTTTTGGCTTCTCTGGCAAGACGCTCCGTCAATGCTCCGATACCGGGCCCGATTTCGATCGCATTGGTGTTTTTGTCTATGCCGGCTGCAGCCACCATCTTCGTCAATATATTCGGTTCCACCAAAAAGTTTTGCCCCAGGCTCTTCTTCATGGTCAGATGGTATTTCTTTAAGATGGCGTTCGTTCTGCTTGGTGTCGCTATATCCTTCTGGTGTTCTAATGCACTCATCTGTTTTCCTCCTCCTACCGCTGAGCGGTCAGGCTATCCTTTTCATCCAGTTCTTTTAAAATGGCTGTCATCGCTGCATCAACATCTACTCTTTCCAGTTGAAACATGCGCAGGCGTTTCAATAACTGTTTTCCGTTTGTATGGCCGATTCCGAGCACATCCCCCAGCAATTCACGATAGCGCCCTGAATCGGCGTGTCCGATCAAGTGCCATTCATCCAGGAATTTCCTGTCGATATCGCTCGTTTCAACCTGTCTTTGCGTATAAACATTCTTCAGCGCTGCCCTTATGTTCTCCGGGGAGGCATGTTCGATTCCTAGACTTCCCCCTTTCGGAGATTGCGCATCATCCTTGCGCAGGAATGCATGCTTGACGCCGGGTATCCGTTCCACGATTGTTGCCCGGATTTTGCCGCCCGGATAATCCGGATCGGTGAAGACGATGACGCCACGTGTCGCTTGCGCATGGGCAATCAGCTGCAACGTTGCTTCATTGATTGCCGAACCGTTCGTTTCGATCGTATCAGCTTCAACCGCTTCCTTGATCCGTTTGGTGTCGTCTTTCCCCTCAACCACTATAATTTCTTCTATTTTCATTTGTCTTCCAACCCAAATAATTTATTCGCGTTTTTGGTTGTCTGCAGCGCAATCTGTTCGAAGGTCTGGCCGCGTAATTCAGCAATCTTTTCGGCTACATAGCGTACATAAGCCGGCTCGTTTCTCTTTCCACGGAAAGGGACGGGCGCCAGATACGGCGCATCGGTTTCGACCAGAAGCTTCTCGATCGGTGCAGCTTTGGCCACTTCATGCACTTCCGTCGCTTTTTTGAAAGTGACGACGCCGCTGATCGAAATGTGCATGCCCAAATCCAAAAACTTCTTCATGTAGTTCACATCACCGCTGAAGCTGTGCATGATGCCGCCTATATCGCGCACATCCTCTTCCTTCAGAATGCGGTACGTGTCTTCGATAGCGTCACGCATATGGATGCTGATCGGCAGTTCCAATTCTTTGGCGATCGCGATTTGCCTTCTGAATACTTTCGCCTGAACATCATGCGGCGCTGTGTCCCAGTGATAGTCCAGACCCATCTCGCCCATGGCAACAACCTTTTTTTCTTCGAGCAACGCCATCAGGCTGTCCTCCACTGCCGCAGTATAGGTCGCTGCTTCCGTAGGGTGCCAACCGATGATGCTGTAGATTTCAGGATATTTCGCGCTCAATTCAAGCGACCTTTTTATCGTGTCCGCATCGAAGCCCACTACCGCAAATCTTCCGACACCGGCTTCGTGAGCTCTTACGATGGCCGCGTCAGCATCATCCGCAAAAGCATCCACATTCAGATGCGTGTGTGTATCAAATAATAGTTTATCCATAGATTCCTTTCCGGTTCCTGTGGGGAGGCCTTTGCCCCACTGACTCTTCTGCATTTAAAATGGACAAAGGAGTCCGGGACAACTGTCCCAGGCTCCTTGAATCACAAAAACCCTTATGCCACTGTAGAACCATTTGCTGCCGATTCAGGTGCGAGTATCACTTGCAGTACGCCATCCTTCTCAGCAGAAAGGATCATCCCTTGGCTGATTTCGCCTTTCATTTTGCGCGCTTTCAGATTAGCGACAATGATGACTTTCTTGCCGATGAAATACGCAGGATCCGGATACCATTGCGCGATGCCCGACAGGATTTGGCGATGACCTTCATCACCCGCATCCAGACGGAATTTCAGCAATTTGTCCGCTCCCTCGACCTTTTGGCAGTCGATGACTTCAGCTACCTTCAGCTCGACTTTATCGAAATCTTCGTATTTGATCTGTTTTTCTTTTTCGGAAGTCAGTACGATAGTCGTTGGATCCCACTCGGCCGCGACCGTTTTCTCTTCCGCTGGGGCCGTTCCGCCCATTTGTTCCTTGATGTAGGCGACTTCCTCTTCTGTAACCAAACGGGGGAAGATCGGCGTGCCTTTTTCGACTACCTTCACGTCCGCCGGGAACGTTCCGAAGGCTACGTTTTCCCAAGCGCCTTGTTTTTCGAAATCCAATCCGAGTTGTTCATACATTCTGAACGGCGCTTGCGTCATGAACGGAGACAAGAGAATGCCGACAACGCGTAAGGTTTCAGCCAAATGGGCCATAACACTTCCCAACTCCGCTTGCTTGGATTCGTCCTTCGCCAAGACCCATGGAGCTGTCTCGTCGATGTATTTGTTCGCGCGTGAAATGAGGCGCCATGTTTCGGACAATGCTGAACTGAACTGCATGTTGTCCATTTCCTTCTGGTAATTCTCGGTCACTTCCGCTGCCATCGCCTTAAGTTCAGCATCGAAAGCCGTTACCGCTGCTAGTGCCGCAGGGATGTTACCCCCGAAATATTTGTTGATCATGGCGATCGTTCTGTTCAGCAAGTTGCCCAGATCATTGGCCAAATCATAATTGATGCGGTTCACGTAATCCTCAGGTGTGAAGATGCCGTCGCTGCCGAAGGTCACTTCGCGCATCAGATAGTAGCGCAAAGCATCCAAACCGAAACGTTCCACCAGCATATCCGGATACACAACGTTGCCTTTTGATTTGGACATTTTGCCTTCCTTCATCAATAACCAACCGTGTCCGAAGATTTTTTTCGGAAGCGGCAGATCCAAAGCCATCAGCATGATCGGCCAATAGATGGTGTGGAAGCGGACGATTTCTTTTCCGACCATATGCACATCAGCCGGCCAATATTTTTGGTAAAGGGAATCATCATCCGAACCGTATCCCAATGCAGTGATGTAGTTCGCCAATGCATCAATCCAGACATAGACCACGTGCTTCGGATTGCTCTTCACGGGAATCCCCCAGGTGAAGGTCGTCCGTGAAACAGCCAGGTCCTCAAGGCCCGGTTTGATGAAGTTGTTGACCATCTCGTTTTTGCGCGATTCCGGTTGGATAAAATCAGGGTGCGCATCGTAATAAGCCAACAGACGATCCGCGTATTTGCTCATACGGAAGAAGTAGGACTCCTCTTTCACCAATTCGACTTCATGGCCGCTTGGCGCAACCCCGCCGATGATTTTTCCGTCGGCATCGCGGTATACTTCAGCCAATTGTGTTTCCGTGAAGAACTCTTCGTCGGAAACGGAATACCAGCCTTCGTATTCGCCAAGATAGATGTCGCCTTGTGCCAATAGTTGTTCGAAGATCTGCTGAACGGCCTGCACATGATCATCATCAGTCGTGCGGATGAACTTGTTGTTGGAAATGTCCAGACGTTTCCATAGATCCTGCATATCCTGGGCCATACCGTCCACATATTCTTTCGGTGTGATGCCCAATTCTGCTGCTTTGTTCTCGATTTTTTGTCCATGCTCATCTGACCCGGTCAGGTAGAACACATCGAATCCCATCAGTTTTTTATAGCGCGCCATTACATCGCATGCGATAGTAGAATACGCATTTCCGATGTGGAGCTTTCCGCTCGGATAATAGATTGGAGTAGTGATATAAAATGTATTTTTGTCTTTAGCCACGAATGAGTGCGCCTCCCTGAATTCTAAGTTCTTTGCGAATGTACGCAACTTACCGTACCATTCTACCACAAAAGTCAAGGGTTTGGGGGCGAAATTCGAAACATGCGGCAACCTCTTGCCAACGCCTGCACCTCCGGATCCATGCACAAAAAATCCGAAAGCAAATTACAGCTCCCGGCCTCTACAGCATCATCCAGCATTTGTCACTTATCCGTATAGTTGTGGATCGCATCCCGCAAAAATGCAGCGGCCCCTTTGCCTGATGCTTTGTCGTAGTAAGCGGTGAACCTTTCGTCGTCGACATACATCTGGGCCAGTCCACGATGCGCTTCCGGAGAGTAGCTCGGCCAAGTATAGCTCAGCCATTGTTTATGCAGCGCAGCAACCGCCAAGGCAGCCTCTCCGCCGGCATCCCCCGTAGCCATCGCTTCCGTCAGCATCTCCTGCAGGCGTGCGGCCATCTCCTGCATTGCGTCAAAATCCGCTTCGCTCATTCCTGCGAACTTATTGTTCGAAGCCGCTACGGTCTTTTCTCCGTATTTTTCGCGGATTTCCTGCCCGTAGCGGATTTCGTTCTCGTCGAGCAGTTCCTTCTTCAAGCCTTCGAATTTTTCTTTGTCGCTCATCCTTCTGCCTCCTCTTTTTTCTTCAAGCGTAGCATCCACCGTTTTGATCAGCAATTCGATTTCCTTCTTTTTCTCCAACAGCGCCTGTTTATGTGCGACCAATGATTGTTCCGCATCATATGCCGGATCATCCATCGCGGCTTTGATCTTATCAAGCGAAAAAGACAACTGTTTGAAGAACAGGATCTGCTGCAGCCTGTCCACCTCTGTCTCACCATAGATGCGGTAGCCAGAGGAACTGGTGCGTTTGGGCTTCAGCAGGCCGATTTCGTCATAGAAGCGCAGCGTCCTCGTGCTGACGCCGGCCAATCGGCTCAATTTTTGGATTGTATATTCCATTCTATCCCCTCCGATGATCCTATCTTACACCTTCACGCTGCGTTAAGGTCAACAAATTCCTGTACAAAAAAAGACAGCCCCGGAGGACTGTCGTGAATTTTGGATTATCTTGCAACACGTACGGCAAATGATGCGCCGGAAAGGTTGTAAGAAGAATAAGTAACCGTTTGGCCTGGTGCCGGAGCGTGGATGTATTGTCCGCCGCCTACGTAGATCGCAACGTGATAAGTCGCGCCTCTTGAACCCCAGAAGATCAAATCTCCCGCTTGTGCGGATGATACAGCAATCTGTGTACCTGAGTTTTCTTGAGGAACTGTGTAGCCACCGATTTCGATGCCGTATGCTTCTCTGAAGACATAAGACGTGAAGCCAGAGCAGTCAAAGCCTGACGGTGTTTTTCCGCCCCATACATAAGGAACGCCGATGTATTTTGCGGCAATGGAAACAACATCGCCTGTTGGTGCCGATAATGTTGGTGCAGTCACGACTGGCGCAGACACAACTGGTGCGCTGACGACGGGTGCAGCTGCTGCAGGAGCAGACACAACTGGTGCACTTTCAACAACTGGTGCAGCGGCAACTGTTTGAGCAGGAGCAGCTGACTCGGAACTTGCAACTGTGCTTGATGCAATATCAACGGATGAAGCAGCGGTTGAAGATTCTTCTGAGCTTGCTTGTGCGACTGTTGCAGCTACAGTTGCTGCGGCAGCTTCAGCAGCGGCAATGGCAGCAGCTTCTGCGGCGGCTCTTTGGTCAGCTTCTTCTTTTTGCGCTAAGAACATTTGACGGTCGGATTCAGCCGTTGCTTTTTCAGCAGCCAAAGCGGCAATTGCGCTTTCCTGTTCGATTTTCTTCACTTGCAAATCGCCTTTAAGTTGTTCCAACTCCATAGCCATTGCATTAATTTTGCTTAAGTTTTCTTCAGTTTTACTTTTCTTATCTTCAACAGCTTTTTGATCCGCAATTTGCTGCTCAACCAATTCTTTATTGGCTGATACCATTTTTGAAACAACATCGATGCGGGATACTAAATCTGTGAAAGATTCGGATGCTACGATAAAATTCAAGTAGTTTTCGTTTGAACCGTTCACTTGAACAGATCTTGCTTGCTCATCCAGTTGTTCTTCGCGTTGTGCGATGACAACTTGCAATTCGGCAATATCTTCTTGTAAAGCAACAATCTCATCTTGTGTCTTTACGCGGTTTGCCAAAAGAGTCTCCGCTCTTTTTTCGGCTGCATCAACTTCTGCAGTGATTGCAGACAAGTTTTCTTCTGCCGTGCTTTGTTTGCTGTCCAATTCAGAAATTTTAGTTTCTTGCTGTTGGATTTTTGTTAAGATTTCATCTGCTTGAGCTGTAAAAGGCGTTACTATACTTGTTGCAAGGATCGTACCTGCTAATGCGATAGCCACTAATTTCTTCTTCAAGTCTAATTCCTCCACTTACATTCGATTGTCGTTAGTTATAATTCTTATATATCTTTTAACTTTTTATAGTTTTTCTTAAGATTCATCAACATAATGAATCATAACATAGTTTTTTTTCGTTTAACCCGGTTTCGACAAGTTGTATCCTAACTGTAATATTTCTGTAAAACGGCGGGCCTAATGTATCTGAATCCGCGTAATCAGTAATATTTCCTGCCTTTCCCCACTTTGTAACATTTATGTAACATTGCTTTTTTTATTGTCACGGTTGACATCTGAAGTTTTGCTGCGCTATACTTACGGCAATTAACCAATACAATAAAAAGCGATGAAAAAGACAGTAGAATCGGGATTTTGTCCTATAGAGAGTCAGCGGTTGGTGGAAGCTGATGCAAGCCTGGATTCGAATTACACTTTGGAGCTTTCTTATGCGCATAAGCGTCCGGCATACGATACATGTCAGAGTGGCAAAGTCTTTCCGATTCGGATGACTCTGCAAGCTGGGTGGTAACACGGTAACTATCGTCCCTGTTCAAACAAGAATTTTCTTGTCTGGACAGGGATTTTTTTGCATATAAATTTATGAGAAAAGGAATGAAGCACATGAATATCATCGACGAGTTAGAGTGGCGCGGTGCCATCAATCAACAAACAGACGCGGAAGGCTTACGCAAATTAACGGAGGATGAGCAGATCGGCCTTTACTGCGGCGTCGATCCGACCGGCGACAGCCTGCATATCGGACATCTGATCCCTTTCATCGTATTGAAGAGATTCCAATTGGCAGGACACAGACCCGTCATCCTGATCGGCGGCGCGACCGGATCGATCGGCGACCCAAGCGGAAAGAGCGAGGAACGGGTTCTGCAATCGATGGATCAAGTCGTTGAGAATGCAAATGCTTTGACCGCTCAAATGAAAAAACTGTTCCTTTCCGACAGTTCGGCTGACATCCGTCTCGTCAACAACTATGACTGGACCAAAGATTTGACACTACTGGATTTCCTGCGCGACTTCGGCAAGAACTTCAATATCAACACGATGTTGGCCAAAGATATCGTAGCGAGCCGTCTGGATACCGGTATTTCTTTCACGGAATTCACTTACCAGATTCTGCAGTCCATGGACTTCCTGCACCTTTTCCAGAATGAAGGCGTCAACCTTCAGATTGGCGGTCAGGATCAATGGGGCAACATCACTGCCGGTTTGGACCTGATCCGCAAAAAAGAAGGTACAGAAGCAAAAGCTTTCGGGTTAACGATTCCATTGATGCTGAAAGCGGACGGCACAAAATTCGGCAAGACTGCCGGCGGTGCGGTCTGGTTGGATCCGAAAAAAACAACTCCTTACGAGTTCTACCAATTCTGGGTGAACCAGGACGACCGCGATGTCATCAAATACTTGAAATACTTCACTTTCCTTTCAAAGGAAGAAATCGATGCTTTGGCCGAAAAAGTGGAAACAGAGCCGCATAAACGCGAAGCCCAAAAAGTTTTGGCATCCGAAATGACGCGCTTCGTCCACAGCGAACAAGCTTTGCAGGACGCTCTAAAGATCACCGAAGCCCTGTTTACCGGCGAAGTGAAGGAGTTGACTGCCGACGAAATCGCGGAAGGTTTCAAAAATATGCCGACTTTTGAGTCTGATCTGAAGGAACAAGAATTGGTCAGTTGGCTGGTCGACCTGGGCATCGAGCCATCACGCCGTCAATCACGCGAAGACATCCAAAATGGCGCCATCTCAATCAACGGCGAGAAAGTCACCGATCTGGCATTCGTCATCACTGCCGAAAATTCCTTTGAAGGCCGCTTTATCCTCGTACGCCGCGGCAAAAAGAAATATTTCTTGGTTAAGCTGGTGGCTTGACATGACGATCCAACAGCTTTTTCCACGCGAAACATCACTCGGCTTGGAACCTGTCGAAAGCTTGGACCAGATCAACGAGCTGTCCCGCTTGGCTGACACCATCTGGCAGGAGTATTATCTGCCGATTCTAGGTCCGGAACAAGTAACCTATATGTTGGAGAACATCCAGTCCAAAGCGAATATGGAAGCAGATATCGAAACAGGAAAATTGGATTATTTCCTCATCAAAAGCGAGGGGCAATCCGCCGGTTACCTGGCTATCCAATTGCAGGACGACAAGCTGTTCATCAGTAAACTTTATTTGCTGAAGGAAGCCCGTGGGCGAGGCTACGCCTATCAAATCATGCAAAAAATGGTCGATTTGGCTATCAAGGAACAGAAAAAAGTTCTGGAGCTCACCGTCAACAAATACAACGAAGGTTCGATCGCATTCTACGAAAAATACGGTTTTGTGCGAACGGAATCCATCGTCTCCCCCATCGGAGGCGGCTTCGTGATGGACGATTACGTCTATCAATTGCCAATAAAATAAAAACAAAAAAAAGATAGACACTACCAAAACGGGGAAGTGTCTATCTTTTTTTATCCTGAGGAGAGCAACCGGCTGCCGCTGACCGGATGAGCGAATAGGAATATGCGTATACAGCTCCGTCCAGACTTCTACTCGCCGGAGTACATCGATAACTTCCACCCCCAACTACGACGAAGCTACGCTTGCCGGAGAATAACTCAGAATATCGTCTGAACTCCGGTGAAGCCCCCGTTTCCCGGAGCTGACAGTCGAAGCAGGGTCAAGTCGATGCCGCAATCTAATCCGACCACTCTTTCGGGCTCCAGATCCGCCCGTCCAATTCGCCCTCCATTTGTTCGATCCGTTGATATTGCTCTTGGAAAAGCTTCTTCGTTTCCTGGAAGAGTGCTTTTTGCCGGTAATCTTTACTTGCTGCCACTAAGTGATCCAGTTGTTCCTGCACCCAATTTTCAGTCTCCATTTTCGTCCCTCGCTTTACCTTTATCCAAGCTGATTGTCTTCCATCTGTGCCAACGTCCACGCCAAGTCATCCAATTGCTCGCGATTTTCCTCCAAAACGGCGAGCAGATGCTCCACCAGTTGCTGATCGTCTTCGGAAAGTCCCGCTTGCCCAAGCGACTGCAGTTGGCGTTTGAACCAGTTTTCTGAAGCCTTGAGGCTGGCATCATTGTCTTTGGTAAGGTATTGCTGGTAAGCGATCAGCAACTCTTTCTTCTTGCTGTCGTTCAGGTAATCGAATTTAGAAACGGTGAGCGTCGGCAGGTACACCATGCCGCATTTTTTCGCCAACGCCTGGTAAGGACGGGTCAGTTCGGAAATCGTGAAGCCTTCCCTACCTCCGGCTTGGTATTCGCGTTCATTCACACCGAGTGCCAAAACGAGGCCGAATTCTTTTCCCGACAACCTGCCTCCGTCAGTTCCGTAGGCAAAGTCATCTGTCAAAACGACATCCTGCCATTGCTTCAATAGAGCTGGCGAGCTGTACCAATAGAACGGAAATTGGAAGATGATGCGGTCATACTGGAGCAATTGCTGTTGTTCGGCTTCCCGATCGACCTGTCCATCCGGATAAACCGACTCGAGATGATGCCACGTCACTCCTTCAGCCGGAAGACTTTCCCACAGAAACCTTTGCAGATTCGAATCAGCCAGCGTCGGATGGCTGACGATGATCAATGTTTGCATCCTTTCACCTCATTCTCAATAACTCTTCTTCCGCATCATAACAAGCTGTCGGCCATAGTTCAAGTTGCATGCTCATCCAACCCGAAACCAACAAAAACCCTTCCTTCGCCATCCGGATCACCCAGTAGCAAAGAAAGGGAAAACTTTTTTATAGACTAGCAGCAGTGATGTTCAGTGCCTGTTCCTGCGCCTTCAGGCATAATTCCTGCGCCTTGAAGATATGTTCCTGTGTCATCGCATTTTCGGTGCGGTTGATGCAGTCCAAAATCATTTCGCCGAAGAACGGGAACCCGACTTCGCCCGCCAACGAATAATGCTCCTCGCCATCCTTCGTCACCAGGAAGAGGTGATCGCCGGTCTGCTCCGTCGCTACATTGATGTATTTGCGGATTTCGATCGTTCCTTCCGTTCCGGTGATGAACGTGCGGCCATCGCCCCACGTCCCGAGTCCGTCCGGCGTGAACCAATCCACTTTGAAGATGAAGGTTGCGCCATTGTCCCCGATCAGCGTGGCATCACCGTAATCCTCCAATTCTGGTGTATCCGGATTGTTGTAGTTCCCGACTTTGCTGTGCAGCACTTTGGCATCGGTATTTCCCGTATAGTAAAGGAATTGCTCAATCTGATGGCTGCCGATGTCGGCCAAAATGCCGCCGTACTGTTCTTTCTTGAAGAACCAATCCGGACGTTTCTCTTTATCCAATCGATGCGGTCCGAAACCGGTCACTTGGATGACACGGCCGATCCTGCCGTTTTCGATCAACTGTCCGGCAAATACAGCACCTTCCACATGCAGCCTTTCGCTGAAATAGACCCAATATTTTTTACCGGTCTCTGCAACTACTTTTTTGGTCTCTTCGAGTTGTTCCAGTGTCGTGAAACCGGTCTTGTCCGTGAAATAGTCTTTCCCTGCCCGCATGACTCGATTTCCCAACGCACTGCGCAAGTTAGGTACCGCAGCAGCGGCAACCAACTGGATTTCCGGATCTTCCAAAATTTGTTCCAAAGACTCCGCAACGGTAACATCCGGGAATGATTCCAGATAATTCGCTACCTTTTCCGCATCCGGATCGTAGACATATTTGATTGTAGCGCCGGCTTCAATCAACCCGTTCGTCATGCCGTTGATATGTCCGTGGTCCAGTGCCGTAACGCCCACGTTGAACGCTCCCGGTTCCACTACTCTGTTTATTTTCCCTTTCGGAGCATAATTCATTCCATCTTTATTTCCCAATCGTATGACCTCCTTCATTATTATAGGAAGAAGTCCGAAGAGAATCCTCTCCGAACTTCTTCATCGCTTTTATCAGAACAGGTTTCCGTAGCCCAATTCCAATAGGTGCTCACGGGATATTTTCAAGCTTTCGAACGGATCCACTCCATACGTGTCATCCTGCTCCACTAATAGGTAGCGAGCACCTGATGAGATGCTTTCCTCGATGATTTCTTTCAAAGGTAGGCTGCCTGTTCCCAATTCAGCGAATTGGATTGTATTTGTGAAGTAATCCATAAATTTGGCAAGATCCCCACTATATAAAGCATCGAAGCCATCTTGTGGGATTTCAGCAATACGGTAGTCCTTCAAATGGATCAATTCCACTTTGCCTTTGTAGTCTTTGATGACTTCCAGTGGGTTTGCACCACCACGTTGCACCCAGTGAACATCCAACTCAAAGCCCAACAATGGCGCTTTTTCGCGAATGATGTCCAGCAGGAATTTACCGTCATATTTGCGGAATTCGATGTGATGGTTATGATAATACAAGGTGATTCCGTCTTCTTTCAGCTTTTGCGTCACTTCATTGACGTCATGGCAGAATTCCAACACTTTATCCAGACTGGCCATCGCGTCGATCGGTAACATGCCGATACGTAACAGGTCCGTTCCCACGGCTTTGCAGTCCGCTACGATTTTATCATAGTGTGTCATCAAAGATTCGCCGTCTTTTACTTGCGGTTTCAAGGAGGCACTCATGGAAGCTACTTCCATGCCGAAATCAGCGGTCGCTTTTTGAATTTCAGCAATGTTCTCAGGCGTTGTCGCCACTTGCGAAATTTCAATCGAATTGTAGCCGATTTCGTGCAGTTTCTTCAGTGTTTCATAAGGTCCTACTTCTTCAAAACTCTTTTTGACCGTTGACGCTTGTACACCTATCTTAACTTTAGCCATTTATGATTTCCTCCATTTCGATTGTACGTTTTTCTTTTGATGACAATTTCATTGCATCGATCATCAGCATCGCCGGTAAAGCATCACGGACCGTCACATAGTCATCCGAGTCTGCTTCGATTGCATTGTAGAAACGCTGGATCAGTGCAGAATGACTTGGTCCGTAATAAAATTTTGTTCCTTCAATCGGTGTGTCCTGCAGATGCAGTTCTTTTTCACCCGAACTATTCGTGCGGTAAAGACAGTTATCCTTGATCGTGAATTTTGCCTTTTCGGTAATGACCTGCAATTCTACGCTGGAATTCTCGACATAGGCATTGGTCGACATGTAAAATCCGCGCGCGCCGTTCTTGAAGGTGAAATTCGCGACGGCAGTATCCTCGACCTCGATGTCATAGTCCGTGATGTTGGACAGACTGGCTTTGCAACGGTCGATTTCCCCGCCCAAAACCTGCATCAGATCAAGCGTATGGATGGCTTGGTTGATGATGGATCCACCGCCGGCAAATTCCATCTGACCGCGCCATGGTTTGATGGTGTAGTAGGTTTCAGGCCGATGCCATGCCACCAAGCCTTTTACCCCCGTCACAGCTCCGACGTTTTCGTCCGCGAGTAATCTTTTGAGTTCCAAAATCGTTTCGTTGTAACGATTTTGGAAACACACGCCGATTTTCTTGCTGCTTTCCTCTGCCAAAGCGAGCGTCTTCAAGCCTTCCTCATAATCCAAAGCCAAAGGTTTTTCCTGGAAAACGTGCACGCCTTTTTCAACACAGAGTTTCGTGACCGGATAATGCAGATAGTGCGGCAAGCAGATATGTACAACATCCAAATCCTCTTTTTCCAATATCGTTTCTACGTCTGTATAAAAAGGCATATCAGGATATTTGGTCTTCAAGGCTTCATTTACGTCGCAAACCGCAACCAATTCACCGTTGTCACTGGCGTCGATAGCATATTTGTGGACAGGCGATACATCTCCTAATCCGATTATTGCCGCTCTTAACATCCCTGATCACGTCACTTTCTTATTTTTTTTGTTCGAATTTTCCTTCTTCAGCGATGCGTTTGTTCAATTCAGCCAAATACAGGTCGCCATCCACATTGTAATCCACTTCTTTATCCAACCAAGAGGACAAGTGCATCGCATTCGCCAAGGTCACCCCGTTGATGCCTTCTTCGCCATTGGCCAACAAAGGCTCCCCGTTTACGATATGATCTGCAAAATTATTCAACACAGAAATGTGTTGCAGTCCTTGAGGCGTCACAAATTCTTCTTCAGTGACCTTTACGTAGTCCTCCATGTTGACCTGTCCCATGAAGAGTCTCATGACATCCTGCATATCCATATTTTCGGACAGTTCAGCTTCCGGAGCAGTCAATTGTTTCACAATCAGTTTTTTCGAATCTTCAACGATGATTTTCCCTTTCGTCCCAAAGATTTCGAAGCGGTCCGTGCCGACGATATCGTTTGTGCAAGTGATGAATGAACCGGTAGCGCCGTTGCCGAAGTCCAAGAGTGCATTCACTTCATTTTCAACAACGATGTTACGGCCTGCGCCATATTGCAGTTTCGCGTAGACTTTTTCAGGCTTTCCGCAGATCCATTGCAGCAGGTCCAATTGGTGAGGAGCTTGGTTCACAAGAACGCCGCCGCCTTCTCCGCCCCAGGTTGCACGCCATGCGCTTTGATTGTAGTAGCCTTGCGGTCTCCACCAAGTTGTGATGATCCAAGTAGCACGCTGCAAGTCGCCGATCGCTTTTTCATCCATCAATTGTTTTACTCTGCGGTAAAGTGGGTTTGTACGTTGATTGAAGAAAATCGCAAAAGTAGTTTCTGGGTGTTTTTTCGATGTTTCGATCAAACGCTCCACATCTTTCGTATAAACACCCGCCGGCTTCTCTCCCAATAAGTGGATGCCGCGTTCAAGTGCAGCGATCCCCATCACGCAGTGGTCATAGTGCGGAACAGTCGTTACGATTGCGTTTACAATACCGGATTCCAAAAGATCCAGGTAATTGTCGAAGAAAGGCAGTCCAGGGAAGTCTTCAGCGACTTTCGCTTTTTTAGCAGGATCGTTGTCGCAGATCGCCGCCAACTCGATATTATCGTTCAGGCGCTCATCGTTGTTCTTGAAGAACCCTGCGTACATACCGCCTTCTGCACCATAACCAATAATTCCTAATTTCACTTTTTCTGTCATTTTCATCATTCTCCTTTTTGTATGCTGATTCTATTATTTTTCCTGTAATTACTGGGTGTAGTGCCGATGTTCTGTTTAAAATATCTGCTGAAATGGGCATCGCTTTCAAAACCGCATTCGCCGGAAATCATTTTGATCGATTTGGTTGGTTCCATCAATAGTGCCGTGCACGCTTGGGATAACCGGTATCCCATCGCATAAGCCATGATCGTATTTCCTGTGATTTCTTTGAAAGCATGCGACAAATAGGATTTGCTCAAATTAAGGGCAGAGGCGATATCATCGATGTTGAACGAGTCCCGGTAATGCTTAAAAATATATTCCGAAACCTTTTCGGCTATCTGTGTCTTTTCATCGACATAAGCCTGTCCTTTTTCTACGATCTTATCCGTTGAAGAATCTATCATCAGAAGCAACTGGACTAAAGCCAGTTTGCGTTTCGCTTCATTTGCATAGGATTGATCCAACTGCTGCAAATGATTCATTTCCCGGATAGCATTTTCTAAAAGGAGTTCATTCTTCTTTCGGAAAGTCCGAATGAGGCCGTTACGATTTTCAGTAAAGAAACGCAACAAATAGTCAATGTTCAGATCATTCAGTAAAGGGGTGATCCAGTCGGCATCGAAATGGACGATACTGCGTTCATAGGCATCCTTGTCTCCAATTACGTAGGCACGGTGAACCGTCATCCCATCCATCATCAGCAAGTCGCCAGGCTGAAGATAATAGATTTTATTACCGACCAGGAACCGACAATTTCCGCCATGGAACAAGAATATTTCATATTGCGGATGTGTATGGAAGTCAAGGGCATATGCTTGTCCTTTGACGTGGTATCCGATCAACAATTTTTCAACGATACGTGTCACCTCCCTCTCTTTGACACTTCAAAGTATAAAATAACAGCGTTTACAATTCAATGTCCTGGAATGCTTAGATTATTTAAATCATTGACCAAGAGTGCTTTTTGTTATTCAAAAAAACAAAGTCGAGAAAAATTTTCTCGAATTTACTTGGTACAACAGTGTTTTGGGTGATTTGTGAACAAAATGGTACATTGCTTCAATGGTCACGATTCAGATGCTTAAACTCTGAGCTCAGGATTCATCACACACTTTTTAGTTGAACTCTGAATTGCAGAGGGTTCCGCCTAAGTTGACATTACGTCACGGCCAAAAAGCGGCCGTTCTCGTAATGTCCCCTTAATGCTCACCCTCTAAACGCAATTCATCGTATCCTAGTAGTTGAGTTCTGATTCGTAGATACCGCTCCCGTTTCACACCCAGCGTAGTGAACAAAAGAGGTTCACTACGCTGGGTGCTCCAACGTCCGGGTATCTAAACGCGAATCATCACACTCTGTTTTAGAACGGTTCTGAATCCTAGAGTTCTCCGCCTAACGCTGTTCAGGCCCACTCAGCCAAGACCAGGCTGTTTGGTCCTGAACCTCGTTAGTACTCAAACTCTGAGCTCAGGATTCATCACACACTGATTATAGTTGAACTCTGAATCCCAGAAACCTGTGCCTAAGCTGACAACCACACACGGACAAAAAGCGTCCGCTTTGTGTTTGTCCTCTTAGTGCTCGGTTTCTACCCGGGATTCATCGTATCCTTTTATAATTTGGCTTGCCATTTGTCGGTCCAAACGAGGTCGTTGTGGCCGCCTTTGAATTCGGATTTGCCTTCCAGTTTATCAATGACTTGTTTGATGGTTTCTTCATTGTTGTGGTAAGCATTGACGAATGTCTTCACCATAGTCGCATCATGCAGGTGTGTCGTGAAGTTCAATGATACGAAGGCATGCGGAACTTCCCAAACAAACCAAGGAACTTCATTTGCCATGGCAGTGCTCCATTGGATACGGTAGTTATTTTGTGCTCCGTAGCCAGCGATGTCAGCAACTTCCAAAGCGAAGTCAACTTCGTCACGGTATTTCAAAGTTGCGCCTTTAACACGAGAGCCGCGTTCATTTACAGTCACTTCATAGCCACGTTTCGTCAGTTCATCCACGAACAGTTGTTGCGCTTTCGAACCGTTATCCGTGATGCCGCCTTTTTCGCCTTCCAGCATGTAAAGACGGATGCGTTTGTGGTCGACTGGATTGATCGGCAAGTTGTTTTGGGTATCTTTGATTAAAGAGATCCCTTTATCAGCAGCTTCCGCTCTCCATTGCAGATGTTCTTCACAGCCGATGACGTTCAAATCTTCACGCGTGCGCAACAGAGTACCGTTTGCTTGTTTTTCAGGCAAGTGCAATTTAGCTTTCAAGCCCAAGATACGACGCAAAGCATCAGTCAAACGTTCTTCCATGATGACGCCGTTTTGGTAACCTTTCAGCATGAAGCCGAAGTCCTCTTCGATGTTGTTGAAGAACAGGAACATATCGCAGCCGGCAGCGATCGATTTCGGAACGTAATCTTCACGGCGCATAGCGGACGTCATACCCAACATGTGCGTTGCATCCGTGATGACCAAGCCGTTGAAGCCTAGTTCAGTCTTCAATGCATCTTGGATCAATTCTTCAGCCAATGTTGCAGGCATGATATCTTTGTCTTCCAAAGCAGAGTTCAATTCTTTTTGCAAAGCAGGGACAGCAATGTGTCCTGCCATGATCATTTCAACGCCGCGATCGATATGATTTTGGTACACTTTACCGAATGAAGCGCGCCATTCTTCAGGACTTAATTCATTCACTCCCAAAACCAAATGTTGGTCGCGTTCTTCGGTTCCATCGCCAGGGAAGTGTTTGATGCACTGGATCACGCCATCTTCCATGTTTTCGCCGTTCTCCGCAGTCAATCCGTCCAAATAAGCATTTGTGTACTTGATGACAGTTTCAGCATCCGTGCCGTAAGCACGCGTATTGACGATTGTGTTTCTCCAATTGTAAAGGATGTCCACACATGGGTCAAAGTTGACGTTGACGCCTAAAGCTTTTTCTTCACGCGCGGAAACCAATCCGGCATGGTAAGAAACCTGAAGGTCGCCTGCAGCTTCAGCCTGGGCACCGGAAGCGATGTATGTGCCTTCACTGCAAGCGCCGTTTCCGCCTGAATCGCAGTTCGCAGCCACCAACAGAGGAATCTTGGACATGGATTGCAGGTCGTTCAATAGATCTTGGATATCTTCTTTCGAATTGCCGTGATAGCGTGCGCCACCGATGTGGAATTTTTCAACGATTTCCTGGTTGGTGAAGTCATTTCCTGAGAAGGCATCATTTCCGAAGAAGAAAAGGTTCGTGAACAATTGCCCTACTTTTTCCTCATCGGTCATGCCGGCGATCGTTTCGTTTACCCAAGCGACCTGTTTGTCGCTCAGATTATATGGTTTTGCTTTTAAATCAACTAATTTTGGCACTGTTTTTCCTCCTGCTAACGTAATTTTTGGAATATAGATTAATCGAATTGAGCCAATAAAGCATGGAATTCTCCAAGAACTTTTGCTTGGTATTCTCCCGCATATTCTTTGTTCAGGAATTTTCCGATCGCTTCATTGCTCAGACGTTCCCAAGAGAACTCTTCTTTGCCGAAGAGGATCGGATAATAGAATACGCCATTTACCGCTGCCGCTTGTTCATCGCCAGGTGCGTCGCCGACCATCAAAATTTCGTCCGCTGCATAACCTTTCGTCAACAAATCAGCGATTGCATCCGCTTTGCTGCCGACTTCTTGTCCGTAAACTACGTCAACTTGCGGCATCAGATTGTGTCTGTTCCATTCGCTGTTCAAAGCTTCGCTGTTGGCAGAACTTACGATTGCGACATCCGTCAAGCCATGGATTTTTGTCAGTCCTTCGAGAACGCCAGGGAACGGCTTGTCTTCTCCAGCCAATTCGGTTTCGATGCCTTCATTGACTTTCTTGCTCCATACCAAAGCTTTTTCCAGATCGGCAGAAGACGCTTTTGCGATTTCCGCTTCAAGGGATGCATTCGATAACGATGGCGCATTGTTTGCCCAATCGGTCAGTGCCGAAATATCACCGATATCTTCGCCTTTTTCCTGTGCTTCTATCAACGTCAAAACCAATGCTTTGAAGCGATTGATGCCGCGTGTGCTTGAAAACAGGTTGATGCGGTTCCAGTCAGCCAAGAAAGTTTCGCGATCTTTGATGCCATACTCATCCGCTGCCAAAGGACCGAAGAAACGTTCATGCTTCACGTTCATCGTATCCATAGCGCAACCGTCGGAATCGACGCAGACTAAGAATTGTTTTTGTTTCGTAAATTGTGTTGGGTGTGTAGACATATTTTTTCTCTCCTAACTTGATATCAAAAAAAGGACAGATAGAGAAGAACTGTGCAACACATTTCGTTCTATCTGCCCTATTCAATTGCCTAAACTTATACGCCTGAATATGCGTTGAAGCCGCCATCGATCGGCAATACTACGCCGTTCACAAAGCTTGCAGCTTTATCGTCAGCCAAGAACAGCAAGCCGCCGATCAATTCATTCGGTTCGCCGAAACGGCCCATTGGTGTGCCGTTCAGGATTTTACCTGTACGAGGAGTTGGTGTGCCATCTTCATTGAACAATAGCGCTTGATTCTGTTTTGAAACCAAGAAACCAGGAGCGATCGCATTGACACGGATACCTACGTGAGCAAAGTGAACAGCCAACCATTCAGTCAAGTTGGAGATAGCAGCTTTTGCGCCTGAGTAAGCAACGATTTTTGTCAATGGTGTGAAACCGTTCATGCTTGAGATGTTGATGATGTTAGCGCCTGGACGGCCAACCATGTCTTTAGCAAAAACTTGTGTAGGCAATACTGTACCCAAGAAGTTCAAGTTGAAGACGAACTCGATACCGCTTTGTTCCAAGTCGAAGAATGTTTTTGTTCCTTCAGGCAAATCAGTTTCATGGTACTCGTTGTCGGTTGTTGCGCGCGGATTGTTGCCGCCTGCTCCGTTGACCAAGATATCCACTTCACCTAATTCGGCTACGACAGCTTCTTTAGCTGCTTGCAGACTTGGCAATTCCAATACGTTGGCTTTGAACGCTTTAGCGATGCCACCTTCAGCAACAATTTCATCAGCATAGCCTTGTGCGTTATCCAAGTTTAAGTCCAAAAGAGCTACTTTAGCGCCTGCTCTAGCGAACTCTTTCGCGAAATAAGAGCATAAAACGCCGCCAGCACCTGTTACTACTACTACTTTATCGGTAAAATCATGAACGAATGGACTTGTCATGGTGATTTTCCTTCTTTCTTATTGTTATTGTTATTGTTATTGTTGAGCTTTCAAGTTTTTCTTAACTGCTTCTTCCAAACCATTCAGGTAAGTTGCGCCTAACGCACGGTCATACAAACCATAACCTGGTTTACCGGTTTCGCCCCAGATCATACGGCCATGGTCCGGACGGATTGCGCCTTCAAAGCCGCCTTCAACACACGCTTTTACTACTTCATACATATCGATGGATCCCATTTCCGACAAGTGAGCAGATTCTTCGAATGAACGTCCGCCGACTAATTTCACGTTACGTGCATGCACGAAGTTCACACGTTTTTTAGCCAACATATCTTTCAAGATTGCTACCGCATCGTTCTTTGGATCTGAAGCGAATGAACCTACGCATAATGTAACGCCGTTGTATTCGCTGTCGTACAATTTGATGAAACGGTTCAAGGCTTCTCCGCCTGTGATGATGCGCGGCAATCCGAAGATGCTGTATGGAGGATCATCAGGGTGAATCGCCATCTTCACGCCGGCTGCCTCAGCTGTAGGCATGATCGCTTTGATGAAGTACTCCAGGTTTTCCCATAGTTTTTCTTCGTCGACTTCTTTGTATTCATCCATTAAAGCGTTCATTTCTTCGGAATTGTAACTTTCGTCCCAACCTGGAAGAGAAAGCGTACGTGGGTCCATTTTGTTTACTTCTTCTTCATCGAAGATCAACGCATTTGAACCATCCGGTAACTCGTATGCCAAGTTGGAACGAGTCCAGTCAAAGATCGGCATGAAATTGTAACATACAACCGGAATTCCTGCTTTACCCAAGTTAGTTAAGGTTTCTTTGTAGGCACTGATGTATTGATCACGATCTGGACGACCCAATTTGATGGATTCGTGAACCGGAACAGATTCAATGACAGAAATGTATAGACCTTCTGCTTCTACGTCTGCTTTCAATTTTTCGATTCTTTCCAATGGCCACGGTTGACCAACCGGGATATCGTAGACTGCAGTCACGATTCCTTTCATGCCTGGAATTTGACGGATATTTTTCAAAGTAACAGGGTCCTCGTGACCGTACCATCTGAATGACATTTCCATTTCAAAAACACTTCCTCTTCTTTTTTTGTTTATTATTTTTTAAAATCAAAGTATTCTACAGCATTGTTGTAGCTGATGTTCGTGATCAGTTTTTCCAATAGCTTGACATCATTCGGGATTTCTCCACGTTCCACGAGATCACCGATGAAATCACAAAGGATGCGGCGGAAATACTCATGACGCGTATAGGAGATGAAACTTCTTGAATCTGTCAGCATGCCGACAAAATTCATCAACAGACCTGCTTCAGATAAGGATTTCAATTGTTTCAGCATGCCGTACTTGGTGTCGTTGAACCACCAACCGGAACCCATCTGAACTTTGCTCTTGATGCCTTTATCATTCGCTTGGAAGTTCGTGATTGCCGTTCCCACCAAGTCGAAATAAGTAGGATCAAGGTTATAAGCGATGAATTTAGGCAATTCATTCGTCAAGTCCATTGCACCAAGCAGATTGTTCAAAGCATAGGATACGTTCGGTTGATCCTGGATGGAATCGAAGCCGGCATCCGCGCCTAATTTAGCAAACATGCGTTTGTTGTTGTTGCGGATAGCGCCGAAGTGCAATTGCATCACGAAGTCTTTGGCCGCATAGATTTTGCCCAGTTCCACCAACAAGCGTGTTTGGTATTTTGCGTATTCCGCTTCAGAAATGCTGTCACCAGCGATCGCTTTGGCGTAGATGGCTTCAATTTCTTCATCCGTGGCTTCAGCATAGTAGATTTGGGACAGGCCGTGGTCGGAAACGTTCGAACCATGATCCGCAAAATATTGGATCCGCTCTTCCATTCCTTCCAGCAACTCAGCGAATGTCGTCATTTCCTTGCCGGTCGCCTCTTGCATTTTTCCGATGAACCCAGCAAACTTGGCTGCGTCTTGGATAGCGAAAGCTTCATCCGGACGGAAACCAGGAACGACTGCTACATCAAATGTCTCGTCTTCAGCGATTGCCTTGTGCCACTCCAACGTATCCGTAGGGTTGTCTGTCGTACAAATGAAGGTGACGTTGGAATTTTTGATCAATTGACGCGCTGTAAGTTTTTCTGCCTTCAACACGCGGTTGCATTCCGCATAAATTTCCTTCCAGTTTGCGCTGGTAAGTGTTTCTTCTATATGGAAATACTTTTTCAATTCCAAGGCTGTCCAGTGGAACAACGGGTTCCCTACCGCATTTTCAGCAGTGTAGGCCCAAGCTTCAAATTTTTCTTCAGGGGAAGCACTACCGGTGATCTTTTCTTCCGGAATTCCCATTGCACGCATCGCGCGCCATTTATAATGATCTCCGCCCAACCATAGTTCGGTAATGTTTTCGAATTCATAATCTTCAGCGATCTGCTGTGGGACCAAATGGCAGTGGTAATCGAAGATGGGCATGTTTTCCGCATACTCGTGATAAAGTTTTTTGGCTGTTTCGGACTGTAACATAAAGTCGTCATGAATAAATGACATGTGAAGAAATCCCCTTCCGAGCTTTATTTTGAATATTATTGATTATTGCGCTTTGATTTCTGCCAAACGATCAGCAAATTCTTTAGCTGCAGCTGTTACACTGGCATAGCCGCCTTCTTTTAGGTTTCGTGTCAAGGCACTGCCGACACCGACTGACCAAGCTCCGTTTGCAATCCATTTGTCCATGTTTTCAATGCTTACGCCACCTGAAGGCATCACGTCAACCCAAGGAATAGGACCATGAACGTCTTTGATGAATCCAGGACCCAACAAACCACCCGGGAACAGCTTCACTACTTCGCAGCCAGTTTCCAAAGCCATCTGAATTTCTGTTACAGAACCGCATCCAGGCAAGTATGGAACAGTGTATAGGTTGCACATTCTTGAAATCTTTTCATTGAAGGAAGGGCTTACGATAAATTTTGCTCCGTTCATGATCGAAATTCTTGCAGCGACTTCATCCAAAACTGTACCTGCACCTACAACCATATCTGTACCTGCGAATTCATCGGACAGTTTACGCATAACGTTCTCAGCACCAGGTGTCGAAAAAGTCACCTCGATGTTCTTGATGCCTCCTTGATAAGCTGCTTTTGAAATCTCATAACCTGCTTCCTCGGAAGCTCCGCGCACTACTGCAAACAGGTAATTTTCTTGTAATTGAGCCAGGGTATCTCTCTTGACGCTCATTTGTCATCCTCCATTCATGGTTTCGCATTGTGGAACTCAGTATCATAACTCGAGTTCATTATAGAATTTACCATCTTTTATGTCAACGAAATTCCATCAGAAATATAAAAATGAATGATAAATTGTGAAAAATTTGTGGCATACTGTTGAATACCTCCAAAAGAAAGAGAGTCTGACAAAAAAAACTCCCCATAAACCGCATTTATCATGCGTTTCGTGGGGAGTTCCGCTATATCGGCTTGAGATCGGAAAAGATCAAAAGTGACCGAGCAACTGTGAAATTTTTGTGGAATATTCCAAAATTTTTCCTGTATAGAATTCTTTATCAACCATGTCAGACAAGGGCAAGGATATGCTGATTGCACCTGCAGCAACTTCCCTAGCGCTCGAAAAGGCTGCAGCGATACAGACGATTCCCTCTTCAAACTCCTCATCATCGAGGGCATAACCATTCCTTCTGATTTCATCCAGTTCACTGATGAGATCTTCGTAAGTGGTAATCGTACGCCCGGTTTTTTGTTCCGGAACGATACTGTCCCAATATTCTCGGACGGCAGCGTTTTGACGGGTGCTCAAGAGCGCTTTCCCGACAGCGGTGCAATAAAGCGGCGCTTTTGTACCGATCTTTGATTGCATCCGTACACCGCGGGATTCACCATATTTATCGATATACAGCACTTCATCATTGTCCTCCACAACTAGATGCACAGTCTGCCTCGTATCATCCGACAATTGGCGGATCATGCTTTTAGCGACATTCAAGAAGTCGATGTTGTGGACACGCTTGTTTCCGAGATGGAACATCTTCAAGGAAATGCGATACTGTTTCGTATCAGGGTTGCGATCGATATAGCCGTTTTCCATTAAGGAATTCACCAAGCGATGCGTCGTTGCCTTGTGCAGATGGACTTTTTCGCTCAATTCCATCAGACTTAGACTAGGATAGTCTGCCAACGTTTCCAAAATAGCCAAAGCGCGGTCAATTGATTGTACTTTTGGACTTGTGTTTACTGCTTCTTTTTGTACCATTATTTTGCTCATCCTTTTCCGTTTTTAGTCTTACATTTCTTGAATTATTTGGATAATCATTCATTTTTATACGCTTTAGATCAAAAAAATACATTTTCATTCACCAAACGGGTAAACGTTTCACATTGTGATATTATAGCAAAAAAAATATAGCCTGATAACCCCCTTGAGCGGAATTATTTGTAAAATGTTTCCGTTTCCACACTGAATCGAAACAATCCCCTGAATAAATCTCAAAAAAATAAAAATTCGTTTCATATTTGTTTACATTTCACTAAATCAAACATTTTTTTTATTTTTACTCCACTCCTTTGACTTGTATACGTTTTCTGAATATACTAATATCAGATTACGAAAAGCAGTCTTACATCCTGATACATCACTCGCGCTATTATTTTCGTCCTTATGTTCAAAATATTAATTTTTTTATGGGAGGTATCTTCTAAAAATGGCTAAGAATCATATAATCCACACAGCCAAACGTCCATTCGGATTCCGTGATATACTCGGATATTTTATGGGCGACTTCGGTTGCAACATGAGTTTCACGTTAATTTCCAGCTATATGTTCATTTTCTACACACAGTATATCGGGATTTCATTGGCTCACTACTCCATCATCATTCTGATTACGAAGATTTTTGATGGCATCAACGATCCGATTATCGGCGCTATCGTTGATCGGATGGGCGCAGATAAAAAGGGTGAAAAATTCAAACAATGGATTCTGCGAGGCTCTCCATTCCTTGCACTGGCAGCAACGGTCATCTTCATAGATGCGGCTGATTGGTCTTATGCCGCAAAACTCGGCTTGTGTATCGGTGGGTATATCTTATGGGATTTGACCTATACAGTCGTTAACGTACCTTACGGCGCTTTGAGTTCCGTCATGACTTCCAAGCCTTCCCAACGGGCTGCTTTATCCAACGCGCGTTCGTGGGGATACATCATCGCCGGCGTTCCACTAGGAATCCTGATTCCTTTGTTCACCTATGAACAAGTCACGAAAAATGGTCAGACAGCCAGTATCTTTCGAGGCGAAAGAATGTTTCCGATCGCTATCATCCTGAGCATCATTTCGATTGTTGCCTTTGCGTTACTTTATCTGAATACGGAGGAACGTATCCAGCACACAGAAAGTGAAGGCGAAAAGGTTAAATTCAATTATTTCATAACATTAAAAGACTTTTTCCGCAATCGTGCGATTTTGGGTATTTCTCTTGCCTCCATCGCTCAGATCCTGTTCATAATGGGCGGTAACCAATTGCAACAATTGACTTATCAGATGTACTTCCGAGACGGAACCTTGAGTTCTTACGCCATCCTGACTCAAATTATTCCACTATTCGTTGGTACAGCTCTCGGTGGATCTTTGGTAGGCAAACTGGGGAAAAAAGAATTGTCGACTTGGCCATTACTGGGAGCCATCGCTGTTTATGCTTTTCTTTATCTGGTCGAAATCAAAAATCCGATTCTTTGGATCACGATGCAGATCATCGCAAACAGCTTCGCCTTCGGTTTGGCGATCTACACTTGGGGGATGGTTGCGGATGCAATCGACTACCAAGAATGGAAGACCGGCATCCGAAATGAAGGTTCTGTGTACGCAACTTACTCTATGCTGCGTAAGATCGCACAGGGCTTCGGCCAGTCGTTCATTCCTGCAGCCATTGCTATCTTGATTCCGACACTGGATGTGAAAGATGCCTTCACCTGGACCTCAGAAAACGCGTTGGCCATACGCGATATGGCTGTTCTATTCCCGTTGATCGGTTACATTATCATCTTCATCTGCTTCAAGTTCATCTTCAACTTGGACAGAAAAACAGTTGCAGAGATGCAAGTCGCTTTAGGCCGTGACGAAGAGTAATCACTCAGCAGCATTGCGTACGCAAAAAGAAGGTGAGCTATCTCCAATTTTGAGACAGCTCACCTTCTTTTTATTCGTATTCTGCAAAGATCTCTTCCGGTGTCTTCAGAACGCCACCGGTATTGGCTGATGTAACCAAAGCGGCGTAACGTGCCAACCAACCTGTCTTCACTTTCGATACAAAGCGTGTTTGCTTTTTCTTTCTTTCTTCAAGTACTTCGTCAGCAACGCTTACGTTGATCGTACGGTGCTCAAGATCAATGACGATTTCATCCCCGTCTTCAATCAAGCCGATCGGGCCGCCTGAAGCTGCTTCCGGAGAGATGTGTCCGATTGCGATACCGCGAGTGGCACCTGAGAAACGGCCATCCGTGATCAGTGCAACATCACGGCCTAAGCCGCGTCCTACGATGGAAGATGTCGGTGCCAGCATTTCCGGCATTCCGGGTCCACCTTTAGGTCCTTCATAGCGGATGACGACAACATGGCCTTTTTTAACGGTGCGGTTGTCGATTGCTTCCACCGCTTCATCATGGCTACTGAAGCAGATCGCTTTTCCGACGAATTTTTTGATGTCTGCATCCACGCCGCCGACTTTGATGACGCCGCCGAAAGGAGCGATATTACCGTTCAGGATGGACAACCCACCGACCGGAGAATAGGCATTTTCGTATTTATGGATGACTTCTTCGTTCTTGATTTCGTGTCCTGCGACATTTTCGCGGATCGTCTTGCTGGTGACAGTGATACGATCCGGATGCAAGTTGCCGTGTTTGATCAATTCATTCATGATTGCAGGGACACCGCCTGCTTCATGCACATCATGCATGGAGAAAGCAGATGATGGTGCGATTTTTGACAGGTACGGAGTTGTTTCCGCAATTTCGTTGATGCGGTTCATGTCATAGTCGATTCCGGCTTCTTTCGCCAAAGCCAATGTATGCAGCACTGTATTCGTCGAACCACCCATCGCCATATCCAAGGCGAAGGCATCATCGATTGCTTCAGCAGTGATGATGTCACGCGGTTTGATGTCTTTTTTGACTAAGTCCATCAATTTGAAAGCCGCTTCGCGGATCAGTTCTCTTCTCTCGTCACTGACTGCCAAAGCAGTACCGTTGTATGGCAATGCCAATCCCAATACTTCCATCAAACAGTTCATCGAGTTGGCGGTGAACATACCCGCACAAGAACCGCATGTTGGACAAGCATTGGCTTCCATATCGAAAAACTCTTCTTCTGTCATTTTGCCTTCTTTAAAAGTTCCGACCGCTTCAAACATGGATGACAATGTCAGAGCCTGTCCGGTAGCGGAAAGACCTGCCTTCATCGGGCCGCCTGAGCAGAAAATTGCTGGAACATTGGTACGGACAGCAGCCAACAGCATACCCGGTGTAATTTTATCGCAGTTTGGGATGTAGAAGACACCGTCGAACCAGTGTGCGTTGATGACCGTTTCAGCGGCATCAGCAATGATTTCGCGTGACGGCAATGAATAACGCATCCCGATGTGTCCCATCGCGATTCCGTCATCAACACCAATCGTGTTGAACTCAAAAGGAATCCCGCCGGCTTCACGGATCGCTTCTTTGGCGATATCGCCTAATTCTCTTAAATGCACGTGACCAGGCACGATATCTGTATAGGAATTGCAGACAGCTATGAACGGTTTGTCCATGTCTCCTTCTTCCCTGATTTGTCCGGTCGCTCGCAACAAGGAACGATGTGGCGCCTTATCTATTCCCTTTTTGATTTTATCACTACGCATTGCTGTCTCCCCTTTTTTCCGTATATTTATAAAAAAGAAGCCCTCATGTGATGTAGGGCTCCAGCTTACGTCGAGCCCTGATTCACTAAGAATAGGACTCAACTAATTGAATAGTTTGAATCCTAGGGCATAATAATGACTAATAAAGTGTTTACAGCATGGCAATCTGTTGTACGGTGCACGTTCATTCTTCTCATCATACTGCAACTCCTTCCATTATCTTTCTCTAAATATTAAATCCAAATTAGAAATAAGTCAATGATTTTATTTTCCTTTCATATTCCTGCCACTTTTCTCCCTGCATCGTGTTACCGAAAGAGAGGAACCGGAGAGAAGTTTTCCGGAAAGTAAAGTTCCGCAGTGTCCGGATCGAGGGTCATTTTCATTTCAGATACCAACTCTTGCTGGTCCGCAGCCATGGATAGCTCATTGAATTGACTAAGAACCCCTTCATAAATGGGTATGCAGGGCAAAGCTTCCAAAACGTCCATCGGCCTCATCAGTGTCATGGGCTTATTGGACTGCATCACGCCTCCTTTAACTAATACAGATGACACAAAATGAGAACAGAAATAATAATTTTTCCTTTCCCACTCTTTATTGAACAGAGCAGGCACTAGGCCTAAAAGGTTATAACGATACTTTTCTTTGTCCTTTTCGAATGAAGAAACATACGCCCTCATTACCTTCGCCTGTTCCTCTGAAACCGTCAACGCATACACCGCACATTTTGCACGGCTGTAGAAATCGGATGTCACATCTTCGTGTATGAAGCCTCCTATAAAAGGATTGTTGGCTTTTTTCCTGCCGAAACTGAAGGTATCCTCCAACACTGCATCAAACGCCAAGGATATGTGATTGTATTTTTTCCTCGTAAACAGTTTGATGGTCCGCGTCAAAATAGACCCTGTATCCGTCAACAATAAATAAATCTCCTGTTCTGACATCTTTGTACTCCTAAATTATTATTACAAAATCTGACTTTTACCCCTATCAGTACATTGAACGATAAGGCGGATCATACCGTTATGGAAAATGTAAAGTCGTTCTGCTTTCTATAGCTATCACTTGATTATACCAAAACAATCAGACTGCAAGTATTTTTTCAAAAAATTATCTTTTGCTTCTTTCAGCACTCTCATGTGCACGCCCTCCCCTACCGACACTAGGATAGTCAGAGTATATCTGATAAAATAGAAGAAAAATCGAATAAAGGGAGCAAACCTATATGTACCATTGGTCTGAACTATCCAAAAACTATCCTGCATCCAGCATCCGAAAAATGGCAAAATTAGCCGCCCAATTCGATGACACGCTGATGCTGACGATGGGGGAACCGAATTTCGAAACACCGGAAGCCATCAAAAAAGCCGCACAGGATGCGATTGCCGCAAATCACACCCACTACGGACCGAATGTCGGCGAGCTTTCCTTCCAGCAAGCCGTAGCAAAAAAATATACGGATCAGACCGGTGTCCCCTTCAAACCGAATGAAGTCATGGCAACTTTCGGCGGAACGGAAGGTATCCTGCATGTGATGATGTCAATCCTGAATCCAGGCGATGAGGTGATCATCGCCGATCCGAGCTATCCGAATTATCTCGGCCAGATCATGCTGTTGGGTGCTAAAGTGGTCCCGGTACCCGTATACGAAGAAAATTCATTCAAGATGCAGGCTACAGACATCGAACACGTCCTCACCAACAAAACGCGTTTGATCATTTTGAATACCCCGAACAATCCGATGGGTTCTATTCTCGATCAGAGCGATATGGAGGCTATCGTGGCCTTGGCCGATCGCCATCAGGTTGCGATTCTGTCGGATGAAGTCTATGAAAGTCTTATTTATGACGAAAAAAAACATTTCAGCCTGTTCCAGATACCCGGCGCAAAAGAAAATCATTTCGTGGTGAACAGCTTATCCAAAACCTATGCGATGACGGGTTGGCGGATCGGCTACGTCGTAGGCAATCATGAAGCCATCGATCGCATGGCCGAGTTCAGAGAAGGTGTCGGATTCTGCGTACCTCCATTCATCCAAGAAGCCGCAATCGCTGCAATCACCGGACCGCAGGATGATGTTCAGTATTTTCTGGAAGAATATGACCGTCGCCGCCATATCATCGTCGACGGATTGAACCAGATCCCCGGCTTCAAATGCCTGAGCACGGAAGGCGCCTTTTATGCCTTCCCGAACATCAAAGCATTCGGCAAATCTTCCTATGATTTTGCGATGGAAATCTTGACTGAAACCCACGTAGCACTTACGCCAGGCTCCGCTTTCGGGAAAATGGGTGAAGGCTACTTGAGGATTCCGTTTGCCGAATCCGAAGAAGTCCTTCAGGAAGCCGTAGATCGCATCAAAGCCTATGTCATAAAAGCTTATCCGCATTTATAGGAAAAGCTGAACGGGTTCGTTCAGCCCTGATTAAGAAAACACTGTGACCTAATCGGTCAAGTACTCTGATGTCACAGTGCGACATCAGATGGCCTCACTGCGAGACCAGTTGGATGGCCTGATGACAGGAATAAGCGATTGAAATCGCAAGAGTCATGACAATTTAGGAAATCTGGCCTCGCAACGTTCCCTTCGGTCACCTTATACTGGGAGTCTAAGGGATGAATCCCTAAGTCTCCCATGCAAATGAGCATCGAAGAGCGCAATTGCTGAGAGACTTTCGAAACAAAGGAATCAACGTGACCGTACCGGTCAGTTGTATCATGTTTCTAAGCCATCAAAGATGGCAAGAACCATGACAAGTCGAACAGTATGTCTTGGCTCGCAGAGACAAGAGGTTCCTTATTCTTTTTTCCGAAGGGCTTACCCGTGAAGCTAGCCAACGCTATGGGATACATGGAACATTTTGAAACTCTGTAAAACACCTACGGTGATGCACTTTTGAATACAATAAATTTATCCTACACTACAAAAAAAACGACGAGTTTCCTCGTCGTTTTTTTGTTCATTGGTTATCGGTTTTAGCTGACTTATTTTTTTCCCATGCTTGCCAAACATGATAGGCATACTGGGAGAAAGTGAAAACAGCTAATCCCCCGACGAACAACTGCAGGTAGATCAATCCCGGCAGGCGGAACAAAGAAAGCAAGATCGTTGCAAAAATCAGAACGGTAGTGGCTTTTCCGAACACATTCGCCGGCACGATGATCTTCGGCTCGACATTCAGCAAAGCCACGCCCAGGAATATTTGCAGGCCATCTTTTATCAATACGATCAGGAAAAACCAGTTTTCGATATACCCGATGTCCATCAAAGTGTACAGAACCGAAACCTGCATCACTTTATCCGCAAACGGGTCAGCCACCTGTCCGAATTTCGTGATGGCATCATATTTCCTGGCGATATAGCCATCGATGATGTCGGTAAGGCTGGCGACCAGAAAAATAATCATCGCCCACCGGACCGGATGCGCCGTATCGGAATAGAAGACCGTCAAATAAAATGGAATCAAAAATAGGCGAATCAGCGTCAAGATGTTCGGTACACGTTTCATATCATTTGCCTCCCAGCTACCATTGGCATTCTTCTTACCTATATTCTAATCTATAGCGGGTGCTTTAGCTATTTTTTAGCAGATTCGAACCCACACAAAAGTTCAAAAACCCAGCAACCGGATAGCTGCAGGGTTTTGAACAATACTTAATAATGCATCACGTTGTCTTGATAATGGATGCCTGTTCCCGCCAGGAAGACGATCTCATCAAAGAAATATTGCATTTTCTGGGAAGAGGCCAGCATAAACTCCGGATGCCACTGCACCGCGAAGATATTCTGGCTTCTTTCTTTTGCCTGGAAAGCCTCAATCAACCCGTCGGAGCTCCAAGCGATGGCCTCAAAAGGCTCCGCCAATTCTTTGACGCCTTGATGATGGAAAGAGTTGACGAGGTGTTTCTCCCCTAAAAAGGAACGCAAGAAATTATTCGGGGCAATCGAAATCGAATGGGAAGCATACTGGATGTTCGTTTTTTGGTCATGTTGGACATCATACTTTTCAAGCTGGCTGATATCCTGATGCAGGCTGCCACCAAAAGCAACATTGATCAACTGCATGCCGCGGCATACCGCAAAAATCGGTTTGCATTGATTGTATGCCTCTCTGGCCAATGCAATCTCAAAAGCATCCCTTGCCGGATGCGTGACACCCAAGCGATGTGTCGGTTCCTCATCATAAAGAATAGGAGATACGTCCTGACCGCCCGCCAAAATCAATCCATCCACGGCGTTTATATAGTGCTCTGCATCCATTGGATCGCTGATCGGAATCACAAGCGGAATTCCTCCTGCTACTTGTACACCATCAATAAATCCTTGCGGTGTATATGTTTTTTCCATCTGATTTCCGAGTTCAGTAGTCAGATGGTTGCCTCCAATTCCTATAATCGGTTTCACCCATTATTCCTCCCGTCACATTTTTTCTAATGAAGTGTGGCCATGCTTCACGGACACTTTCCAGGTACAAGCTTTCCTTTCCCGCAACATATATCTATATGATCATACAGCTGTAGATTCTTCTCATCCCACTGCTTATTTCATTACTTCCCAATACTTTTTTCATCAAATTCACATTTAAAAATAAATTAATGATATTGTAACGTGCTGTTGTCTCTCTGTCAATCGCGATTTGCGGCAGTTTTCAGTAGCCCTGTTCATTTTTATGCTCCGTTTATTATGATAAACCTTGATTTATCTTGCTTTTTGGTTATTTTTGCTCTAGGATTCAATATAGAAAATGAAATTAAAAAAAAATGAGAATGTCCGCATTTGCATATAGCCTTGTAAATAGGCAGCATTAAGAAGGGAGACCTACAAATAATTATGTTTAAGGCAAATAAACACCGCATCGATAACCACATCGAGTCACTTGCACGTTTTACCTCAACTCCTGGGCACGGAACGACCAGACTTTCCTATAGTAAGGAAGATGCAGCAGCCCGCCATTACATCAAACAAGAAATGAATAACCTCGGCCTGGTTGTACGGGAAGATGCCGTCGGAAACATTTATGGAAGAATGGAAGGTGCCTTGAAAAATGCGCCTGCGGTCATCATCGGTTCACATTTTGACAGTGTCCCGAATGGAGGCTCTTTCGATGGCCCTGCTGGCATCGTCACCGGACTCGAAGTAGCCGCTATGTTCAGGGATTATGGCTTCGAACCTCAATACCCGCTCGAAGTCATTGCCATGATCGAAGAAGAAGGTTCCCGATTCGGAGGCGGCGTGCTGGGTTCCCGCATGATAGCCGGCCAAATCACTCTTGCAGATTTGAACGAAATGAAGGACAATACCGGTCTTTCCGCAGCTGAAGCAATGGAAAAAATGGGTTTCAACGCTGCTGAAATCGGCTCGGCTCAGCGCACCGGAAAGGATGTAAAAGCCTTTCTGGAATTGCATATCGAACAGGGTCCTTTATTGGAAGCAGCAGCTCAGGATGTGGGTATCGTCGAGATGATTGTCGGTATGACCGAAATTCGCATCACAGTGAAAGGGAAATCCGGCCATGCGGGAACGACTCCTATGGAAGGTCGTGCTGATGCCCTCGCGGGGGCGGTATCGATATTGAAGGAACTGCCGGGAATGGTATTGGATGAACCTGATAGGCCGGTTTTGACTGTCGGAAAACTGAACGTCCTCCCAAACGGAGCCAATGTCATCCCGAATCAGGTTACTTTTACGGTGGATATCCGTTCCGCCCATAGCGATACTATCCAGCGCATCCTGCAGAAAATCGAGCAGCTTGTGGCTGATGTGAAAATACCCGGCATCTCTTTCAGTACCGAGGAGTTACTCTATGCGGAGCCGGTCGAGATGTCAGCGGATATCCAAACCTTGCTGATCGAAAATTGCGAAAAACTGGGTCTGCGTTACCGGAAAATGGTCAGCGGTGCCGGTCATGACGCTATGATATTCGCGGATTTCACTGAAACAGGCTTGATTTTCGTTCCCAGCAAAGATGGCATCAGCCATACACCGGAAGAATGGACGGATTATGCGCAATTGCAAAAAGGGATTGAAGTTGCGTTCGAAACAATTGTACAATTGACGGAAGCAAAAGAAAAAAGCAGCAACACAGAAACGTACTAAAACACTATTAAAACAGCCAGGGATTGCAGTGTATTGATCCACCTAAAGTTAAGCACCCTGCCGAGGAGGAAATTATGGCAATTTGGTCAAATAATTATCACGGTTCCATGAATGAAAAGGCATTTGAATTCAATTCATCCATCGATGCGGATGCCCGTCTGGTCTATGCCGATATCGCCGGAAGTATCGCTCACGCAAAAATGTTGGGCAAAACCGAAATCATTCCCCGCGAAGAAGCGGATGCCCTCGTCAATGAACTGGGCAAAATGAATGATGAACTGCAGGATGGCGATCTGACCATCGATTTCTCGGAAGAAGATATCCACAGCTTCCTGGAAGCAGAACTGACGCGTCGCCTTGGCGCTATCGGCAAAAAGGTCCACACAGGAAGAAGCCGTAACGATCAAGTAGCGACTGCTTTGAAATTGTATTCTGTATCTGCGTTGGAGCACCTGTCAAGCCTCACTGCCAACGTTGCCCTCGCATTGAGCGAAAAAGCTGAAGAGCATCTGGAAACGATCATGCCAGGTTACACCCATCTGCAACGTGCACAACCGATCACTTTTGCCCATCACCTGATGGCATACACGGAGATGTTCCTGAGGGACAAGTCCCGTTTGGATGATGCCAAAGAACGGGTTCTGCATTATATGCCGCTGGGCAGTGCCGCGCTTGCGACTACAACTCTTCCGTTGGACCGCGCCTTCACTGCTGAAGCACTCGGATTCAAGGATTTTTCCCGGAATAGTTTGGATGGCGTATCCGATCGCGACCATTCCTTAGAAATGTTGGCGGATCTGTCGATCATCATGGTCCACATTTCCCGTCTGGCTGAAGAAGTCATCATCTGGTCATCACAGGAATTCGGCTTTGTGAAAATCCGGGATACGTTCTCTTCCGGCTCCAGCATCATGCCGCAGAAGAAAAATCCGGACATCGCGGAATTACTGCGCGGAAAATCCGGTCGTGTCTTCGGCGATTTGATGGGCGTATTGACTTTGATGAAAGGTTTGCCGCTCGCATACAACAAAGACATGCAGGAAGAAAAAGAATTGCTGTTCGAAGCGATCGACACAGTGACCTTCTGTTTGGAAATCCTGCCTGCAATGTTGAACGATATGGACGTGATGGAAGCAGCCATGCTGACGGCTTCACAAAAAGGCTATCTGAATGCCACCGACTGCGCCGATTACCTTGTCGAAAAAGGTATCCCTTTCCGTGACGCTTACCAGATCACCGGAAACATCCTGAAAGAGTGCGAAGAACAGAACCTTACGCTGGAAAACTTCCCGTTGGAGATGTACAAAAAACACTCGAATGCTTTTGACGAAACCATCTATAAGAAGGTCGACCTGAAGGAATGCGTCATCCGCAGAAATGTAGCCGGCGGACCAGCACCGGAACGCGTGAAAGAGCATATCGAAGCAGTCAAAACAAAATTAGAAGACTACCAGATCATCTCCTAATCAATCCTTAATAGAAAGAGGCAGCCTCATTTCGAGGCTGCCTCTTTCTGTGGTTTGGCGGGGAATCTCTTAGTATAAATCCAATCCCAATACAAAAAACCGATCTACTCAGTGTTTTGCATTCAATCAGGTATGCGTTCGATTTTCATCAAATTGGTCGTGCCGCTTTCTCTTATCGGCGTCCCGGCAGTGATGACGATGGCGTCTCCAGGTTGCGCGAAGCCCTTTTCTTTCGCCAATGCGGTTACATTATTTAGCATATCGTCAACATTTTCAGGCTCTGCAATGACGAAAGCTTGCACACCCCAGACAAGCGTCAGCCCTCTCTGCACCCTTTCGTTGTAGGTTGCAGCCAAAATATTCGCTTTCGGGCGGTATTTTGAGATCATCCGGGCCGTATGCCCGGAGCTGGTTGCCGCTACGATGGTCTTGATGCCCAAATTCATGACCGTGCGGGCTGCAGCTTGGCTGATCGCTTCGGTAACGGAGGCCTTGTCGAACATGGACAATGCGGAAAGGTTGCCGCCATTTGCCTCAAGAGCTTCTTCCGTCCGTTCCGCGATACGCGCCATCATCGCGACAGTTTCGACTGGGTACTGGCCGACAGCAGATTCGCCGGAAAGCATGACTGCGTCTGTTCCGTCAAATATGGCGTTCGCGACGTCGCTCGCTTCTGCCCTTGTCGGACGCGGATTCCATTGCATGGAGTCCAACATCTGCGTGGCGGTGATGACCTGTTTTCCTGCCAGATTGCATTTCCGGATCAGGTCTTTCTGTACGATTGGAACGTCGCCTCCGTTGATTTCCACACCCAAATCGCCGCGCGCCACCATCAGGCCGCTGCACACCTTGAGTATCTCTTCGGCATTCTGGACGCCTTCCTGGTTTTCGATTTTGGCGATGATCTGCGTGTCCGTCGCATCCATTTCTTCAAGGATTTCGATAATTTCCAGGATATCATCAGGTCTTCGGACAAAGCTTGCAGCGATGAAGTCCACTCCTTGCTGAACACCGAAGCGGATATCCGCAGCATCTTTTTCCGTCAGCCCCGGCATACTGAACTTGGCTTCCGGCACATTGATACCTTTTGAATTCTTCAGGGTACCGCCCACTTGGATAATCGCTATGATCTCTTTAGCTTCATAATCGATGTCCGTAACCTCCAGAACCAACAGGCCATCATCGATCAAAATATGCATGCCGATCGTCACATCATTGATCAGCTCAGGATAGGTGACAGAAAATTTTTCTTTTGTTCCCAGCACAGGTTTCATGCTGATGGTTACCGACTCCCCGGAAACCAAGGTAACGGCGTCATCGGTCATCTTATTTGTGCGGATTTTCTGGCCTTGGATATCCAGCATGATACCTATATTTTTGTTCGCCAATCGTGCAGCTTCCCTGACATTATTCAGGCTGATCATATGCGTATCGTGTGCACCGTGCGAAAAATTCAAACGTGCTACATTCATGCCGCTGTACATCATCCTTACCAGCACATCGACGGAATCGCTGGCTGGTCCGATTGTGCAGACTATCTTCGTTTTTTTCAATATGATCCCCTCATTTCTGATTTGACCCTCTTCATAACCTGACATTTACCTATCTTCATTATAGAACAAATGCCTGTATTTAGAAATTATGACGCTATGGAATGCAAAAAACGTGATGCCAAAAAGCCTCACGTTTTCCTTGATATTCAGATATTCGGCTCGGTTTGGATAATCTCGCTTGCTTTTATCGGTTTTGTTTTCAACGTCAACAGGAATACGGTTGAAAGAATCAACACGATACCGACCAGATCCGTCCAGTGCAGACTGGTCCCTAACCAAAAAACGGAAAGGAACGTTGCAGAAAGCGGTTCGGCCGATGAAAGTAGGCTTCCGATTGTTGCGCCGATACGATGTACTCCCTCCAGATAGAGGCTGAAAGAAATCACCGTCCCAAAGATGATGATGACCAGCAATGCTGCAAATGCTGCAAGGTCCCAAGTACCGATGATCCGCCAAGGTTGATACACTAACGAAAGCAGAATGCCACCTATCAGCATCCCCCACCCCAACGACAGCAGCGTTCCATAAGTTTTGATGAGCCGGGCAGGCTGCAGATTGTAGATGACGACAGAAACAGCCGACAAGAGGCCGTAAATCAATGCCTCCTGTGATATGGCCAGACTATCAAATCGGCCATGTGTGGCCAACAGGAAAATGCCGGCGACCGCAAAGGTGATGGCTGTTAATTCAGCTGGCCGCGGTAATTTTCTGTTCTTGACGGAAAGGTAAATCATGATCAGAACCGGAGCCAAAAATTGCAGGACTGTAGCTGTTCCTGCGTTTGAATGACTGATTGTAGCAAAATACGTGTATTGGCAAAAGGACAGACCCAAAGCCGCGAACAGGAACAAATCCCTGCGGTCCCGCTTATCTTTCCAGACCCGAAAGATAGCCTCTTTTTCTTTTTTGTAGCACAACATCAACAAAATCAAACCGGCCATCAGCATTCTGACAGCGACCAACCAGCCGGATGTCAACCCGCGCTGCTGCAGCAGAAACTGCCCACTGGTGCCCGAAATCCCCCACAACAAAGCACCCACAACGGTGAATAGCACCCCGGATTTATAGTGAGACATTCCATCCCTCCTTTCCTTTACTTTTTTTCAAATAACATCATTATATGCGATGGCCGGACAAATAGAAAGCTGATATTTTTACTTTGTCCGAAGAACGATTTTGTGGGATACTGATAAGCGTGAACGAAAACGGAGGTTGACAAAATTGATACGCATTAAAGAAGCCATTTTACACATTTTGGACATCAACACGAATGAACCGATTTTTTCCTATGCCGGCCTGGATACATCCGAACGCATGATGATCGAATATATCGAAGCCATGGTCGCAAAGGTCGAAGATTCAGACAGCATGAAGGACGGGATTTTGGAAGAGGACAATCAGATGACTGCCCTGTTCAAGAATTGTCAAAGCGATTTCGTCGAAGGCACGAAAGCCTTGTCGGAAAAATTCTTCAATGTGACCAAATTGAATCCCGAAATCCCGCCCGCGGATCTGCTGATCGCGCATTTTGAATTGGATGAAGTGCCATGCCTTGGGGTATTCAAGCTGAATTACTCAGACAGCTATACGCACTTTGTTTCGTATGAAGGGGATATTCTAACCAACCAGATCATCCTGAACCGTGCCATCCTGCCTTCGCAAAGACAAGCTATCCAGGAAGGCCTTGTCGTGAATTTGGAGCAGATGGTATACCATGTCATCGAGAAAAAACACATGATCGCAGAACTCGGTGAAAAGGTGAACTACTTCACGGAAATGTTCCTGGAGGATACACCGAAACCGAGCCTGAAGGAGAACATCTCGATCATCAAAAAGGCTGTCCAAAAGACCAGCAAAGCCTTCAACGACGAAGAATTCCAAGTATTGGCCGAAACGAAGGAAGCCATCGTCACGAGCATGCAGGAAGATAATCTCATCGATAACGAAAAAATCGCTGAAGCCTTGTTCGGCGATAACTTCGCCAAGAAGCAGAAATATTTCGAGCAGGTCGAAGAATTGGGTTATGTCGATCGGGCCCCAGCGGAAGCTGCCGTCGCCGGCCCAAAATATTCCAAACAAAAATTCCGGCTCAATAACGGCATCGAGATCAGCATTCCACTGGAGCTTTACAAAGACCCGGATGTCGTGGAATTCATCAATAATCCTGATGGCACCACATCCGTCATCATCAAAAATATCGAGAAAATCAAAAATCTGTTTTAACTACAAAAGAACCGACAGCGCTCATTGAGATGCCGTCGGTTCTTTGCTTATTTCGCTTTTCTGGATATGTTCAGGATGGACAGGCCGTAAAGCAACAATGCGGTGGCGATCAGAATCAGCATACTGGTGAAGGGAGTCACTGCGGATTCCCCGAAGCGGATGGTATGGCCCATCATCAGTTTGAAGGCATCCAACGCTTCAACCGGAGCGCCTTCGAACGAGATTTTCAAAGGTTCCTCCATCATCACTTGCCTCATCAAAGAAGCCGAATAGGTCATCGGAAACAGTTTGATGATCGTCTGCACATTATCCGAGAACTGCCCAATCGGCACGTACACCCCGGCAAGGAAGCCGATGATGGTGCCAAGAATCGTGCTGGCAGTCGCGAAAGCGTTCTGGCTATTGAAGAAAGAGGTCAGAAAATAGACCATTGCACTACTCGTCAACACGGTGAGCAGGATCAGGCCGAGCATCTTCAGTATGGCGAGCGGAGCCAACAATTCCCCACCATTCAGGAAGATATAAGCTTCGGCCAACACGAACGTGACGAGACTCATGATGAAGCCAACAACCACCGAACTCAGGATATAGGCTGCCGCCAATTTGCTCGAACGGATCGGTGATACCGTAAAATCCTTCAAAATTTTATTGGCCCGGTCATCGATCATGACGGCGAATGCCCCCATCGTCGTCGTCACACCGGAAACCGAGATGACACCGGACATGATCCAGCTATCCATGACGTACTGAGCACCTGGCGAATCCCCTAAACCACTAGTCAAATTCTTGCCCAGGAAAAAAACGTAGAGTCCGATGATGATCAGCACTGCCAACAAGGAAAAGAAGACATTCGCCTTGTCCCTGAAAAATATTTTGATGTTGCGTCCGACAATAGGTATCATTCCTGCACCTGCTTTCCTGTGATCGCAATGAAGGCATCATCCATCGAACCCGCCACCACTTCAAAATAAGTCAGATAAGTTTTGCATTGCTCCAGAATGGGTAACGCATCCAATGTTTTAGCTAATTTCACACGGAAAAGATCTTTTTGCAACTCATACTGCATCTGATGCGCATCCAAAATACGGCTCACTTCGGAAACTGTTCCGGTCCGCATCTTCAATACATCAGAGCTGTATCTTTCCCGCAACGCATCCGGAGTCCCTTCCGCGATGATTTCGCCTTCATCGATGATGACGACATAATCTGCGCTGGCCGCTTCCTCCATATAATGCGTCGTCAGAAAAATCGTCATCCCGTGTTCTGCCTGGAGTTTCCGGATCGTATCCCAAACATTCTTACGGGTTTGGGGATCCAAGCCCGTCGTCGGTTCGTCCAAAAAGAGAATCTTTGGCGTGTTGATCAAAGCCCGCCCGATATCCGCTCGCCGCTTCTGCCCACCGGACAACTTTCCGTACGGCCTGTCCAAAAACTCCGTTACTCCAGCAGCCTGAGTCGCTCGAAGAAAAGCCGGTTCCCATTCCGATTTGGACAGTCCGTAAAAGCTCCCCCTCACCTCAAGGTTTTCCTTTACGGTCAACAGTTTATCCAATAAATTTGTTTGGAAAACGACGCCTATATCGGAGCGGATCGCAAAGTCATCCTTTCCCAAAGTATACCCGTTGATCCTGACTTCCCCACTGTCGGCCTGCAGCAGTGTACAAATGATATCGATCGTCGTTGACTTGCCTGCTCCGTTCGGTCCCAAAAATGCAAAAAGCTGACCGGCATTCACATGGAAATCGATGTTCTTGACCGCCTGCACATCTCCGAAACGCTTTGATAAGCCTCTGACTTCTATGATTTTGTCCAACTGAAAACACCCTCTCTGATAGTGCAGCTATGTCCATCCAGAATATAAAAAAACTTCTTCATGTTCAGTGTATCAGAATGGGGAATGGAGACAAAATAATTGTGCGCAGGCATACGGAGTTTAGTGTTTTGCATGTGTACTCCGGTGAACGGAGGCTTCGCCGGAGTTCGGAAAACATTCTGTTTTTTTCCTCCGATGGGAGAAGTTTGGCAGGAGGTGGGGCTGAAAGTTACCGGTATCCTCCGGCGGGTGGATCCTCGCCGGAGCTGAGGGTGCTTACCCAGAGGTTGTCCGATAATCCGACTGAATCGGACAACCAGAGCTCGCTATCATCGCTCTCCTCGCAAAAAGAGGGCTGGTCTCAAATGAGACCAGCCCTCTCTTCTATTATTTTCGTCACGCGCTCTCGCAAATGCGTCCTGATTCCCAGAAATCTCCACCTAAGCTAATATTACGTCACGGCCAAAAAACGACCGTTCTCGTAATATCCTCTTAGTGCTCGATTTCTACCCGGGATTTGTCATGGCTCTCGCGATTTTTAATCGCTTAGAGACATGATACACTTGGTCGCTCGCGACCACAGTGCATCCAAAGCTCTATCTGCTCTTCACAAGCAGATTGATTGCTTGTTGGACGCTTTCTTCTTTTGAGATGCCGTCCTTTTCCTGATCATTCACACAAGCGACGAGATTTTCCGCAACGATGATACCCATTGCGCGATCGATACTGGATCGGACTGCGGATAATTGGGTCACGACATCAGAACAGTCTTTGCCGTCCTCCATCATGGCGAGTATACCGCGCATTTGCCCTTCCGCACGCTTCATGCGATTGATTATATTTTTGTTGTATTGGTTCACACAACTTCACCCCTCCAGGCCGAAATGCCTCCCATTACGTTCGTTACTTTGTAGCCCTTTGAAGCAAGATATTGGCAAGCTGCAGTTGAGCGAGCACCGCTCAGGCACATAACATAGTAATTTTCGTCCTTATCCAGTTGGTCCGCAGTGTCTTCTAAACCGCTCAAAGGCATAGAGATGGCGCCATCAACGTGTGCATGTGCAAATTCGTCATCTTCACGTACGTCCACTAGTTTGACAGGAGTTTTTTTCCATAATTGTTCGAATTCCGGCATTGTAATTGATTGATACATTTTATTTTACCACCTTTTCTGGTCTGACGGTTGCATATAAGCTGAATGCACCATCTAAATTTTTGACTGTAAATCCATTTTGCTTCAAGATTCGTTCAGCGATATAGCTGCGCAGACCGCTGAGGCAGCTGACGATGATCGGTGTTTTTTTCGATAATTCCCCGATACGGGCACGCAAATCGTCGACAGGGATATTGATGGCCCCTTCCAAGGCACCGAGTCTGGCAATTTCGTTCTCGCCGCGGACGTCCAACAGTTGATAGCCTGCTTCCTGCAACTTTTCCAATTCATACCACTGGATGGATTCAGAAACGCCTTCGATGATGTTCATGGCTGCGTAGCCGGCCATATTGACTGGATCTTTGGCTGAACCGAACGGAGGTGCGTATGTGAATTCCAATTCTGGCAGATCGTGGACCGTTAAATTGCCTTTGATTGCTGTAGCGATGATGTCGATGCGTTTGTCTACGCCATCCGCACCGATAGCTTGCGCTCCGTAAATTTCACCGGTTGTCGGATGGAAAAGCAATTTCAGGACGATTGCTGATGCATTCGGATAGTAGCCGGCATGACTCTTTCCTTGGATGTGCACGACTGCATATTCTTTTCCTGACAGCTGCAATTGGCGTTCGTTCAGACCTGTGGAACCCCCGGCTAAGCCGAATACACGGACGATTGCAGTTCCGATGCTGCCTTTATTTTTTCTGTTCAAGCCGCTGATGACATCGGCTACTTGGCGTCCTTGGCGGTTCGCAGGTGAAGCCAAAGCGATCATGGTGTCTTCACCGGTGATCTGTTGCTTCACGATGATTGCATCCCCGACTGCATAGATGTCTTTTTTGCTTGTTTCATAGTTCTCATCGACCAGGATACCGCCGCGCATGCCCGTTTCGATACCCGCAGCGATTGCCAGGCTGTTCTCAGGTTGGACGCCGACTGACATGATCGTCAAATCGCTTTCCAGTGTCACGCCATTTTCAAGAACAATCGTTTTACCTTCATTTTGGAAAGCCGTAGCCGCAACGCCTGTATACAGCGTAACACCATTTGCTCTCAACTCATCCGCCAGGTAGGCAGCCATTTCTTCATCGAAAGGAGGAAGGACATGCGGTGCTTTTTCGACGATTGTAACAGTCAAACCACGGTGGGCTAAGCTCTCAGCCATTTCAAGGCCTATAAATCCTGCTCCGATCACAACCGCTTTTTTCGGGTTATTTTCAAGGATGAATCCTGTGACAGCATCCACATCCGGTACATTGCGCATTGTAAAGACGTTTTTGGCCTCGGATAGGCCTTCTGCCGGCGGAACGAATGGTTTCGCACCTGGAGACAAAATGACTTTATCGTAAGCCAATTGATAATCGCCCTCTTTTGAACGCACTGTCACTTCTTTTTTATCCGCATCAATTCCGATTGCTTCGCTGAAAGGACGGACATCCAAGTCAAAACGTGCGCGCAGTTGTTCAGGAGTTTGAACCAAAAGATCGCTGCGTTCTTGGATATCACCCGAAATATAGTATGGTAAGCCGCAATTGGCAAAGGAAACGAAAGGTCCTTTTTCCAATACGATAATTTCTGCATCTTCATTCAATCTTCTCAACCGTGTTGCAGCGGACATCCCGCCCGCCACTCCACCGATAATAACAATTTTCATCATAGTTTTCCTCCTCTTGTAGGGCCTGACCATGCGGACATGCCGCCTTTGACATTGACTACATCGTAGCCTTTGGATTTTAAGATAGTCGCTGCACGTTTGCTGCGTGCACCTGATTGGCAGATTACGTACACCTTACCCTTGGGGGTATATGCCTCCATTTTTCTCAACGGAACATTTTTTGCTCCGGGAATATGTCCTCCGATGAATTCGTTCGGTTCACGGACATCGATTATTTGTGGTTTCTCGGTTAATTTAGCTTCCAATTCCTTAGTGGATATTGAAGGCAGACTGTTGAATAAATTAAATAGCATACTTGGCTCCTTTTTCGTAAGTAGTATCAATCGCTTATGGACCTATAATACCCCATAGGGTATATTTTGTAAACAGTTATTATTCAAAAATTTTGAAAATGTAAAAAAAGCCTGATACATGGCCATTCTTTCGATACTCAACAAAATAAACGCCTAAACCGCTCTCCCGCATAGTATAGAGAAAAAAGACCGCAAAAGTTGCGTACGAACGCAATTATGCAGTCTTTCTTCTTATTGGTTGCTTTTTTTCTCTGCACGTAGGCGTTCGATAAAGCTTTTTATATGTTCGAAAGCTTCTTTCAGCTCTTCGATTGAATAAGCGTAGGAAATACGGATGAAGCCCTCTCCGCTCTCTCCGAAGGCCGAGCCGGGCACAACAGCCACTTTCTCCTCAAGAACCAAACGGGTAGCGAATTCTTCCGAGCTCAAGCCGAACTCGGTTATGTTCGGGAAGATATAAAAGGCACCATAAGGCACAAAACATGGCAATTCCAAATCTTTTAGGATTTTCATTAAGTAGCGGCGACGTTGATTGTAGCTTTCACGCATCTCCGCTACATTATCATCACAATTCCGCAACGCAACGATACCCGCGTATTGGCTTGTCGTCGGTGCAGCCATAATGGCAAATTGATGGATTTTGATCATCTGTTCCATGATGATCGGTGGAGCAGTTGCGTAGCCCAAACGCCAACCGGTCATCGCGTACCCTTTTGAGAAGCCGTTGATGTACACAGTCCGTTCCTTCATTCCCGGTAAGGATGCAATGCTGACGTGATGTCCATTGTAGGATAGTTCACTGTAGATTTCATCGGTGATGACGAAAAGATCGTGAGCGATGATGACTTCAGCGATTGCCTCCAAGTCCTCTTTGGACATAACCGCCCCGGTAGGATTGTTGGGATAAGAGAGAATCAGTACTTTCGTTTTCGGAGTGATCGCTGCTTCCAGTTCTTCTTTCGTCAAACGGAATTGGTTCTTCTCCTGCAACGGGATGGCAACGGGAACTCCGTCAGCCAATACGATGCAGGGGAGATAGGAAACGTAGCACGGCTCCGCGTAGACGACCTCGTCGCCCGGGTCCAACATGGCACGCAAAGCCAAGTCGATGGCTTCGCTTCCGCCCACCGTAACGACAGTTTCATCTTCCGGGGAATAGTGCAGATCATAGCGGCGTTCCAGATAGCGGCAGATTTCCTGGCGCAGTTCGGCCAACCCGGCATTTGCCGTGTAGAAGGTGCGTCCTTTTTGGAGGGTGTACATGCCTTCGTCACGCACGATCCAAGGGGTATCAAAGTCAGGCTCGCCTACTCCTAAAGAGATCACTCCAGGTATCTCATTCGCAATATCAAAAAATCTCCGGATGCCGGAAGGTTTGATTTCGCGCACCTTAGCATTTATCGGATTTCTCATGGAGTCAGCACCATCCGTTTGTCGTCACCCTCATCCACGAACAACGTGCCATGATCTTTATAACGTTTCAATACGAAATGAGTAGTGGTTGATTGTACTTCGTCGATGACGGAAAGACGTTTCGCAACAAATAGTGCGATCTCTTTCATCGGAGCTTTCTTCAATTGCACCATAAAATCGAAGCCACCGGACATCAGGAAAACGGTCTCCACTTCTGGAAATTGGTAAACTTTTTCAGCGATACGGTCGAAGCCGGATCCTCTTTGTGGGTTTACGCGCAACTCGATGATAGCAGAAACTTCGTCATCGCCCGTTTTGTCCCAATTGATCAAAGTATGGTAGCCGCAGATGATTTTGTCCGCTTCCAGTTCTTTCACAGCAATCGCCACTTCTTCTGTTTCAACACCTAGCATGACCGCCACTTCTTCATCAGTCAATTTGTTGTTCTTTTCGATAATCTTCAGAATCTTTTCCTTCAATTCGTTATTCATCGTGTTGCCTCCTCTGGCTTTACGCATTCGGGCCATTTTCAGGCTCTAGTATTCATTTTTGATAAATGAAATTTCTTTCATTTTATCACCCCTGACAAGCACTTGCAAATAAGTTTTCGGGAATGGTGATTGGCGGGATGGTGCATCAATACTGGAAAAAACGCAAAAAACTCCACAAGATCGCGTAGCGCGGACTTGTGAAGTTTTTTCTTAACATATAGGGATTTATAAAATTTTTTCAACTCAAAAGTGCATCACCATAAGTGTTTCACAAGTTTGCAACATGTTTCATGCATCTAAAATGATGTCCAGCTTCACGGGTTAGCCCTTCGGAAATTAGATAAATCTGTCCTATTGCGCTCTTCGATGCTCAGTCGGACAGATTTCCTAAATTTCTTTCAGGGCTGAACGAACCCGTTCAGCTTTTCTTATCGGTTAATAGCGCGTATCCAAGAATCCGCAGAATGCATCCACTGGAGACACACCGGTGAATTCAGAACGGCCGACCATTTTGTTGACAAGAGCTTGCAGTGTGAAGTCTTTTGAATCGTATGTATTGATGTATGTTTGTACTTGCGGCACGTCAGCCAAGTGGTTCGGTGCTTGCACAGATACAAAGATTGTCGGGATCTCATGGACATAGAACGGAATGTCCGGTGTTCCTTTTGAAGCTGGCCATTGGATGCGTTGATCCGTATTCGGTTGTACCGAAGCTACGTTGATGACCAAATCGTAGGCCGCAATCAAATCTTTGATCGGACGTTTTTGAGCGTACACGTTCGCAACGGCAGCAGCTCTTTCTTCTTCCGGCAATTTGTTGATCCGCTCTTCCGTGGATTCCCAGATGGAAACTTCAAAGCCTTCAGCTTCCAGGATGCCTTTCAATGTATCGACAGGGCGAACCGCTTCGCCGCCGATCATTGCGCCGAAACCGCCTTTGTGGCCCTCAACGTTGACCAACAGGACTCGTTTCGTTTTATCCGGTGAAATCGGGAAAATATTTTGGTTGTTTTTGACCAAAGTGATCGCTTTATCGGCAACTTCAACTGCGATTGCTTTATTTTCAGGCAAACCGATTTTAGCCATTGCTTCTTCTTTGGACGGCAATATTTCTGTTTTCGCTTTTTTGTGCAGACCTAAAGCAGCTTTTGTACCCAAGATACGTGTCAAAGCTTCTTCCAAACGATCGTCCGTGATGACGCCGTTGTTGTAGCCATCCAACATCCATTGGAAATCTTCGTCCGGATCGTTGAAGAACAAGAACAAGTCAGAACCTGCTGCGATAGCTGTCGGCAGCATATCTTGGCGTTTCATGGCAGAAGTCATCGCAACCATGTGGCTGGCATCGGTAACAACCAGTCCGTTGAAGCCCATTTTGTCGCGCAATAAGTCAGTCAGGATGTATTTGTTCAAAGTAGCCGGCAAGATTTGTTCTTGAACAGTTGCTTCAGGGTTGAAGTGTTTCACGTATTCAGGCAAGGAGATGTGACCAGCCATGATGGAAGGCAAACCAGCATCGAACAAAGTGCCGTACACTTTACCGAAAGTAGCATCCCATTCTTCAGTGGAATATGGGTTTACGCTGAATGACAAATGTTGGTCGCGTTCGTCGATTCCGTCCCCAGGGAAGTGTTTTGCAGCTGGTGCAATGCCGCTTTCCTGGATACCCTTCATGTATGCCAACGACATTGCGATGGTTTTGTCGACATCGCCGCTCCATGTACGGGTTGCGATGATCGGGTTGCGCCAGTTGCGGTTGATGTCCACGATCGGAGCGAAACTCCAGTTGCAGCCGATAGCAGCAGCTTCGACACCGGAAACGCGGCCCATTTCATAGGCGTACTTCGTGTCGTTCGTGGCAGCGATTTTCACTTCAACGCCGATATAGGTGCCGTCTTTACAAGCTCCGTTACCGCCTGCTTCGGTGTTGGCAGCGATCAATAACGGGATTTTGCTGTTTTCCTGCAGAATTTTGTTTTGTTCGTAAACTTCTTCCGCCATACCAGGATTGTAGCGGACTCCGCCGATGTGATAGTTGTTCAATACGCCAGTCAAATATTCCTCCGTGCGTTCTGAACCCATATTAATGAACAGTTGCCCGATTTTTTCTTCGACAGACATGCCTGCAATCGTATCTTTGACCCACTTGATTCCCTCGGTATCCAAGTTATAAGGTTTAGTAGTTAAATCGACTCTCATGATTTGTCCCCTCTCAAAATAGTTCTGGAACAGATCGATACTGCAGCGCGTTGGCGCCAGCATCGTCTTTCCTACAAGAACAAGTATAGGCATTTTATCCAAAAAAATGAAGGCACTTACACCCCGTTTTCAAAAAGTTCGGATTCTGTTCAAAATTGAACCATTGGACAAAAACAGTTAATGGCAAGCCCTACTAGGCCTCAGAAACCGCTATATGAAGACATTTCTTTAAATCAGAAAAGGCTCCGAAAAATCCTGATGGCCGGAAAATAAACCTGATGCGATTGTCATTTTTTTGTCACAGCATCCACTCAATCGAAAAATGGAGCTCTCCCGAGGAAGGCCCCATTTTATCTTCATTATCGGAAAGTCATTCGACAAGCTCGCCGACTATCGGCAGACCTTCCAGGACCTTTATGCCATGAGGCGACTGGTTCGTGATTTCTTCCGTCAGTTCATTGCCGGCCGTCAATCCATTTTTGTGTTCTCCGTCTTTCCAAGCTTCCACATTAGTGACGTCATAGACGACTCCATCGACGGCTACATAAGCCGGCTGGCCTTCTTTACCGTTGTATGAAGATGGCTGTCGGGCCATCAGCAGCACCGATGATACCGATTGAAGCAGCTTCTCTGATATCGAATCCGAAGAAGATAGCGACTACGATCGTAAAGAAGATACCGAATTGAGCGGCTGCACCGAATAATAACATGAATGGATTTTGCAACAGCGGCCCGAAATCGATCATGGCTCCGATACCGATGAAAATCAGCAATGGGAACAGTTCCGTGCTGATACCTGCTTTGAAGAGAACGTCCAAAACACCCTCTGATTCAGATCCGTTGACCATTTGGGTCAGAACACCTGTTCCAGGGAAGTTGACCAAGATGGTACCCAGTCCCATAGGCACAAGTAATGTAGGTTCATACTCTTTTTTGATTCCTAAATATATCAGGACAGCCCCGATAAGCATCATCGCGATTTGGCCAATCGTAATGGATGTAATTCCTGCTAATAGTGTTTCCATTTATTCACTTCCTCCTAATCCCCCAGAAACATCCAATCACTCATTTGCTCGGCCTGTAGTCTACGCAAATCGGTATCTACGCCTGAAATCCTATACCTTTATTATCGCATCTGGGACAACAAAAGTGCTGTTCTTCCGGTGTGCTTCTGCAAGTATTCCCGCCGCGGAACACTGCCCCATCCAAAAAAACAGCAACGCAGAGGACCGAAAAAGGACCCTCGCGTTGCTGTTTTATTTATAGTTTATCTTGTCTGAATCGTTGCGGCTCACATAATGGAAAGACGATCTGTGCTTTCGCAGAACATTTTCCGCCGGCTCATTTCTGCTATGACTGCCGTCAAAAGATCCAAGCGTTGCACAATGGAATCCAGCTCCACATATTCGTGATCGGTATGGAAAGCGCCGCCGATCAGACCGATGCTGCAGACCGTCGGAACACCGACACTGGTTGTGAAGTTGGCGTCGGATACGCCTCCCGATTTCTTGAACGAAACGAACGTGTCAATTTGCTTGCCGACATCCTCGAAGACGCTCCGCAACGCTTTCGCTCCCGGCACATCGACCATAGGCGGACGCTTGCCGATGACTTCGATGTTGATGCCGATCTCCATTTCGGTTGCATGACTCTGCAATTCCTCCAACATATCAAAGAAGGCCGTGACGTCCGCGGGATTTGAGTAACGGTAGTCCAATTCCATCTGGGCGTGCTCGGGGACGACATTCGGTACGCTGCCGCCTTGGATTGTGCCCGCATTGACAGACACACCGGCATCGTAATCAATCAAAGTATTCATGCGAACGATCCAATGAGCCAGTTCGTTGATGGCGCTGCGCCCTTCCTGGGGAGCGTCGCCGGCGTGGGAGGGCCGGCCCTTGAAATGGATCTTCAGTTTTTCGATGCCTTTCCTTTCCTTGATCATCGAACCGTCCGCTGAACTCGGCTCCATGACGAAGGCGAACTTGGACATTTTGGCTTTCTCGATGATCACTTCCCGGGAATAAAAGGAACTGATTTCCTCATCCGGATTGTGGATCACACAGATGTTGAGGCTTTGCTTCAGTTTTCCAGGCAAGTTTTCAAGCAGATAGGCCGTCAACAGGCTGCAGCCTTTCATGTCATAGACGCCAGGCCCATAAAGCCGCTCTCCTTCTATCTTGAAAGGCCGTCTGCTCGCTTCGCCATCCAGGAACACAGTATCAGTGTGGCCGATGAAGAGCAGATCGATGGGTTCGTCTTGAGCATTCGTCGCCACCAATACCGGCCCCACCTCCGGACCGACCGAAACCAGCTCGGTCAGAAAACCTTGCTGTCTATATTTCTCTTCCAAAAACGCCGCCACTTCCCGTGTACCCGCAGGATTTCTGCTGCCACTGTCGATATTGACGATCGTCTCCAATTCACGTAAATACTGATTCCTATCAAAGCTCATGGCCATTCCCCCTTGGCGAAATTATAACATTCACTCCTGTCTAAAATATACCGTTTTTTAAAAGCGTTCTCAAATTAACCCTGACATCGATTGTCGCCATACATGACGAAACCAGATCCAATCGCATATTTGCAGACAAATTCCGGAATAATTCTTCCGTATCCCCTATCCATTTCTAAGCTATTTTGAATTTTCGAGCTATATCCTTTTACATCTGCCGCTGACTGCTCTAAACTGAATAATAGTAAACGTTATCATAACAGGAGGTTATTGAATGGCAAACAAAGATGTATTCACTTTTTATAATGGTGTGACGATTCCCTCCATCGGTTTCGGGACATGGCAAATCCCTAACGAAGAAGCCTACGCAGCGGTGACGATGGCTTTGAAGAATGGCTATACGCACATCGATACGGCGCATGCTTATCACAATGAGGAAAATGTCGGAAAAGCGATCCGCGACTTCGGCATTGCCCGCGAAGAAGTGTTCGTGACCAGCAAGCTGCCTGCGCAAGTAAAAGATTTCGACGGCGCCTTGCAGCACTTTGAAGAAACCATGAATAATCTTGGCTTGGATTACCTAGATCTTTACTTAATCCATGCGCCATGGCCATGGGATGAGATCGGCAAGGATTGCACCGAAGGCAACATCCAAGTTTGGAAAGCCATGGAACAGCTCTATGACGAAGGCCGGATCCGCGCAATCGGGGTTTCGAACTTCTCCATCAAAGACTTGCAAGCGATCCTGGACAATTGCGACATCGTCCCGATGGCGAATCAGATTCCTTTCTACATCGGCCGCGACCAAAAAGGACTGTTCGCTTTCTGTCAAACACACAAAATCGTTGTCGAAGCCTATTCACCTTTAGCTACAGGTGCGATTCTGGATAGCCCGGAAATCAAGCAGATGGCTGAAAAATACGGCGTGACGTCGGCGCAATTATCCATCCGTTACTGCTTGGAGAAGGATACCTTGCCTTTACCGAAGTCCACGCACGAAGCGCGCATCATCGAGAATGCGCAGCTTGACTTCACCATTTCGCCGGAAGATGTGGCCGTTCTGGATGCCATGAAAGATGTACGCGCAAAATAAATCATCAAAAAATCCTTGCAATGGACACATTCCATTGCAAGGATTTTTTTATTTTTACAGATGATAATTTTTACGAAAAATAGCAATCCATGCGAGTGCGCTGCTCCGGTGAGGCGCACACTCACCGAAGTTCTTCGGTAACTTCCAGCCGAAACTTCGGCGAGGCTGCGTTCATCGGATGATCCCAGCGGAATGTTGACCGATTTCCTGCGAAGGCACCGTTCACCGGAGTTAGAGTCGATGTATTCGATCATCAGCATACTTCTTCCCCCTAAATGATATTATCCTCTTTCTAAATCGTAGCGGTAAATATCCGAAAGTATACTAATCCGGACTGAAGCGGTTCAAAAGTACGCCTCTTTTGAACAGGTATCTCCTTTTGTACCAAAAATTCAGCACAAATTGTTCCAATTGTGTATTTACTATTGGAATATTAGTGGATTTTAGTAAAATTGAAAATAAATATTGTGAGAGTCGGTTTGGCCCTGTATAATTAAATGTAAGTTAACGTTTACATGATTTTATAAGCTTGAATTTACTTCCTTAAGACAAACAGCAATTTCCATATTTCATTTTCATTAATTAGTTTCAACACAATAAGATTGGGGGACACTTATGATACAGAAAAGACAGCCTACTATGAGTGGCGCAGAGGAACTCTCCGAGCGATTAAAATACGGTTTATTGGCCGGCTTCGCCTTATTGATGGGCGGAGTGGCTTTCTTATTCAACAGTCCAAGAGAAATTTATGAAGGCAACCTTACCATCTTGGCCTCTCCGGCTAACCTGTTGACGGACTATATGGCTTTGACGAACGTTGGATCGGCATTGTTCAACGTTTCACTCATGACGCTGCAAGCCATCTGGATCGTCCGAATGGCAGATGCAAAGATCAACGGTCCGGTCATAGCCGGTATTTTAACGATTGCGGGATTCGCTTTTTTTGGCAAAAACTTATTCAACTCCATGCCGATCAGCATCGGCGCTTTCACTTATGCAAGGGTCACAAAAGTACCGATACACAAATCTTTGCTGGCCGCCCTTTTCGGAACAGCCTTGGCACCGCTGGTCAGTGAGCTCTCCTTCAAACTAGGCATCGGTCAACCCTATGGTGTGTTTCTGGGGCTGGGCGCCGGTTTTGTTTCCGGCTTCCTGATTCCCCCACTGGCGCATCATTTCGTTACCTTCACAAGAGGATTCAGCCTCTATAACGTCGGCTTCACCTGCGGCATCATCGGAACGGTCTTCATCTCTATGATGCGCAATTTCGGCTTCGAAATCGAAACGGTAAATATCCTTGCCAGCGGCTATAACGGTCCATTTTCAGTGCTGTTGTATTCACTGTTCAGTTGCATGTTCCTGATTGGCCTGCAGATCAACGGATGGAGCTTCCATGGGCTGAAGCGCATCATGCGCCATTCGGGCCAATTGTCCACCGATTACCTGGAACTTGGCGGTTTAGGTGCGACGCTCATCAATATGGCATTGCTAGGATTCCTGGCTACGACATACATTCTGTTGATGGGTGGAGAAATCAATGGTCCGGTCCTGGGTGGCATCTTTACTGTCATAGGCTTTGGCGCTTTCGGGAAAAACGTCAAGAATGTCTTGCCGATTCTGATCGGGGTCACCCTGATGGGCAGACTTAACTATCAGGACAATCAATCAACAATCGTCCTTATTTCAGCACTGTTCGGAACAACTTTGGCACCGTTGGCCGGCCGATACGGGAACATTGCGGGCATCATCGCCGGAGCCATGCATCTGACTTTAGTCATGAATATCGGTTATCTTCATGGTGGCGTAAACCTCTACAACAATGGATTTTCGGGTGGACTCGTCGCTTCGATACTGGTCCCCATCCTTGAAGCATTCCAACTTCACCGGACCAACCAACGCGCCTTGCGCAGACCAGTCGATCCGGCTGATGAAGTTGAAGTAGATCGCACTAATTAACAGAAATATCCAGTCAGATTTTTTAATCCAGAAAAAAGAGATACCTTACGAGGGGACTAAAGTCCATTCATAAGGTGTCTCTTTTTAAATGAACAGACGCATCGCCGCAATCGCGGTCATGATCATGATGATGCGCTTGTACCACACTTCGTTTATCTTCCGGACGAATCTGATGCCCATCCAACTCCCCAATGCGATAAAAGGAATCATCAGCAACATATACCGTAGTGTTCCCCAAGTGACGGTCCGCCACATAAAGATATGGAATGGCAACTTCACAATATTCATCAGCAGAAAAAACCAAGCCGTCGTTCCGATCATCTTATTCTTGGTGAGATCTTGTGAAAGCAAATAGACATTGAAAATGGGTCCTGCGGCATTGCCTACCATCGAAGAAAAACCGCTGACAGCCCCGACCATCCAATGGAAGATTGGATTTTTTGGAAGCGGCAAAACTCTTTTGGCGATCTCTCTGTAAATCAAAAGTCCTAAGCAAATCAATACAACTATGCCCAATAAGGCTTTGAACTGCTTGTCATCAAGATAATTACCCGTGATGGCGCCTATAGCGATACCCATTACGGCGGCAGGCAACAATTTCAGCACATCCCTGAATTTTCCCTGTTTGCCGTACTGAAAGATGGCAATCAAATCCCCCAGCATCAGCATCGGCAACATGATTCCGGCTGACGCCTTCCCACCGAAAAGAATGGCAACGAGCGCCACCGCCGGAATTGTCGCGCCTTGTATGCCGGTTTTCGAAAAACCGATGATGATTGCCGCAATGATCAGCATCATCCATTCAATCCCATTTAAACCCAACATTCTGATATATGCCCCCTCCCGTGGTTCCTTTCATTTTACCGATTTTCTAATTAAATAACAATGACTCAGAGCCCACGATCCAGAAAACGCTTAACCTCTTGGCCTCCTTGAAAAAAAGTGCGCGATGTTTGGGTTAGGAGGTCATCCAAACCTCGCAATTGCCAGTGAAAAGTGTTAAAATATAACCAAAGACGTATGCCCGCAACGACTGATTCCCTCAACCATCGCTCTTTATTGAGCCCACCTTGTTTTAAACAACTATATAAACGCATTCACCTCTAAGTTTCTGACTTCTATACAAGGTACTCCTGAGTCCAAGTGACTATCCGGAACACATTTTACCTTGCTCCAAAATAGCCCATCCTTGTATTTTTTTCAGATTCGTCATCTTTTTTTGCGCCCAAACCTCAAAAAAATCTGTAAAGGGTGTGACACACCATGATCGTCAACCGCAACACCATACGGGAACAAAATGAGACCATCGTTTTGACAGCCATCATCAATCATCCCAATACTTCACGAGCGGCCATCTCTCATGATTCCGGACTCAACAAGGCAACCGTATCTGAAATTGTCAAAAAACTTCTTAAGGAAAAACTTGTCGTCGAACTCGGTACAGGTCAAAGTTCCATCGTTGGTGGGAGAAAACCGGTGTTGTTGAAGGTGAATGCAAATGGCGGATACGCGATGAGTTTGACCATTACACAAACAAAGATTTCTTCCCTCGTCTGCAATCTGCAAGGCAAGATCGTCGCCCAATATGATTTGGTCAGAAAAGTTGAGGCCAGCAATATCATCGACAGCATCGAAGAAGTCGTTCTCTATCATAGGAAGAACCTCAATAAAACACCGTTTCGCTTCGTAGGTATTGTAGTGTCAATCGACGGCTTCGTGCATGAAGATGAGATAGTAGCATCAACTAACAAAATGTTGGAGCATCTGACGGCCAAACATCTGGAAAGCGACGCTATCGACTGTCCGATCTATCTGGAAAATCAGAATAATCTGGCCGTGATTGCCGAAGCGGTATTCGCCCACTCTCCGGGGAACATCATCAGTATCGATCTGGACGAGGGCATCGGCTCCGGAATTTTGTTGCAGAACCGATTGTTCCGCAGCAAAAATAGTCTGGCCGGGAATCTGGGGCACACGATTCTCTATCCATTCGGAAGAGCTTGCGACTGCGGCAAGCAGGGGTGCCTGAACCAATATTGCTCAACGGGAGCTTTGGTTGCGGAAATCAGAATCCTGAAGAACGATTCCTCACTGCATTTGACCGACCTGATTGCCCTGTACAAGACAGGCGATGAAGATGCCAAAAATGTAGTGGGACATCTCGTGCTGCATATGGGCGTCGCAATCAGCAATGTGGTCAGCCTGTTCGATCCTGAAAAAGTCTATCTGAATGGTGATCTATTCCGTGCATTACCGGAATGTGTGACAGAAATCCAAACGGAATTGAACCGAACATCCGGACATAACATTCCGGTAAGTTTGTCCTCGCTCGGAAAAAATGGAGCTCTTTTAGGCGGAATTGCATTAGCACTCCAGCATTTCTTCCAAGTTCCTCAGCTGCAGCTGCATTTTGATGAATAAAGTTTCGGACAATCTGCAGAACAATACTCATAATGAATCAGCCTCTTTCTGTCGTCACATCCTTTCGGGTGTGACGTTTTTTTTGACACACTATTGCTTTTTGTTGATTATTAATATAACATTTTATACGCAGATACATGTATCCGGTTTCATGAAACGAAATTCCGTACTGTGGTATACCTTTTTGTTATACGAAAATCTAATAAGAATCATCTTTGACCTATTTGATGTAGAGAGGAATTATCATATGACGTTACGCCACTTTTTATCCTTCTTTTCTGCGGCCTTCTTGATCATGGCCATGTATATTGCCGGGAATGCCGTCGGTTTCTTCGTCGAGCCCATCACTTCGGAATTAGGATTCACGCGCAGTGCCTTTTCGCTTTACATCAGCCTGTCGACTCTGACCGGCGTTTTCGTACTTCCTCTGATTGGACAATTTCTCCCTAAATTTGGGGCAAAGCGCTTGCTTATTGGAGGAGGACTCTGGGTTTCGCTTGGATTTGTGCGGCTGGCATTCGCCACTCGTTTATGGTAATTTTATCTGGGAGGCATCTTCCTCGGTTTGTTCATGATGCCGATCACTATGTTTCTGGCGATTTTGTTGATCAACAATTGGTTTACCGCCAAAAAAGGATTGATGATGGGCTTGTTGAATGCCTCTGGAGGACTTGCGGGAGCTATCATTTCGATGATCATGCCGACATTTCTGGATAACTTCGGTTGGCGCATGGGTTACTTTTTGATTGCAGGACTTTTCGCGCTTCTGACTGTCCCGAACGGACTCTTTTTGTTGGTGGAAAATCCCGGAACTGTAGGCCTGAACGCTTATGGTGACCAACTGCCCGCTTACAACGAAAGCAATCAACCTATACACGATCTATCATCCATCACTTATGAAGATGCCAGAAAGATGAAACCGTTTTATATCCTGTTCATCGGCATTTTCCTTTCAGCTTGCGGGCTGGCGCCTTCTCCGGTGAAGGGTTAACTGTCCGGAGAAGCGACGGCCATTCTGCCGGTGTTCTCCGGTGGGGGCGTTCTGGCCGGAGTTCCGGCCTTGTTTCTTCCGGTATCCTCCGGCGAAGCCTGCCTTAACCGGAGTTCCGGCCCCCAACACAAAAACGCGAACAAGAATTGTCCGCGTTTTTGTGTTCTTCTATTTCTTCAGCCATTTTTTCAATGGATTGCTCTTCTTCAGGTTCTCCAGGACTTCTTTGACGTCCTGATCCTTGGTTCCCATTTTCAAGCGCTCCTGCATTTTTTCGCGCATCAGCGTCTCGATGTTGCTGAGGTCCGGATACTTGCCGTCCTTTTCGCCTTTGGCAACAATCGACAGCACCTCGATGTAGCTCATCGCTAGCGCGGTCGTCAGTACGGCCGCCGTCGCGCCGCTGATGACCCCTCCGACGATTGTTCCTGCACCCGGGATCATCTTCAGCAGGTTGGAGACGATGTACCGCCCTAAATAGGTTGCTCCCCCTGTTCCGCCGACCGCACCGATCACACTGGTGATGGTGGCTTTATCAATCGATATGCCGAAGATAGCAGTGATATGGGCAAGCATGCCGATCTGCATCGGCACCAGGACAGTCGCATCGGAAAAAGGAATCGGTGTGAACCCGACGCCGAATGTGGTCACGATGTATTTGGTCGCCCAACTTCGGGATGCTTTCGCTTTACGCGCGATATCCACCTGTTGGGCATTGTTAAAAGCCTCTTTCGTCTCCTCCGGCAGCACCGCAAACGTCCGCTCAATCAATTCCTTCAATCCGCTTTGTGGAATCACCAGCTCATCCGTGATGGCATACGGTTCCGCCATCACATTCAATATCCCGGCTATCGGTAAGTTCAGGTTTTCGATGTATTTCTTTAACTCGTTCGCAGGCTGACCAATCGATTGCGTCAGGACAATCAACACCGGCAACAAACCTGAAAGTTCTTCCATGAAGGCAATCTCGGATTCCTCAATGCGGGAGGAATGCGCATTGATGCAATAGTAGACCAAATGGATTGCCTTATCGGAGCCTTCCTTTTGGCTCTGATTGATGACCTCGATGATTTCCCGCTTGACTTCGGTTTGGATCGGATGGCCCAATTCCAGCCCGCGCGTATCGTACAGCACGATCGGCATGCCTTCCTTCGCGATCCGCCGCAGATGTTTCGTGATAGGTTTCCCGATGCCGGTCTCAGCCATCCGTTCCCGGAAGACGTTGTTGATCAGCGTACTTTTCCCGACCCCCGTCTTCCCCGCAAGCAGGATATTGACGGGATGCATGTTTTCCACTTCTTCTTTTGTCTTGTTCAGTATCTCCTGGACCACATTCAAATCAAGGTTTCCTCTTCCCATGACGCTTCCTCCTGTCGCTCGAGCGCAAACATACTTTTTTACGGAACGATCACGTTCCTCTGGTTATCTCCACCACACTTTGGGAAATGAAATAATACCCATACTCTCCCATGCGCTCCGGCGCGTCTTTCATACCATTCGTCACCCAAGAGTAGATCATCCCTTGATAGGCGAAGGCAACGGCTGTGATCCAGTGTTCATAAGGAATGACATTTTTTTTCGTCTGGACCTGTTGCTCCAGACGTCCTCTCAAATAGGTGTTGAATTTGAGCGGAAAGGAATAGCTGCTTCTTCCGTTGAAAAGAACGCTGAAGAAGCGTTCATTTTCTTTGATGTAACTGAAGATGTCCGTGAACGCTTCAACTGTTTTTTGTCTGAACTCCGTTTCCGTAGCATCGGACAAAGCCGTTTTCGTGATGGCTTTCCCTCTGTCCTGAAGTTCCTGGATCAGCGCATCGATATTTTTCTCCAATAAATCATGCTTGTCTTCATAGTGCAGATAAAAAGTTCCCCGATTCACTTTTGCACGTTTCGTAAGTTCCCTCACAGTCACTTCTTCGATGGATTTTTCTTCCAACAGTGTTATCAACGCATGCAAAAGATTTTTCTTTGTAGCTAAAACACGTTTGTCTTTAGATTGTTTATCAGGATTCATTATTAGCTCCTATTTTCAGAGTCTGGTCTGGAATTCTTTTCTGATATATACTTCCAAAATGCTAAGATTATTATAGTATAGCAACCCCAAGATAACAAGTGTAACGACTAGTCTCAAAAGGTTCATGGACCTAAAAAAACTGCTCCGGCCCGTTGAAATAGACCTAAGCAGTTTTTCAGGATGAAATTAGGACAATTAGCGTACCTAACGACTAATCGTCATTGTTTCCGCCACCGAAAAGCAAGAGCAGACGGAGCAGTTGCAAGAAACTCATGAAGGCAGCTGCGACATACGTCATGGCAGCTGCGACAAGAACTTTGCGTGCTTTCGGCACTTCTTGTGCATTCAGGATGCCACCATTCGAAAGAATTCTCAAAGCACGCCCGGATGCATTGAATTCGACTGGCAATGTGACCACTTGGAACAGGAAGCTGAACGAGAAGAAGAGGATCCCCAAATTGAGGAATGTCTGGTTCATGCCAGAGAAAACACCGATCATAATCATCGGCATGGAAAGTGTCTGACCAAAATTAGCGGCCGGAACCAGAGCGGCACGCAACCGCAACGGAATATAGTTTTTTTGGTCCTGTATTGCATGTCCGACTTCATGGGCAGCGACGCCGATGGCCGCGACCGAAGTCGAGTTGGCTGTCGTATCGGAAAGACGCAAAACTTTAGCGCGCGAGTCGTAGTGGTCCGTCAGATCTCCGCGGACGCGTTCGATCCGCACATCATGGATGCCCGATTGTTCGAGGATGAAGCGCGCTGCATCCGTAGCGGTGTATCCGTTTTGGCTTTTCACTTGGTTATATGTATTGAAGGTACGCTTGACGAATCCCGAAGCAATCATGGAAACCGCGATGCCGAAGATGATCAATATATAGGTGCTATCGAAGAATGGATACAACATGTATCATCAACCTTTCTTTTATTTATTCTACAGTATAGCATCCGATTGTGAAGAAAGGATGAAGGATGCTTACGTTGGGATAATTTTATAGAATTCTTTAGATATTATTGTTTGCAAAACCGGATTCCGCTTGGACGAAGTAAATCAACTGAAGTGGGAGCAGCGCGCTGCTGTCCGTGGGTTTCCACCAAAACTCTAGGGCTGCCTCGAAAAATCGAGACAGCCCTCAGTTTTTCTATTGATTTTGTGTCCGGTATTTTTTCATGACTGTTACCAAGCGCTCCATCGCTTCCATCAACGTTTTCGTAGGTGCCCCCAGACTGATCCGCTCATATCCTCGACCCTCGTCCCCGAAGATGTAGCCTTCATCCAGGAACACTTGCGCTTCCTGCTCCATGATTTCTTCCAACTGCTTGTGCGACAACCCAAAGGCACTGAAATCCATCCATTGCAGGTAGGTGCCTTCCAGATCGAAGACAGTCACTTCCGGCAGTTCCTTCGCCAAGAACTTCTTCAGCGTCTCATGGTTGTGCCAGATCAAAGCTTTGAACGCCTCCAACCAGTCCTCGGCTGCCGTGTAGGCGATCTCTGTCGCCTTCAAGCCGATAACATTGGTTCCTCCGCCAATGCCGGTCATTTCCATATCCATCTTGAAAGCCGTGTGGAGCTCCGGATTCGAAATGATGACATTGGAATTGCGCAGGCCCGCGATATTGAAGGACTTGCTGGCGGCGGTTGCCGTGATGCAGATGTCCGCAGCTGATTCGGATATGGATGCCATCGGTGTGAAAACATGGCCGGGCATGATCAGATCATGGTGGATTTCATCCGCCAAAATCACAACATCATTGGCGGCACAGATGTCGACGACACGCTCCAATTCCGCTTTGGTCCAGACGCGGCCGACTGGATTATGCGGGTTGCTGAACAGCATCAGCTTTGTATTCGGTTCTTTGGCTTTCTCAGTCAAACCCTCAAAATCAATTTCATAACGATCACCGTTGCGGATCAAAGAATTGTTGATAAGCTTGCGTTTCGTATTTTTGATTGACTTCATGAACGGATAATAGACCGGCCCCATGTAAAGGACACCGTCGCCTGGATCGGTATACGCTCGAATAGCGGAATAGAATGCCGCGATGATGCCTGGTGTACAGATGATCCATTCCTTCTTGATTTCCCAAGCATGGCGGTTTCCCATCCAATTGATGATTGCGCGGTAATAGTCTTCGGTCGGCAGATCATAGCCCATTACGGCTGTTTCAATGTATTCCTGCAAACCCTCGACGATTTCCGGCGCTGTCTTTATGTCCAAATCCGCAACAGAAAAAGGAAAAACATCCTTTCCCACATTCGGATTGCTTCTGTACATGGCTGCCCATTTTTCGGACCCTGTATTGCTCCGATTGACGGGTGTTTCGAAATCATACTTCATCTATTCATCCTCCCAACATTTTACTTACTTTTCATTTTATCACTCGTTTTCACAATTGCCACCCCTAATCAGATTTTAATCCAAAGAAAATGGAGAATCCATTTCGGAGATTCTCCATTTTTCTCACATACAATCAAAGACTCACCTTTTAGTTTTTTCTCTTCAGCATTATGAGGTAACTTTGATAATTTTTGTTGCCGCCTGAAAGGTTGTAGACTTCCTTGAAGTCTAAATTGATCAGGATATTCTGGGCGGCATTTCCGGTCACACCTTTGTTGCAGTAGGTAACTGTCGGGATATCTTTGGAAAGCTCACCGGCGCGTGCGCGCAGTTCCCCTAACGGGACGTGGATCGCATCTTGGACGTGGCTCTTCTCGAAGTCTTTGGCGGAACGCGTGTCGATGACCTGGATAGATTCGCCTTTTTGCTGCATTTCGACCAGCCGGGCTGGCGTCATCAAAGGATTTCTGTGTAAGGCGTTATCCAATGCCATGCCTGTATAATGGATAGGATCTTTTGTCGTTGCAAATGGCGGTGCATAGGCCAAATCCAGATGGAACAGGTCTTCCGCTTTCGCCTTGAAAGTGATGGCAGTGGCGAGGACATCGATCCGTTTGTCCACACCTTGCGATCCTAAAACTTGTGCGCCTAAGACTCGTCCGGTGGCTTTATCCGCCAATGCCTTGATGATCAGTTCCTTGCCGCCAAGGTATTCGGCGTGGTCCGGCTTGATGTTGTATAGGACTTCCACGGCATAACCGGCCGCCTTCGCTTCTTTTTCAGTCATGCCCGTCTGGCCAACATGCAGATCGAATACGCGGAAGATGCCGGTACCCAGCACCCCGCGATGTTCCAGATTTCCGCCTGTGATCACATCTCCGGCGATACGTCCCATCTTGTTGGCCGTAGAGCCTAATGGACGGTAAATCGGTTTGCCTGTAATGGCGGAGAAGCTTTCGGCCACATCACCGACCGCATATACATCCTGGATGTTCGTCTGCATTTTGCTGTTGACGGCAACCGCACCCTTCGCTCCGATCGTGACGCCGATTTCTTTGGCGAGCTCAGTGTTCGGTCGCACGCCGGCAGCCAGGATGACGATATCCGTTTCGATGGTGGCACCATTTGTCGTCACTACTTTTTTGACGGTCCCCTTACCGTCGATGGTCTTGACCGTATCCCCGAGGTGCAAATGCACCCCGTTGGCCATCAGCACTTCTTCCACCCGGAAAGCCATATCCGCGTCCATCGACGGCATCACTTGATTTTCCAGCTGCACGATAGTAACATCCCAGCCTTTATGCACGAGCTGTTCGGTCATTTCCAGACCGATGAACCCGGCACCGATGAGCAGCGCTTTTTTAGGTTGGTTCGTTTCCGAGTAACTTTCAATCTCACGAAGGTCCTGGATATTGCGGACGTGGAAGACATTATCGTATTCAGCCTGATCGAACGGTGGAGGCGTCAGCGGAGCCGCACCTGTCGCGAAAACCAACACATCATAAGCGTCCTCTTTGACTTCGCCGGTCTTCAGATCTTTAACTTGAATCTTTTTGGCTTCATGATCTACTTTCGTCACTCTGTGTTCTGTAAAGATGGAGACATCATATCTCTTTTTGAACCATTTCGCATCTCGTGGTGTCAGGCGATCCACTGAATCGACTTCCCCGCCAATTTTGTAGGGGATCCCGCAGACAGAATAGGAAATGTCCTTTCCTTGGTCATAGACGACAATCTCCGCTTCCTCTGTGTTTCTGCGCGCTTTGGCTGCAACGGAGGTGCCCGCCGCTACCGAACCGATTACGATGATTTTCATAATTCATTCTCCTTTTCAGTTAAAAGATGGCTTATTTTACCGCCTTTACAGGATTCACTGCACTATTTTCTTTTTCCGGAAACCAATGTCTTGTTGAATTGGCTATTTTCACCAAAATCAGCATCACCGGCACTTCAGTCAAGACACCCACAACCGTCGCCAATGCTGCTGGAGAATCCATTCCGAACAACGCGATGGCAACCGCCACCGATAATTCAAAAAAGTTCGATGCGCCGATCATCCCGGCTGGCGCGGCGATTGCGTGTGGAAGCTTCAAGGCCTTGCTTGCAAAATAGGCAATGAAGAAAATCAGGAATGTCTGCAGGATCAAAGGTACTGCGATCATCAAAATGTGCAACGGGTTCTCCAGGATGACCTCTCCTTGGAAAGAGAACAATAAGACCAGCATCAACAACAACCCCGCTGTAGTTACGCCATCAAATTTCGAAAGAAAATCCTTCTCGAAATAAGTGACGCCTTTTTTCTTTGTGACGAAGATCCGCGTCAAAACACCACCGACCAACGGAATCACGACAAACAACACAACGGACAAAATCAAGGTATCCCAAGGCACCGTTACATTGCTGACGCCCAATAAAAATTTGACGATCGGAATGAAGGCAACCAGGATGATCAGATCATTGGTGGCTACTTGGACGACGGTGTACGCCGGATTGCCTTTTGTCAATTGACTCCAGACAAACACCATCGCTGTACAAGGTGCAGCTCCCAGCAGAATCGCACCGGCCAAATACTCCGTCGCCAACTCAGGCGTAATGAAATTCTTGAAGACGACAAAAAAGAAAAAAGCGGAAATGGCGTACATGCTGAACGGTTTGATCAACCAGTTCACTGCCCATGTGACATAGAGTCCTTTCGGATTTTTTCCGACATCCCGGACACTTTGGAAATCCACCTTCATCATCATCGGATAGATCATGACCCAGATCAACACGGCTGTCGGGATCGACACGTTCGCATATTCGAATTTACCGAAGAATTCAGGTATGGCGGGCAGATATTTACCGATCAAAACCCCCACCACCATGCAACTGGCTACCCAGACGCTCAAATACTTATTGAAGAACGAAATGCTTGTTTGCTCTTTTCCACTCATTTTATTATACCCCCATTTATTGTTTTACGCTCTTTACAGCTCTATTTTTGCGTCACCTGATCAGCTCTTTTTTCTATTGCACACACCACTTTTGACCGTACAGGTTCGCAGATGCAGGCCGGTGTATCAGCCGTCAGTTCCGCTGTGTCCGTCTTGAATTTTTCAAAGGCGTTTTTATTCAGATCGTAATAATGCCACGTGCCGGATTTTTCCGTCGTCACCAATCCCGCCTTCACCAAAAGATTGATATGATGGGATAAAGTTGGCTGGGTAAAATCGAAATGTTCCAGTATGTCGCAGGCACACATGGCTCCGCAAGAAAGCATATCGACAATTTTGACGCGCTTCGGGTCGGCCAAAGCTTTTGCGACTTTTGCATAATTTTCATAATCCATGATTGCTGATGCTCCTTTTATATAGAAGTTTTTCTATCTATGACTGAAAAAGAAACTCGATCCGGAAAGTCCCGAGATACGAGTCTTTTTTTGCGTGTTAGCAACAGCCGCCCTGTCCACAACCGCATGAGCCCTTACTTGCTGTTGCAGCTTCCTCATGTTTATGGTGATGATGGTGCCCCTGTCCACCGCAGCCACAGCCGCCTTTTTCGCCATGGCCGCCGCAGCAGCCGGATTCTTCTTTTTCTTCTTTTTCCGCTTCGGCAAATTCCTCCGAACCGCCACAACCACAGCCGCCGCAACCACATGAACCTTCCGTTTCTTCAATGAAGCGGACGCCGATGTAGCTTGTGATTTCATCGTTGGTCGGATAGTTGCCGCTTTTCACGATTGCTCCATCCACAACAGTGATCGGCAATACGCTATTGCCTTCAGCCTCGATTTTTTCTTTAACGGCCTTGTTGAGCGTGAATTGATCCGCATCATCGGTTAAATTAAAAAGCAATGCCTCGTAATTCTCCAGTCCTTCCAAGGCCTGCATTACTGCTGCAATGCGCATGGCATCCTGACTGCTGAACAAGCTGCTGCTTGTTTCCGGTTCAAAAATAGTGATGTTTGTCATTTTTCGTATCTCCTCATTCTCTTTCTATTTGAAGATGAATCTTGTATTGTTTTCATTTAAATATTGGTACTCTTATAATATAGATTTTCTTCTATCTATAGTCAATGCTGAATTCAACATGAAACAAAAAAAGTGCGGGGATAAATGTGTCTATTCCCGCACTTTTGGTAACTTGCTTATTTTTTCAACAATTCTGTAATTTCTTCCGTACTGGCGACTTTACCGTAGGAAACAACTTTTTCGTCGATGACCAATCCCGGAGTGCGCATGATGCCGTATTTTGCGATGTCCTTCATGTCGGTCACTTTTGTGATGGTTGCTTCCATCCCCAGTTCCTTCAATGCCTCTTCCGTGTTCTTAGCCAAATTCACGCAATTTTTGCAGCCTATACCCAAAATTTTGATTTCCATGATGATATTCCTCCTGTTTATTATTTTTTTGATCACATAAAAATAGGTCCCAAGAAATTGAACACATAGCCGATGATGATGATGCCGACTGCCACGATTCCGAAGAAAAGGCCCAACAATTTCGGTTTTACGACCTGTTTCAGCATGACCATCGACGGCAAGGACAATGCCGTCACGCCCATCATGAAGGAAAGTACGGTTCCCAATCCGACCCCTTTTGCGACAAGTGCTTCGGAAATGGGCAGCGTCCCGAAAATATCCGCATACATCGGAATCCCGACGAATGTTGCCACCAATACTGAATACCATTTATCCTGACCCAACAGAGCTGTGATGACGGATTCCGGAATCCAGTTGTGGATGGCCGCCCCGATACCGACCCCAAGGAGCACGTAAAGCCATACTTTTTGGACAACTTCCTTCACCTGATCAACTGCATAATCGACACGATCTCTCCTTGTCAACTCGGCTTCCTCAAGTTCAATTGTCGGGCTACCGAACACAAAAGATTCGACCTGGTCCTCCAGATGCGCTTTCCCGATGAAGGTTCCGCCGACAACCGCAAGAATCAATCCCACAACAACATAGGCGATGGCAATCTTCCAGTTGAAGATGCTGGCCAAGAGGATAATCGATGCCAAGTCAACAAGCGGTGAAGAAATCAGGAACGAAAACGTCACACCCAACGGCAGTCCCGAACCGGTGAAGCCGATGAAAAGCGGAATCGAAGAACAGGAACAGAATGGTGTGATCATCCCCAGCAACGCCGCCAGAATATTGGCGGTGATCCCATCAAAACGTCCTAGAATTTTCTTCGTCCGCTCAGGCGGGAAAAAGCTTTGCACGTATGAAATCGAGAAAATCAGCACCGACAACAGAATGAAGATTTTGATGACGTCGTAGATGAAGAAATGGATGCTGCCGCCTACCCTACTGGCGAGGTCCAATCCGAAGACATCCCGGACAAGTATACCAACCAAATCGCTTAGCCACTGCATTTTTAATAACTGATCATTTAACCATTGAAAAATTCCCATAACGAATTGCACCTTCTAGTTTGTATTTTTACTACCCAAGACATTGATGTTTATCTATATATCAGTATACGCCCACACATAGATAAGTGTCAATGTGTTGTTTTTGGGTAGTGAAAGGCTTCAAAAAAGCTGCGATAATGCAGGAGCAGAACCCCAGTTTCGCAGCTTGTTCATCCAAAGATAGGTGTTTTCTCTGTTCTTCACTTTTGCAGCAGTTCTGCAATGTGTTTGGGTGTCAAGATCCGCCCATAGGAGACGACCTTCTCGTTGATGACCAGCCCTGGAGTCTGCATGATGCCGTACTTTGCGATTTCTTTCGGATCCTCCACTTTGATGATGGTTGCTTCCATGCCGATCTTCTTCAGTGCTTCATTTGCATTGGCCTGAAGCTTCTCGCAGTTACGGCAGCCCAGCCCCAAAATTTTGATCTCCATTTCCATCCCCTGCTTTCGAATGAATTATACCGTGGTGTTTTGTTTGGCCATAGTCTGGAAAAAGTCCTTCAACTCATCCAACTTTTCATGATTCACGGAGTATTTGACCCAAATGCCGTCTTTCCTGCTGTCCACCAAGCCACAATCCTTCATCATTTTCATGTGATAGGATAAAGTCGGTTGTGTGATCGAAAACTGATCCAATAACGCACAGGCGCACATTTCCCCTTCCGACAGTAAATCCATGATTTCCAATCTTGTTTCGTCCGATAAGACTTTCAGGCATTTTGCGTATGTTTTGTATTCAATCGTCATATTCAGATCCTCTTTTCTTGATGCCCTTTGAGGCACTCCAGCGCACTCTTTCAGCCTTGAGCCCTTCACATAGACATCTATCTATATGAAGTATATACCCTCACAGCATGAATTGCAATTTCCTTCTTGAACAGAAAGAATCGAAATGAAAATACACCAAAATGAAAAATTAATTAAAAAAGGTTTGACTCATTCTTATTCGCTTGTTATTATATATATAAATTTCAAAATAAATTCACATTGAAAAGAGAAGTACGGGTGGACGAAATGCACAGAGAACCTCGGCAGCTGAAAAGAGGACAGGGATGCTATCCGGAAAATGGTCTTCGAGTGAGTGGACGGCGAACGCTCTTTTTAGAACCTTAGCTCTCCACGGGAATGCCCGTTACAGCATCACAGTATCCCGGAACAGCGATTTGTTGCGGCGTACTGGTTAAGGGGAAAATCGAGAGGTTTTTCTGAATCAAGGTGGTAACACGGTGAATTTTTCATACGTCCTTGCGCAACATATTGCGCAAGGACGTATTTTTTTACAAAAAAACAAACGAAAGAAGGAAAATATCATGACAACCCAAACAACTTTAAGCAGAACGAAGGCGCCATTCCGCGCAGACCACGTAGGAAGTTTCTTGCGTCCCGAAAGCATCAAAAAAGCCCGCAAAGAGCTGGCTGAAGGCAAAATCACGAAGGAAGCCCTGCGCGAAATCGAAAATGTTGAAATCACGCGCATCGTCGACAAACAGATTGCGCTTGGCTACAAAGGCATCACCGACGGAGAGTTCCGACGCTCTTATTGGCATTTCGATTTCCTTGAGAACCTCTTGGGCTTTGAAGGTTACCTTGCGGCTCAAGGCAAACAATTCCACAACGTTGTGACCAGCGCCCACAGCGTCCGCAACATCGGCAAAATCGCCTTTAATCCGGAACATCCCTTCTTTGCGGACTATGCTTTCTTGGCTGAAGCAGTCGGCGATAGAGCCGTTGCGAAAGTATCGATCCCGAGCCCGAACCAATTGATCCGCCTCGGTTTCCGCAATGAAGAAATTTATCCTACATTGGAGGAGTATGCTGCCGATCTGCAGCAAGCATACCGCGACACCATCCTGCACTTCTACTCGTTGGGTAACCGTTACATCCAGATCGATGACACTTTCTGGGGCGACCTTTGTTCGGACAAAGCATTGGAAATCTTCGGTTCTCAGGAAACTTACGATGAATTGAAACGCGTCGCTACTGAAAACGTCAAAAATATCCAGATCGGTCTGCCTGAAGATCTGGTCGTCACGACGCATATCTGCCGCGGCAATTTCCGCTCGTCCTACTCGCAAGAAGGCGCTTATGAGCCTGTTGCGAAAGAATTGTTCGGCGAAACCGGCTTTGACGGCTTCTTTCTGGAATACGACACTGACCGTGCTGGTGGGTTCGAACCATTGCGCTACTACACAGGCGACGGCCAAATTATCCTAGGCTTGATCACTTCAAAAACACCGGAATTGGAAGATATCGCCGAAGTCAAAGCACGCATCACTGAAGCAACCAAGTATGTGCCGTTGGAGCAATTATGCCTGAGCCCGCAATGCGGCTTCGCTTCGACCGAAGAAGGAAACAATCTGACGGAAGAGCAACAGTGGGCGAAATTGGCTTTGGTCAAACAGATCGCTGACGAAGTCTGGGGCGACTGATAGTTCGCATAGTTTTTTTGGTCTAAGCACCCAAAAATCCCAATATAAAAAAGGCATCGCCGCTCTGTAATTGAGCGGCGATGCCTTTTTTGCATTAATGTTTGTGCTCTTCTTTTTTATGAATCGGATGTTTTGGATTATACGCTTCTTCATGCGGCAGAACCAAGTTCAACGCAATACCGGTAATAGCGCTCAATGCTGTACCTGACAAGGTAACCACGCCTGCGATATCCAGAACCGCGCCGCCCAGTCCCAGCACTAGCATCGAGCTGGCGATGATCAGGTTGCGGACGTGGTTGAAATCGATTTGTTCTTCGATCAATACTTTCAGGCCATTACTGGCGATGACACCATACAACAGAATGGACATCCCGCCCAATACAGATGTTGGGATGGTTGAAATCAGCGCAGTGAATTTTCCGAAGAAGCTCAAACCGATTGCGATGAAGGCAGCGTTACGGATGACGGAAACGGATGCGATGCGCGTCATCCCGATGACGCCGGTATTTTCACCGTAAGTCGTATTCGCCGGTCCACCGATGAAAGCTGAAACCGCAGTCGCTACACCATCGCCCATAAGCGTCCGGGAAAGACCCGGATCTTTCAGGAATTGACGGTTACAGATTTTGCCCAAAACAGTATGGTCACCGATATGTTCAGAAATCGTAACCAATGCGACTGGGATGATGGCCAATGTTTCCGGTCCGAAATACAGATCGTAAGAATTGAACCAAGGTGTTTCAAACGGTAGATAGAATCCCGGCAGTTCGAACCATTTCGCATCCAATACAGGTTGGAAATCGACCAGACCCATGAAAAGTGCGATGACGTATCCTCCGATGATTCCGATCAGGAAAGGTATGATTTTGAAAAAGCCTTTCCCTTTCGTGTTGATGAACGAAGTGATCAGGAACGTTGCAATCGCCACAATGATATGACGGATATCCCCATCCGCCACGAAGCCGGCATTGGTTACTGCAGACGAAGCCAGTCCCAATCCGATGACCATGATCATCGGTCCGATGACGATCGGCGGCAGCAATTTGTCGATCCATTTCGTACCCAGCATTTTGACAATTCCAGCGATCAGGACGTAGACAAGCCCCACCATGATGACGCCTGTCTGTGCGGCCTTGATGTCCCCGCCCATTTGTTCAATGGCCACAGCCATTGCTGTAATGTAGGCGAACGAAGATCCCAGATAGACGGGAACTTTCGCTTTTGTTGCCACCTGATAAATCAGGGTGCCGATTCCGCTCGCGAACAAAGCGACCGAGACGGGCATCCCTAAAATTAACGGAACTAATATCGTTGCTCCGAACATTGCAAAAACGTGTTGAAAACTCAACAGAATGCCTTTCAGAACTTCCGGTTTTTCGTCCACGTCCAATAATAACGGTTTTTGGTTGATTGCCATACCTTTTCCTCCTAGTTTTTGGGCAAAAAAATACCCTTTTGACGTTTATTTGCAAAAGGACCTAAGGTATCAAATGTATGTGATTTGTTACCCTTCATGATCTCTCTGAATCATATTAAAGGACTTTGCTTTCACTATCTTATCAATTGTCGGTGGAATTTTCAATAGCAGTTTTCATGTGAATTTTCTCATTTGATACTATCCAAAATGTTAATCAGCTGTCATACTATATTCAGAGTATCACTGTATACTCTCTAGTTACTGAGAGAAACTACTCTTTTTCTTTGGATCTCCGAACCGGATCGGTGAAGCTGCAACTTCGCCGCCCACTTTCTAAAGAACTTTGTCCATCCAAGGACAGCAAAAAAACGCCATCCTAAAAGTGGCGTTTTTTTGCTATTCTGCTGTTTCCTTCTGGGCTTCCTTCCTATATATGGCGATCAGCTCGTCGCGGACCGCGATCCACTCGGGTCTGTGGTCTTTGAGATGGACCCGGTTCGAAAGCAGTATGAACGCTGTTTGCTGGTTCAGATCCAGTATCATAAACGTTCCGGTATAACCGGTGTGCCACAATACAAAATCTTCCCCTTCCTGAATCAGATTCCATCCCAAAGAGCGTGGCTGGCTCGGGACATTCCCCCAATCCCTCAGCAATGTACGGATACTCTCTTCACGCAAAATCCGTTGGCCTTCCCATTCCCCAAAATGCAGCATCATCCGGGAGAAGCGGATCAAATCTTTCATTGGTGCGAACAAGCCGGCACTCCCGCAATGTCCTCCCAAAGACAGCGCTTTGGGGTCATGCACAACGCCCCGGATTAAGCCTCTTGTCGGGTGGTTCTGCGTAGGAACACAGCGCATCGGATCGGTCGGATGGAAGGTACTTTCCGTCATGGCAAGAGGACGTTTGATGCGTTCTTCAAAATTTTTTTCCACCGATTTTCCGGTCAGCTTCTCGATGATGAAGCCCGCAAGGAGCAATCCGGTATCGGTATAGACCACATTTTTGCCTAGGTTCTCTCCTGGCGTAAGGGCGATCAAGGCGGCAATGAGTTCATCGGCAGTCAACGCATCGCGATTTTTGATATAGCCTTTCAGATCTGAAGTATGCGTCAGCAGATGGCGGATCGTCACCGCAGCAGAAGGGAACTCGGGCAGATACGCCTGCACCGGATCTTCGAAGTTGATTGCCCCTTCTTCTTGTAGCTGGAGCAGCAGCGTCGTCGTGACGATCACTTTTGTTAAAGATGCCACATCATAGAGCATGCCTTCCCGTAAGGATTCCCGTTCAGGCAGGATCGCCGCCGATCCGACCATTCGCGTTTCTGTTTTGTCCATGTCGATGAAGGTGTAGCTCACTCCTGGGAAAATATTGCCTTTCAGCATTTCAGCGATTTTCTTTTGGGTTTGTGGATACATCAGCAGACATCACCTTTCCGTTAGTATCGTTGTCTATCATTATAGCGCATCCCTAGCTTGATGCACGGCCGATTTCGAACGCTTTTTACAATTTTATGGAGAATTGGTGTGAGATTTGCGAAGCACTTTTCAAATTAAGAAAGAAACAGCTTTATCACCGGATCATGTGTTAGAATATTGTATACTAGTGAACTTATTGGGGGAATGTAATTCGATGGGGTATTTTAAGGAGCGTTTGTATCAGCAATATGTGATATTATTCATCTTCTACTTTATGTCCATGGCGGCTTTGTCATCATTGATCACCGTCTACATGCGCGACATAGGAAAAAACGGGTCGGAAATTTCATTCATCCTGATCCTTTCAAACATAATCGCACTCATCATCCAAGGACTGATCGGTTATTCAAACGAGCAATGGGGAACGCGTAAAACGGTGACCATCTACGTCCTGATCTCAGCCGTCATCAGCATGGGACTCTTTTTCTTCACAGGCAACTGGCTCTTTGGGCTCGTTTACGGATTGGCGAACGCCATCACCTTGGGACTCGCACCTCTGTTTGATGTGCTCGCGGCCAACAGTCCTTACAGATTCGGCCAAATTCGCCTCTGGGGAACAATCGGCTATGCGGCCGGGCAACAAATTTCAGGGATCATCTATGATTTTCTGTCTCCAAAATCCATTTTTATTCTCTATCTCGCCTGCTACTTCGCAAGCATCGTGTTCCTTTATACGTTGCCAAAACCGGAGCAACCGATTGTCTCTTCAGAACAGCCAGCCGAGAAGAAAGAAGAAATTTCCGGGGGGCATACAATCAGAAATATATTCCAGAACAAACTTTTCATCACTTATCTGCTTTTGGCGTTCATCATTTTCGGCACGAACACGGTCAACACCAGTTATCTTCCGCTGCTTTTGACCGATACGGGAGCCCCGGTCGCAATTGTCAGCACGACCTTGACCGTAGCCCTGTTTGCGGAAGTCATCGCGATGGCTTTTTCACACCGCTTCATGGACCATTTCACGAATAAACAGCTGCTTCTGGCCGTTTTGTTCCTTTCAGGAACGGAATATCTGATCAATTTCCTGTCGGATGACTTTTTAGTGCTTTCGATAGCGACCGTATTGACCAAGTTTTTCGCTTCCGGAACCTTCATCATGCTGAACCTCAAGATGGTCTCTACCTTGCTGAACCGGAAACTGATCGCTACAGGAACTGCAGTCGTCGCCATGCTTTCCAGGAACATCGGCACCATCTTCTTCCAATTGATGGCGGGTCCGGTAATCGATAATGTAGGGCTCAATTATCTCTACTTGATCCTTTTCGTCTTTACGGTTCTCGCTGCGGTGATTGCCTTGCTGTTCAAAGTACCGGCTCAGCCGAAAGAACGCCTTTTTTCTTGATGATAGCTTTAATCGCAAAAAACGACCAGGGAATCCAATTTCCCCGGCCGTTTTTTTTTAATTTCAGGAATTCATCAGTTTCTGACTCGTTTGATGATCAGTTTCGTCGCTTCCATCAACGCGACGGCGGTCAAGGACAGTCCTGCTGCTATCCCGAAATGCACCAAGCCGAAGTCGGCCGGTATCGAGAAGATGCCGCGCACCGCCGGCAACAAAGTCGCCGCATACAATGTGCTGCAGAAAGCTACAGCATAAAGGACATATTTATTCGAAAAGAAACCCGCTCCGATAGCTGTCTGGGAATTAGAACGCGCTGGAAACGTCTGTAAAGTACGCGCGATGATCAAAGTTGAGAAGGCCATCGCCACACTAATTTCGGCAGAATAAACCATACCGATGAATTGCGAAAGGATGACGGCTCCCCCGATCAGTATCCCTCGGTAGATGACAGAAACGAGCGTATCTCCGGAGAAAATGCCCTCGTTTGGATCCCTTGGTTTGCGACTCATCACATCAGGCTCGCCCTTCTCCATACCCAATGCAATCGCGGGAATCGAATCATTGACCAAGTTGATGAACAGCAGTTGCAGGGCTGTGAATGGATTTACCCAGTCCATCAGCAGCGCTGCGATGATGGCGATGATGGCCCCCAAGTTGCCCGAGAAGAGATAGGCGATGGCTTTCTTGATGTTGTCATAGACGTTGCGGCCTACTCCGACCGCGCTGACGATGGAAACGAAGTTATCGTCGGTCAGCACCATCGCTGCCGCCTCTTTGGCGACATCCGTTCCGCTGCCCATGGCGATGCCGATGTCTGCTTGCTTCAAAGCCGGAGCATCGTTCACCCCGTCACCCGTCATCGCAGTGACATGACCTTTATTCTGCCATGCGCGGACAATCCGGATTTTGTTCTCAGGAGATACCCGAGCATAGACGGATACACGTTCCAAAACAGCATCCAATTCCCGATCACTTAGGTTGTCCAGCTCCTGTCCGGTTAAAGCAAGGTCGTCCTCTCCCGAAATGCCGATATCGCGGGCAATCGCGCGCGCTGTCGTTTTATGGTCGCCGGTGATCATCACCGTTTTGATGCCTGCTTTCTTGGCTTCCGCAACAGCGCCATAAACCTCTTCGCGCGGTGGATCAATCATCGCCATAAGCCCGACCAGAATCAGATCATGCTCCGCATCGAAATCGAGCGCCTCTGCTGCCTCCATCGGCCGATAGGCGAAAGCCAATACGCGGAGGGCACGATCCGAAAAATGTTCATTCTTTTCCTTGATGTTTTCAAGGATTTCATTCGTCAACGGCACCACTTCTCCATCAATCAAAACTTTGGTACTGCGCCCGAAAACCACATCCGGGCCGCCTTTCGTCAGCAACAGATGCTCCCCGTTGATTGTGTGGACCGTCGACATCAGTTTGCGTTCCGAATCGAAAGGCAAGTCCGCCACACGCGGATAAGCTTTCCTTAGCTCATCGTATGGCTGATTCATTTTATTGCTGAAGGCGATCATGGCTACTTCCGTGGGGTCCCCCACCTCGTGTCCGTCCATATTGATGTTGGCATCATTAGCCAAGACGGCGACCTGCATCAAGCGCTGCTCATCGGATGACCAGGTCTGCGGATGAGCATTGAAACTACCGGATTGGCCGTTCACCAAATAATGGTCGACGATTGTCATCTTATTCTGGGTCAAAGTTCCTGTCTTATCGGTGGCTATGATGCTGGTCGATCCCAACGTTTCTACTGCAGACAATTTGCGGATGATCGCATGTTTCTTGGCCATCTTTTTCGTCCCAATCGAAAGGACAATCGTCACGATCGACTGCAGGGCTTCCGGAATCGCTGCAACCGCGACGGCGACAGCGAACATGAAGGCGCTCAGTACGCCGGACCCGATATCCGTCGTTCCCTCCGCCATCATACGGATGAACTGGATTCCGAAAATAAGTCCGGAAAGCATCAGGATGCCCACACCCAATTTTTTACTGAAATGCTCCAGATTCTTTTGCAGCGGCGTTTGCTTTGCCAACGCATTATCCAATAAGTTCGCCACCTTACCGATTTCGGTGTCGTTGGCGATGGCGGTGACGATGAATTCTCCCCGGCCGTACACAGCCAGCGTTCCGCTATGGACCATATTCGAGCGATCGCCCACCGGAACTGCTCCGTTGATATCCATCACTTCTTTATCGGCGGGGATGGACTCCCCGGTCAGCATCCCTTCATCCACCTTGAGCGCACTCGCTTCAAACAGTCGACCGTCTGCCGGGACATAATCACCAGCATCCAGGCTGACGATATCTCCGATGACCAATTCCCTAGCAGGAACGGTCATCCTCATACCGGCCCTTTTAACTTTTGCCATCGGAGCGGACAAACTTTTCAATGCATCCAGCGAGCCTTCTGCTTTCCTTGTCTGGATGACGCTGACAATCGCATTGATCATCAGAACTGCAAAGATAATCAATGATTCTGCTGCATGCCCCATCACCATCTGAATGGTAGCAACAGCCAGCAACACCAGAACCATTGCATCCTTGAACGTCTCAACAAACAACTTCAGGACCGAATCTCGTTCCTTCGTTTCCAATTCGTTGAACCCGTGCTCCGCTTGCTTCGTTTTGACGGACTGTTCATCGAGACCTTCTTTAGTGCTGCCCGTTTCCGCAAAAATATTCTCCAAGCTTTTCTGGTATGCCGCCAAGGAATCCCCTCCAGGTTTGTTATTGTGCGGGTAGCCCGCATTCTTTTTTGCCGCTATCGTTTTCGTGGTTGTTCTTTCGTTTTCCATCTGAAATCCCCCTGTTATTGGATATCTATTTTTAACCAGCCGTTGCTCCCTTATCTGTTTCCTGCTTCAAGTTTTCGCCGCGCTTCCCTCCTTGTTTTCCGCAAATAACTAATAAAAAAGAGACTTATGCACTAACGTCTCTCTCAAGAAACGTTAGGCATAAGTCTCACTATTTAAGGCAACACCAGAAGACCCTCTCGGATCTACTTATTGTTGGCATTGCCACAGCAAAGCTGCTAGTTACTCCCTTACGGAAAAACTTCTATTCAGTTCTTAATCAATATAAACGGTAAGCCCGAAAAAAGCAAGTCTTAAGCTTACACTTTTTCTATTTCTTTTTGCGGATCATATCGAAACGTTCAACCGCGAAAGGAACTTTCATCTTCACGATCATCATGGCATTGGGTGCACGGTCGATCGCTTCATCGTGTTCGTTCCAGATGGCTTCCACAGTCAGCTTATTGTGGCGCAGGCCGGGACCGTAAAATTCGATTTCGTCCCCGACACCGAAATTGTTCCGTTGCTGAATTGTGGCCATCTGCGTTTCCGGATCATATGCCATCACTTGGCCGACGAACCCGTAGCGCGGAATTTTGCGGCGTTGGCCGAAGAGCTGTTCATCCTCGGTAGGATCTTTGTAGAAGAAGCCGGTCGCCAATTCGCGTTGGGCGACTTTCCACAATTCATCCACCCATTCCTGCTTCAATTCGTAATGATCTGGATCGGCGCAATAAGCATCCACAGCTTTGCGGTAAACATTGACTACCGTAGACACGTAGTGGATCGATTTCATGCGCCCTTCTATCTTCAGGCTGTCTACGCCGCTCTCGATCAGGTCGGGCAGGTGTTCCAGCATCGACAGATCGACGGCACTCATGGAGAATTTCTCTTCGATGCCTTCTTCGCCGGCACCTACAGGGTTCTGTTGTCCCAACAACGGCATATCGAACAAGCCATATTTCCAACGGCAAGACTGCGCGCAGCCTCCGCGGTTGGCATCACGGTTCGACATGTGGTTGGAGAGGACACAACGGCCCGAATAGGAGATGCACATCGCCCCGTGGACGAAGGCTTCGATTTCAACATCGGTCTTCTCATTCATTTCCTGGATTTCTGCCATCGATACTTCACGGGCCAAAACAACGCGTTCCAAGCCTTCGCTCGCCCAAAAATTGAGCGTCTGGTAATTGGTCGCGGAAGCCTGTGTCGACAAATGGATCGGCAAGCCGGGTGCATCGGTCACCGCAATTTCCATCAGCGCTGGATCCGAAATCAGCACCGCATCGATGCCGATATCGCGGATTGTGCGGAAGAATTCGCCTGCACCTTCCTCGTTGCCTTCATGGGTGACCATGTTCGCGGCGACATAGATCTTCGAACCGTGGCTATGTGCAAAAGCGACTGCTTCAGCCATTTCCTCATAGTCGAAATTGCCTGCGCGGCTGCGCAATCCATAAGCTTCTCCACCGATATAGACGGCATCAGCTCCGTAGTGGATGGCTGTCTTCAATTTTTCTAATGTTCCGCCCGGGGCCAAGACCTCGGGCTTCTTTGTTATTGTTCGCATGTGTGTACACTCTCTTTCTTTCAGTATCAAAGTATCAGACAACTTCGTTCGGATCCTTGGAATAGAATCCGGTATCCAACTCACGGTTGGCGGGATGCAAAGCACGCAGTTCGGCATCCAAGCGTTCCGCCAATGCTTCCGTCCAGTTCCCTTCAGCCAGGGCTTCGCGCGCCTCAACGAACAGCTTCGCGATTGCGACAAAATTTTCTCCCGGTGTGAACAACCCGTCCAACATCCATTGCGAGACACCGATAGCCGTCAGTTCGCCCAGATGAGGCATCAAATCAAGATCATTGTTGGCGAAGATGTGCGTTCCGTTGCGGTCCTGATAGATGGAATAATGGGAATCCACTTTTTTCGGCTCGGAAATGAACAACCCGCGCTCTTTGTTCACCGCTTCCTCTTTCTCGATGAAATTGAAGTAGTTTTCAAGCAAATTACGTTTTGATTGGTGGATGCAAGTAGCACCGTACACCAATACTTCGACCGGAACCAAAGCGCCCGGAATGAGTTTCTTCATTTCCTCGAAAGGCACTTCGCGGGCCAGCACGGAACCGACCGCTCCCCTTTTCGCCCAGAAATTGATCTGTCCGCTTGAAGTCACCATGACTTGTGCGTCATAACGGTAAGGGATGAACAAATCCTGTTCCCGCATGACCTGCACGACGCCGGGGTCGCCCAACGTGATGCTGTCGACTTCCGCTTCACGCAGGAAAGCCAGATATTCGGCCACCTGGTTGATCCGATCGTTATGGAAGATCGCGTTCACCGCGGCACTGACTTGCGCGCCTTTCTCATGCGCATAGGCAATGACCTCACGTTGTTCCTCTCTGGTGAAGGAATACGGCAAACGAAGGCCGTACTCATCCTCTCCTATATATAGTATATCTACACCGCAATCCACCAATTCCTTGGCTTGCGCTACTGACTCGGCTGTTGCAATCAGCTCGATCATCCTACATTCCTCCCTTATTCGAGTTCCTTGATAAGATTATCACATTACTTATAAAAAGTGAATGACTGTTTTCCCTAAGTTTTTAGAAATTTACTGTGCAAAAGTGCTGTGGCTTGTTAAGACAATCATTAGATTCCGCCTATATATAGCTATATCAGGCTCCCCGTATTCTTTCCAGCACTAAGAATGGTATAATAGCAAATGTGAAAATGGAATGACATCCATCAACGTTCAGGAGGAATATTTAATGAAAAAACTTGTCAACAGCCAACAGATGAAGAAAATCGACGCCTTTACGATCGATGAAATCGGCATCCCAGCCATGGTGCTGATGGAAAATGCAGCGAATGAGGTCGTCGCAGCCATGGAAGAACGCATATCAGGAGAGGACATCATCCTCGTGATCTGCGGTTCAGGCAATAACGGCGGCGACGGAATGGCGGCAGCCCGCATTTTGTTGAACCACGGCTTCCAGGTGGATGTATTCCTGATCGGTGAGCGTGACAAATTATCGCCTGAGTCCAGAAAACAACTCGATATCATCGAAAACCTGGAAATGGTCATCTGGGATGACATCAGCGAAATCAATTTCAAAGGCTACACCGTCTTGGTCGATGCGATTTTCGGCATCGGGTTGGACAGGCCGGCAGAAGGAAAATACGCGGAGACGATCCAACTCATGAACGCGTTCCAAGGATATGTCTTTGCCGTCGACATCCCATCCGGCATCTCAGCCGACAATGGACAAGTGCTCGGGACCGCTGTCCGGGCGGATGTGACCATCACTTTCGGAATCGAAAAAATCGGCCAGCTGCTTTACCCAGGTTCTTTGCACACCGGAAAATTGATCGTCAGCGACATCGGTTTCCCGCCAAGCGCCATGGATGTCATTTCTTCGAATGTGCTGTTCTATGAAGAGAGCGATCTTTTTTCGCTTCCGAGACGCGCGGCCTATTCGAACAAAGGCACTTACGGCCGGGTCGTGATCATCGCCGGATCCGCAAACATGAGCGGGGCTGCCTTCTTGGCGGCAAAAGCCGCCTACCGTTCCGGCGCAGGTCTTGTCCAGATCATCACACCGGATGAGAACCGCGCCATCCTTCAGATGCAGCTGCCTGAAGCCATCCTGACGACTTACCAGCCGGATGGATTGGATCAGGAGAGCGAACGCCTGAAAATCATCGACGCAGTGTCCAGCGCCGATGCGATTGTTGTCGGACCTGGAATCGGGAGGTCCGATGCAGCCCGCACTGTAGTTGATTTGGTTCTCGAAAACAGCCAGATCCCTTTGATCATCGATGCGGATGCTTTGAATATCCTTTCCGATCGTTTCAACGACGCAGCTTTACCGGGGAACGATTCCCGTGCCCGTATCAGCGCAGTGGCGCAGGCCGTTCCAGTGGGGAGCATCCTTACCCCGCATTTGAAAGAACTGGCGCGTCTTTTGGCTAAGGACATGGTGGAAATAAAAGCGGACCTCCTGGGGTCTGCGGCGTTCTGCACGGCTGATTCAGATTTGACCTTTGTCATGAAGGATGCCCGGACTGTGGTTGCCCATCAGGATGAGCATTACATCAACGCGAGCGGCAACAACGGCATGGCGACAGGCGGTTCTGGTGATGTCCTGACCGGCATCATCGCCGGCTTGTTGGCTCAAGGTTTGGCCCCTTCCGAGGCGGCTAAATTGGGCGTCTACATCCACGGTTTGGCAGGGGATATCGCAGCCCAAGAAAAATCCGAATACAGCTTGATGGCTTCCGATCTCATCGAAGCTTTGCCGGCGGTATTACGCTGATTTTTTAACTTGCTACAAGTAAAACGCACAATGATACCGGCCGTCTGTGGCTGGTGTCATTGTGCGTTTTTGATTTGATTCATGTGTGACTATTCTTTCGTGGGCTGTGGCCGGAGGAAAAACCTGGCCTTGGCCGCCTCCTTTATTCCGTTTTCTTCTTGGAATTGCCCGCTTCACCGGAAATACGGAATACTTTTTCACTGCGCTCGTATGGCACGTCAGGAACGCCTTTGCGGGCATTGGCGACCCGGGCCACGACAAACAGATAATCAGAAAGCCGGTTGATGAACTTCAGGACGAACGGATTCACTTCTTCCGGCTCTTGCTCCATGAAGGTGACGATCCGGCGTTCCGCGTCGCGGGTCGTCGTCCGCAAAATGTGGAACCAGCTGGCCAGTTCCGTTCCGCCCGGTATGATGAAGTACTGAGTCTCCTCCGGCTCTTCGCTGTAGCCATCGATTTTCTTCTCCAACCAGTCGATGTGATCCTGTGCGATCTTGTACTCCCGGTGCCCTTTAGGGATCGACAGATCTGAGGAACAATCGAACAGGAACTGCTGGATGAGCGCCATGTCCTCCTGGATGTCCTCGCCGCAATCATTTTTCGTACCGACTAGCCCGAACCATGAGTTCAGACCGTCCAGCGCGCCGAAAGCTTCGATCCTCTCGGCGTTTTTCGGAAGAGCTTTGCCACCTCCGATACGTGTGTTGCCTTTATCGCCTGTGCGTGTATAGATGCTGTATTTCATTTGTTGCCGTCCTCCTCTGGTGTTGTTTTTTGTTCTGTCATTTTAACACATTTCATTCCGGGACCACTCAAACGAGCAATCGTATGACAGAATTTCCCGGAAATAGGACCTTTGCAGTATGGATTTCAAAGGGAACTCTGGTAAACTAAAAATAGAAACCCGCTATGCCGCTATACGGGCCAAATCCGGCTACGGCATAAGAAAGGACAGCATATGCAAAAGAAAGAAACGAAAATAACAATACCCGAAGATACGCGCCTCATCTCCTTTTTGGGCGGCAAGACAATCATCTATATCCTGTCCGCCCTGATTCTGATCGGCATACTCATCTTCACGATGGATACCATCTCCTTCATCTTCAAACCGCTGCAGATCATGTTTTCAACAGTCGTAGCACCCGTGATTTTAGCAATCGTCTTCTATTATATCTTCAATCCGCTGGTGACCTTCCTCGAAAGAAGGAAAATCAACCGGGGAATGGCGACATCGCTCGTCTTCGTCCTCTTCATTTTTATGTTGGTCTACGGATTTGTGCTTTTGGTTCCGATTTTATCGAATCAGCTGACGAATCTGGTCAATGAATTTCCTACCTATATCGAACAAATGAATGCCTATTTCGACAGACTGCTCGCAAACAGCACCTTCAAGGATTATTATGAACAAGCGCAAAATTGGTTGGACAGCACCGTGGGCAGCATCCCTGAAATGATTCTGGCCTGGATCGGCAATTCAAGCGAAAAAATTATGAACATCTTTTCCACAATTTCGAGCGTAGTGGTCGTGACTGTCACTTTCCCGGTCATCCTTTTTTTCATGCTGAAGGACCAAGGGAAGTTCAAACCATTTGTCATGAAGAACGTCCCGCCTGTTTTTCGTGATGATGTCGAAAAAATATCCAGACAGATGTCGCTTCAGGTCGGATCCTATGTCCAAGGCCAGTTGCTAGTTGCCTTGAGTCTGGGCGCTTTGTTGATAGTCGGGTACTTGATCATCGGGTTGGATTATGCCTTCGTCCTTGCCCTGATCGCTACCTTGACAGCGGTCATCCCTTTCATCGGCGCCACTATTGGCGTTATACCAGCCTTGTTCGTTGCAGCCTTCACTTCACCAGCCATGCTCCTAAAAATGGGCGTCGTCTGGGCATTGGCACAGTTCATCCAAGGCAACATCATCGAACCGAGCATCATGGGTCGAAATTTGAAAATGCATCCGTTGACGATCATCATCGTTTTGTTGATTATGGGCAATCTTCTGGGTTTAATCGGTATGATTCTGGGCGTGCCATTGTTCGCGATGCTGAAAATACTGCTAGAGCATGTACTCGAAAAGTTCAAGATTCGGTACAATCGTTACTTTGCTGAAGTGGCGGGTCCTTTCGAGCTGGAAGAGGAAGAGCCTGTCTTGGTGAACGGCTCTACCCCCGTTAAGGATTTCGCGACCGTTGCTGTGGTCCAGGATGTTCCTGATAATGATAACGAAAACGGTACAGAAGAACGATAACCAAAAAGGTTCGCGATCCCCGCGGGGATCGCGAACCTTTTTTCTATAGAAAATAGTTCCATATCAAATACACGAGATAGAAAAAAATCAAAATCCGCCCTTCTTTTCTGCTGATTACTTCCCGTTTATTGTTGTAGGAAAAGTACCCCAAAACTGCCAGGAGAATAGCCAAAGCCGGAAAATGGATCTGATAGAAATCCGAACTGACGACCATTCCTCCCGGTGTCAATCCTAATGCCACACCAAGAACGAACAAAGTATTCAACAGATTGGACCCCATGATGTTCCCCATCGCCAATGCGCCGTAGCCTTTTTTTACGGAAACAATCGTCGTACTTATTTCCGGCAGTCCGGTTCCGAAGGCAACGACCGTGGAAGCGATGACCGATTCAGGGATACCAATCCGGAAAGCTCCGATTTCAACCGTACTCACCAAAACAGAGGCACTCGCAATCACAAACCCCGCACTGATGAGCAATTTAATCAATTTGACCAGAATTGACAGGTCTTTCTCCTTGTCTTCCTCTATGATAGCCTCTTGATCCGACTTCTTTCCTTCCCGCACTGTCCAGTAGAAATAAACCGGAGTGAGCAAAAGGAAAACTATACCCAGCCACTGTGGTATCTTGCCTTGTCCATCCGCATGAAAAATCGGCAAGGAAGAGAGAATCAACAAGAGCGAAAGCGCCGACAAAACAGTGTGTTTATATGCCGTCTTCCGGTTGACGGGTATGCTACCATAAAGCGCGCCGATCCCCAGAATGAAGCTGGTATTCACGATCGTCGAACCAATGACATTACCCAAAGAAAGAATCCCGTTGCCCTTCAAGGACGAAGAAATCGACACCGCTAATTCCGGTAGGGAGGTTCCCAAAGAAACAATTGTTGCGCCGATGACCAGTTCGGACATCCCCCACTCCAAAGACAATGAAATGGCCTCATCAACTAAAATATCCGTCGCCTTTGACAACACCAAAATACAGAGGACAAGCACTGCAACCAGCACATATCCGTTCATTTGTTCCAATAGCAGCTGCATAGTCCCCTCCCTTAACATGATAATCTGATCTTCTCATCTAATAAGTCACTTGCTGATAATCTGATGGTATTTCAAAAGCATCCTCCGAAACATTATCTGACAATTCGAGAATTTCCATGATCGATTCAAAGGACTCATCAATCGTCTTGATTTTTTTTCAGGTTGGAGCCATCAAAATAATAGAATATCTGAGTTCCGCCCTCAGTGCGGTATTCCTCGTACACCAGACCGTCTTCCTCACCACTGCCGATGTACTCGATGTCATCCACCTCGACCGGCTCGCTTGATTCCGGCATTTCCGGTAGAGTCTCATCACCCTCAGCCGTTGTCTGGGGCATAACAATCACCGTTTTACTGACATGGTCGATCATATAGATATTGCCGTCCATCATCACCATTTCAGTTTCGGTGTCTGCGGATTTTGATTGCATCGCGGTTCTGTCGCCCGAAACGGTCATCATCGTTTCGGATTCCATCATTTCACCTTCAAATGTTGTAGTGGAACGAAAAGCCATATAGTAATTGCCGCTTTCCATAATTTCTATGTAGCTTTTTGAAAGTTTACCCAAACGGTCGCCGATTTCAGTGGATTCTGCCGATGCGTTTTCCTTGTCGCTGCTCGTGGTATCTGCCGCCGAACTGCTCTGCGCTGTCGCTTGAGTTGAACTTTCGTCTTCAGCTGTTTCCTGTGTTTGGTTGCAACTTGCCAAAAAAAGACTGGCCAACAGTACTGCCCAATATTTTTTTCTATCTTTCAGCATCTTAAAACAACTCCTTCGAATAGTGTTGATCCTTTCGCTGCAATTCCGATTGGCGTGATGCTATTTCCTTTATCCTTATTATAGCTCATATCCTGCGCGTTTTGAAATTTGGCATAAGCGTTCGAGCATCCGACAAAAGACCTTACACAACGCGATTTTTCATTTCAGCCTAACATTCGGTGCGTGTTATTTCATCCGGACGGAACGCTACGGCACTCGCTCCACGACACTGATCCTCATCGACCATTGCGATCAGGTTACTTTCGTGGAAAGATGTTACCTGCCAGATGGAACCAGCAGTGACGTCCGTTTCAACTTTCTATTGATGGCTGAAGAAAAATGATGCAACAAAAGATGCGGCCGGGATTCCGATTCCTGGCCGCATCTTTTTTGTTAAAGATAGTATTTCCTGATAATCGTCAGGTCATCATTCAATTCATAGACCAACGGTTGCCCGGTAGGAATTTCCAAGGCCATGATCTCATCATCGGGTATTTCTTCGATATATTTGATCAAAGCCCGCAACGAGTTTCCGTGGGCCGCCACCAAAATCGTCTTGCGATCCAATACCGCCGGAGCGATCTGGTCTTCCCAGAATGGGATGACGCGGTCCAAAGTGGTTTCCAAATTTTCCCCCATCGGAATGACACGCTTCTGCAGGTTGGCGTACCGTCGATCCCTGACCGGTGACAGCGGATTATCCGGATCCATCAGCGGCGGCAACGTATTGTAGGAGCGTCGCCATTTCAGGACTTGGTCTTCTCCATATTTTTCGGCCGTTTCCTGTTTGTTCAGTCCTTGCAGATCGCCATAGTGCCGTTCATTGAGCCGCCAACTCTTCACTTCCGGTATCCATAATTGATCCATTTCATCCAGAACAATATGGCACGTTTTGATCGCCCGCTGCAACACGGACGTGAACGCCATATCAAATTCAATCCCGGCTTCCTTGAGTTTCCGTCCGGCTTCTCTCGCTTCCCTAACGCCCTGTTCACTCAAATCGACATCCGTCCAGCCCGTAAACAGGTTCAATAAATTCCACTCGCTTGCGCCATGACGAATCAAAATGATTTTCCTCATCACCATCACTACTTTCCGCCTATATTTTTCTTTCATTATACTGCTACAAGCGGTCTGGTTCACGTTTAAGGACTTCAGTTACCGCTGCGGATGGCCCCCACCATTTCCGCCACGAAGGCTCCGACCGGTTTGGGCGAATCCTTCCCGTACTGTTCCATGATGTTGATGATTGCGGAACCGATGATGACGCCATCACCGACTTCGCTCATGGCTTTGGCTTGTTGCGCGTTGGAAATCCCGAAGCCGATGGCGCAAGGGATGTCGCTGATTTTGCGGATTTCCGCCAAAATGCTGCCGATATCGGTCGTGATGTCGCTGCGCACGCCGGTGACTCCTAAGGAAGAAACGACATACAGGAAGCCTTCAGCTTCTTTGGCGATCATGGCGATCCGTTCCGCAGAGGAAGGTGCCACCATGGAAATGTAAGTGATGCCATGATCCCGGCAGGCTTCCTGGATGAAGCCCTTCTCCTCGAACGGAACGTCCGGGATGATGACGCCGTCGACGCCGGTCTCTTTGCAGCGCGCCATGAATTTATCGATGCCGTAGACGAACACCGGATTGATGTAGGTCATGAAGACGAAAGGCGTATCGATTTCGGTGCGCAATTCAGTCACCATTTGGAAAATATCGTCGGTATTGATGCCGTTCGCCAAAGCCCGCTCATCGGCTTTTTGGATTGCCGGGCCTTCCGCAACGGGATCGGAGAACGGGATGCCGATTTCGACGATGTCCGCTCCGTTCGCAACGATTTCCCTGATGATTGTTTTCGTGGTTTCCAAGTCTGGATCCCCTGCAGTAATGAAAGGGATGAATGCTTTATGCTTAAAGGCTGCTGTGATCTTATTCATGGATGTCAACTCCCTTGTATCTTGCGATTGCTGCAACGTCCTTATCGCCACGGCCCGACAAACAAATAACGATGATTTTTTCGGGATCCAGCGTCGGCGCCAAAACCATAGCGTGCGCGATTGCATGTGAACTTTCGATTGCCGGGATGATGCCTTCCATCCGCGCCAGATATTCAAAGGCGGCGACAGCTTCGTCATCCGTCACTGAAACATACTCAGCGCGGCCCCGGTCATAGAGGTCCGCATGCTCAGGCCCGATGCCCGGATAGTCCAGTCCAGCCGATATCGAATAAACAGGAGCGATTTGGCCGTATTCATCCTGGCAGAAATAGGATTTCATGCCGTGGAAAATGCCCGGCGTACCGGTCGCGATTGTCGCAGCCGTATCTTGGGTGTGGATGCCTCTGCCGGCAGCTTCGCAGCCGATCAAGCGCACGCTTTCGTCGCCGATGAAGTCATAGAAAGTCCCGATCGCATTCGAGCCACCGCCAACGCAAGCCATCACGACATCCGGCAGCTTGCCTTCCGCCTTGGCCATCTGAGTTTTTGTCTCTTCCCCGATGATTTTCTGGAAATCGCGGACCATGGTCGGGAATGGATGCGGCCCCATGACCGAGCCGATGCAGTAATGCGACTCTTCGAACGTTGAAGCCCAATCCTTCATCGCTTCGTTGACCGCGTCCTTAAGCGTGGCAGTGCCGCTTGTCACAGGAATCACTTTCGTGCCCAGCAATTCCATTCGGAACACGTTCAAGGCTTGGCGCTGGGTGTCCTCTTCGCCCATGTAGACGACGCACTCCATGTCCAAAAGCGCAGCTGCTGTGGCAGTAGCCACGCCGTGCTGGCCGGCGCCGGTCTCAGCGATAATGCGTTTCTTGCCCATCTTTTTGGCCAACAATACTTGGCCGAGCGCATTGTTGATCTTATGCGAGCCCGTGTGGTTCAGGTCTTCGCGTTTCAGGTAGACTTTTGCTCCGCCGAGGTTCTTTGTCATCTTTTCCGCGTAATAGAGGCGGGATGGCCGGCCTGCGTAGTTGTCCAACAGATCGTTCAATTCTTTTTTGAAGTCCGGATCCTCTTTGAGTCGGAAAAAAGCCTCCGATAGTTCCAAACAAGCGTTCATCAAGGTTTCGGGAATGAACTGTCCCCCATGTGCTCCAAAATAACTTGTCATTTTTTTGACCTCCCAATGATTTCCATTACTGCTCTGATTTTTTCAAAATCCTTCACGCCGTCCGTTTCGACGCCGCTCGAGATGTCCACTGCGTATGGCTGCATCTGCTTGATGGCCCCCTCAAGATTGCCGGCGTGCAGGCCGCCCGCCAGGAAGAATGGCTGAGTTGCTTCCTTAAGCAAATCCCAGTTGAATGTCTTTCCGGTTCCACCTGCCACACCGCTTTGGTATGTGTCATAGAGGAGAATATCGGCAGCGTATGCCTTCTTGACATCAGCGGCGTCCTTGACCGCAACCGCTTTGATGATCGGAAGTGTGATCCACTTGCCCAACTCTTCTATATAAGCGTTATCCTCATCGCCGTGGAGCTGCACGATCTGGATTGCCCGGCTCTCCACGATTGCGACGATGTTTTCGATCGGTTCGTTGACGAAGACGCCGACTGCCGGAATGGCTTCGTCTAGGGCGGCCCTGATTTCCAGCGCCTGTTCCAACGATATCTGGCGCTTGCTGGGAGCGAAGATGAAGCCTGCAAAATCCGGGCGTAGCTCGTTCAGCATTTCAGCATCCTCGACTCGTTTCAGACCGCAGATTTTTACTTTAACCATCAGCCGATTCCCCGAAGGCGATCGAGCATGCCTTTTTTGTCTGGAGAAACCATCATCGTTTCGCCGATTAGGATCGCATCGACGTTTCCCGCTTCCAATTCGATGACTTGCTGTCTTTCCGAGATGCCGCTCTCGGCCACGAAAAGGATGTCATCCGGCACCAGTGCGCGCAGCCTGATGGACTGTTGGATATCCACTTTGAAAGTCTTCAAGTCTCTGTTGTTGACGCCGATCATTTTTGGGTTCGTCCGCAACGCTTTCAGGAGCTCTTCTTCGGTGTGGGCCTCCACCAGGGCCGAAAGTCCCAGTTCGCGGGCCAAGCGTTGGAAAGCATCCAACTCTTCTTCCGTCAGGATGGTCGCGATCAACAGTACGGCATCCGCGCCGATGAACTTCGCCTCATAAATCTGATAGGCATCGATGATGAAATCTTTCCGGATGACCGGAAGCGATACTGCCTGTTTTATCTCCGTCAGGAAGCGATTTTCGCCTTGGAAAAAATCGGGCTCCGTCAATACCGATAGCGCGGATGCGCCTGCTTCTTCGTAGGCCTTGGCGATTTCGAGGTATGGGAAATCCTCCACAATCACGCCTTTCGAAGGGGACGCCTTCTTGCATTCGCAGATGAAACGGATCCCTTCACCGGTCAGCGCCTTTTCGAATGGGAAATCCTGATTGGTCGGCATCGCCAAGGCGGCTTGCTTCATTTCTTCCAATGGGATTGCCTGTTTGGCTTTTTCCACGCGTATTTTTGTCGCTGTTATGATCTCGTCCAATATCATTTTGTCGCCTCCTGTGATGCAGTGATGAATTGCTTTAATTTCCCCAGTGCCGCTCCGCTGTCGATGAGTTCGGCTGCACGTTTGATGCCGTCAGCGATCGTATAATCGTCGTTGGCCAGATAAATGGCCATGCCGGCGTTCAACAGTACGGTATCGCGCTTCGGTCCTTTTTCGCCACTTAGGATAGCCAAGGCGATTGCGGCATTTTCAGCCGGTTCCCCGCCAACCAGATCTTCGTTGGTGCAGTACTCGAAGCCGTAATCTTTCGGATCGAATGTGAAGTGGGTGACCTTGCCGTCGCGGAGCTCCGCTACTTCCGATGTTGTGGTCAAAGTTATTTCATCCAGACCGTCATTGCCACCGAACACCAAAGCTCTTTCCATCTGCAATTGGTTCAGCACTTCAGCCATCGTGTCCACCAGCGCGACATCATACACGCCGAGCAACTGCATATTCGCATTTGCCGGGTTCGCCAATGGCCCCAGAACGTTGAAGATCGTCCGGACGCCCATTTCTTTCCTGACGGGTGCCGCATGTTTCATCGATGGATGGTATTTTTGGGCGTACATGAAGCACATGCCGATTTCTTCCAACATCGACTCGCTGTGCTGCGCGCTGGCTTCGATGTTCACACCCAACGCTTCCAGCACATCCGCGCTGCCGCATTTGCTTGAGGAGCTGCGGTTGCCGTGTTTCGCCACCGGAATCCCTGCGGCTGCGATGACAAAGGAAGATACGGTCGAGATGTTGAAGGTGAAGGATTGATCGCCGCCGGTTCCGACGATGTCCAATGCATTCTTCTTAGTCTGCACCTTATTGGAAAAATTCCGCATCACTTCTGCGGAAGCACTGATTTCTCCGGCTGTCTCGCCTTTCATCCGCATCGCTGTCAGATATGCCGCGATCTGGACCGGGCTGGCTTGACCGCTCATGATCTGGTGCATGATAGTTTTCGTCAATTGCGGGGAAAGTTCTTCTTTTTTCACCAGTTTGTCGATAGCCGCCTTCATGCTGTCTTGCGGGAGAATTTCTTCGGTCTGTTTCGTCTCTTTTATCTCTAGCATATCCTTCACCTCGTCATTTTTTGTGTACAAAAAAAGCCCTTGTCCCCCCTTTAAAGGGACAAGAGCTTGCATTCTCCTGCGATACCACCCAAATTGACGAAATGAATCGCCCACTCGTTCACATACCAACATATGTGCCTGTCTGTTAACGGACCAGGTTCCCCGTTTGCCCCTACTCTTTTCAAGGCAACCCTCTCAAGTCCATTCGGCATCCCCTTCGCTATCGCACTCTCACTGGCGGCGACTCTCTGGAAACAAGGTATGATGCGTACTCCTCTTGATTATCGGTTTGATTAGATGGAAATGATTTTTCTAACGTTTTCTTAATGTTGGGATTATTTTAACGCATCGCCATCCTTCCGTCAACTGTTTTTATTTTATATTTTAAAAAAATCGGCAAGCGCGAATGTTTCCAGCTCCGGTGCGGTTTTGGTAGAATGGAGACAAATTTGAATTTGAAAGGATGCGTTCCGACTGAAACAATCCGACAAACTTTACTCAATGCCGCCTGTCATCGATTCTCAAGCCCATATCCTGATTCTGGGATCGATGCCAGGCGCGAAGTCGCTGGAAGTACAGCACTATTACGGCAATCCCAGGAACCATTTCTGGGAAATCATTTTCTCCCTGCTCGGTGAGGAGGATCCGGTGACCTACGAAGAGCGCCTATCGCTGCTGAAAAAGCATCATGTCGCCCTCTGGGACGTCATCCACTCCTGTTACCGAGAAGGCAGCCTCGATTCGGCCATCAAAGAGGAATATCCGAACGACTTGAAGACTCTTCTGCGCGAACATCCCCAGATTAAGGCCATCGCCTTCAACGGCGGAAAGGCGTTCCGTAGCTACAAAAAGCACTTCGGTCTGGACGAAAACTCCGGCTTGGTCTACCTGCCGCTCCCCTCGACCAGCCCGATGCGCGGCAAGCATGTCAAAACATTGCCCGAAAAACTGGAAGCCTGGTCAGTGCTGGAGGAATATCTTTGATGCAGACGGAAGATTTCCGAAGATGTCCGATATCGCCGATGAATCGGACATCCGGCAGCAGGCTTGGGCGCTGATTGTCCGATATTACTGATGAATCGGACATCCGCTGTTCAGCGTCGTTGCTGATTGTCCGATATTACCGATGAATCGGACATCCACTGATCGGCGTCGATACTCGTTGTCCGATATCGCTGATGAATCGGACAACCACAGCCCAATTACCATGCAAAAAGGCTGCCTCGAGAGACAGCCTCCTTCTTCATCTTACTCAATCCGCTTATTTTCGGTAATATCGTTTTTTAGCGACCACTGCGAAAGTTCCACCCAAAACCATAATCGATAGCCCCATCGTAAGGTAGGCGATCCGGAAATCCAACAGATCAATGACGCCACCGACCACCGGGAAAAGGATGATCATACAGAGGCTATAGGCCATGCTGTTCGCACTCAAAAGCGTCGCTCGTTCTTCGGAAGGGATCAACTGGTTGATGTAGGCGCTCGCGATGGTCGGCGACACCGCGGAAAAAATGATCGAAAGCACAAATCCAACAAAAATCAGCACCTGATTCCCCAAAGCTGAGAGCAGTAATGCCGACGAAACAACTATGGGAAAAACATAGAGAATGCGGTTCTTTTGGAGTTTCTGCTCAATGGATGGAGAAAATTTTGCTCCGAAGATGCCGAACAAGGCAGCCGCAAACAGGTAGAAGCTCGTAGCTTTACCGTTATACCCCAACACTGACAAGTAGTTCTGGAAATAAAAATAATAAGTCGCTGCGAAGCTGTCCATCAAGGCAAAAAACAGGATCCAGCCCCGAAGCTCTTTATGCCGCTTCAGCAACCGCCAGGCATTGCCCAGTATCCGGGTGTAGGATTGCCCCACTTTTTCGGATAATCCGACTGTTTCATCCGATTGTGGATCCCACCTTTTGATTGGCTCTGCCATGCGGTAAATCAGGAAAATATTCAGTAAGCAAAGCATGATATGAACCCTATATACGGCCGGAAAATAAGCATCAGCCAAAATCCCGGCAAGGATCACGCCGCTTTGGGCACTGATCTCGATCAGGAAATTGATGTGGGCCAGCTTGTCCAGATAGCCACTTTCTTCGTCCAACCCCTTCATGCTTTCGAAGACCAGTGCTTCATAGGTCCCCGAGTTGAAATTGTAGGAGAGCGCCGAGAACGCGAACGCAACCGCAAAGTGCGAGAAACTCTGGCCATAAATCATCCCAATCGAGCTGATGATGGCCATCACTTTCCCGAACAACAGGATTTTTTTGTAGCCAAAACGGTCCGCCAAAGCACCTGATGGCACTTCGAAAACAAAACTCGTTATATGGAAGATAGCCTCCAGAAAGCCTATTTGCACCAATGTCATCTCTTTGAATGAACTCAGGTAAAGGAGCCATAACGAGGTGATGCCAAAGTATTGGATGAAAGCATATTTTTTCGCCAACGAGATATTTTTATGTAGTGATATGTGATTATGCATTTGATAGTCCCTTCTTATCTTGCAAAAAAAATAGCTATGGGAGGCACCATAGCCGGACTTATCGCTTTGTTTAGGATAAGCAGCAAGAAGCGTATTGTTGGTTGAATTTATTTGATTTTTGGACAGACTCCGCCCCTTGGACTGCCGCATTGGAAAAAATACCATGCATCAAAGTCAAAAAAATCCGCAATTTCGCTCTCATGACCGCTCTCCTCTCTTTTTAATCATAACTAGCAACAGTATATCATTCCGTCGTTTGGTCAGCAAATAATGTAAAAAAAGTGCAGCCTGATTTTCAAGGCTGCACCTCTATTTTGTTAGATTTGTCCGAAAGCTTGATCCAAATCTGCGATGATGTCGTCGGCATTTTCGATCCCGATCGACAGACGGATCATGTCCCCGGAAACACCCGCCGCGACAAGGTCCTCTTCGCTCAGTTGCGCGTGGGTCGTGCTGGCCGGGTGAATGACCAGAGATTTCGCATCGGCAACGTTGGCCAGCAGCGAGAACAATTCCAGCTTGTCGATCCACTCGATGCCGGCTTGCTTGCCGCCTTCGATGCCGAAAGTGAAGATCGATCCGGCGCCTTTAGGGAAGTATTTATCGGCAAGCGCCTTGTATTTGCTATCCGGCAATTCCGGATAATTTACCCAAGACACTTTCGGGTGGTTCGCCAGATAAGCAACAACCTTGCGGGTGTTTTCGACATGGCGTTCAACGCGCAATGACAACGTTTCGATCCCTTGCAGCAACAGGAAGGAATCGATCGGTCCGATGCAGGCTCCAGTATCGCGCAGCAACTGCACGCGGATTTTGGTCGTGAAAGCACCCGGCCCCAAATCCGTATAGACCAACCCGTTGTAATGCGCATCCGGCGTCGTGAAGCCAGGATATCTTCCGCTGGCGGCGAAATCGAATTTACCAGATTCGACGATGACCCCGCCCATTGTTGTACCGTGCCCGCCTAGGAATTTAGTGGCAGAGTGGACCACCACATCGGCGCCGAATTCGAATGGACGGATCAGGTAAGGTGTGCCGAATGTATTGTCCACGATTAAAATGATGCCATGCTTATGCGCAATTTCAGCGACTTTTTCGATATCAATCAGATTGGTGCTTGGATTTCCGATCGATTCGATGAAGAGGGCTTTTGTCTTTTCCGTGATAGCCGCTTCGAAATTAGCCGGATCTTCAGGATCAATGAAAGTAGTTTTGATGCCCAAATTTGGCAAGGTCGCGCTGAAAAGATTGTAGGTACCGCCGTAAAGCGTGCTGGCAGCGACAATCTCATCGCCTGCATGCGCAACATTCAGGATAGCGTACGTGATCGCAGCAGAACCTGAAGCGACCGTAACCGCTGATGTTCCGCCCTCAAGCGCCGCAACGCGTGCATCCACGACTGCGGTCGTAGGATTCGTCAAACGGGTATAGACATTCCCGGCATCCGTCAAAGCGAAACGGCCGGCAGCCTGTTCGGCGCTATCAAAAACGAAAGCGGTAGTTTGGTAAATCGGCACTGCACGGGCTCCGGTAACGGGGTCCGGTACTTGGCCTGCATGTACTTGCAACGTTTCAAAACTGTAATTTTTCTCTGTCATTTGTCATCTTTCCCTTCTGGTTTTGGATATATTCTTGCATGGCAGTTGCTCTTCTGGGTCATTTCCGATTTGCCGAGGTTGCTTCTTCTGTTCATTTCTCTGATTTTGCAAAAAGTAAAAAAGCCCTCGTCCCTATATTCCAACTGATTGAAATACAGGGACGAAAGCTCTTCGTGTTACCACCCATGTTCGTAGGGACCTCGCGATCCATACCTTAAAAAGTACGCAAGCTCCCGCTTGTTATACTCTTGTGCGCTATCGTGCACAAACCGAAGCAACACTATCCGCATTGCTTTGCTCCGAGACCATCTTCGCTTTTTTTCATCATACCCCTTTTCACCTACCGGGGCTCTCTGGAATGACGATCGAAAGGTACTCTTCTCTTCATCGCTCTTCTATTAAAATTTAATTAAATATAACATCTTTTTCTCACCTTGTCAAACATTTTGTTGATGTGAGCATATCCGATCTGATTCACGTTGTCATGCTCTATAATGAAAGGCAAGAGGTGATTTAAATTGAAATTGACATTCACAGAAAATGCCATACAACGACTGGAAAAATTGGGGATGACAGAGGAACTTTCTTTGCATATGAGTACCATCTACGGCTGCGGCGGACCGGACAGCAGCATGTTCACGATCCGTGCGTATGATGCGAAAAACCCGAACTACGACACTGTTCTGGATACCAACTTTGGCGCGATAAAAGTCACCAAGGACAGCCTGCAACAACTGGATGAGGACAACATCATCGACTTCAACGACAGCAGCTTCTCTTTCGTCCTGAAAAGCAATCGCGGACTTCTGAACCCGCACATGAACTACGAAAATATGAAGTTGAAAGATTAAAAAAACGGCAACAGATTAAGTGCGCATTCCTTCTGGCAGAAATTCCCGGCGAATCCTGATTTCGCCGGGAATTTTTTGGATAAATCAAATCCAAAAAAACTGCCCCCACATTTTGGAGAGCAGTCTATGAAACTATTTAACTATTTTTGTGTCGGTTGTAGGCGGCCGGTACGTGCGGGAAACGTTTGTAAACATCGTCAAGATACTCTTCCTGAATCGCCATTTCCTTCAGTAAAGTTGGAAAATCAATTGCATCCACCATCTTATTAAGCAGTACCAGTCCTTCTTCTGCCATTCGGTCTCGTGTTTCAACATCAGGTATGGCAGAAGTTGCCATATGGTCCGAATGTTCCTTGAAATAATAACCGGTTGCTCCGGATTGAAAGGCTTGGGCACTCAGGTTACCGAAAACCGCTGGTGTCTGGGTAACCGGCTCTGCATAATCAGATGTCAGCAAAATATCATCCAAACGATTACGCAGCTTGTAAGCCCCAAGAATCATCTTATCCAAATTGAGCATCATCGCTTTCGGATCTGAAAAGACACCGGATTTCTGCGCTGTTATCATGCCGTCGATATAGAGAATGGCGATCCCGGTTTCATCAAAGAAATCCCGGACAACTGGGTTTATTGAGATATGGGCTGGGCCATGCAAACTGATATAGATCTGTTTTTTGAAGCCTGACCGCAGTAAGGAATGTGCAAGACCTTGCAACATATCAGCACTTTCCCTACCGGTTAATTGGATGGTTCCCTTACCTGAAGCGGTTGCCCCAGAATAAACATACGGTACATGCGGAAGGACAAGTGAGTTTGTCCTTTGGGCCATCAATAAGGCAATCCCTTCAGCCAAGATCGTTTCGCAATCCAATGGTAGGCCGCCATGGAGTTCGGTTGGTCCAAAAGGCACGATGATAACATCGTTCTCCTTTAAGTAAGCCTCCACTTCATCATTGATCAATACATTTAATAAGTGACTTCTTAATTTCATGAGTGCACCTCTCTAACAATCTTATTATTCAGCTTGTTTCTTAGCAAATTCATCAAGTCTTGCTTGACGAGCTGAAGTCATTTCCGCACGAGTTTCATCGGTAATGTTCCAAATGAATTTGAAGGAAGCCCATGATAATAAGGCACATACTGCAGGACCAATAAGATTCAATAGCATCAGTCCTTCAACCGTTTCAGCTGTTTGTGCTTGGCCGTTTTGAGCTGCCTGTTGGCTATAACCAATCCAACCGATCATCAAGACAACAAGTGATTGCGCCAACATTTGACCAACACGTCTTGTCAGTGAGAAGTTCCCATAGATTGAACCTTCTGAACGTTTTCCTGTGATGTATTCGTTGTAGTCAATGGATTCTGAAACAAGACCCCATTGCAGTTGAACGGACATCATCATGAAAGCGATCCCTAAGCTGGCACCAATCATATAGAAGACTGGCGATAAGTCGCCAACTAATTTCCAAACGTACAAACCAACAAAAATAACAACACTCAGCAATAAATATGTACGGATTACCTTAACAGTCGATCCAATTAATGTTACCAATTTTGGAGCGATAAGCAACAACACTACTGGTAAACCCATACCGATTGCAGAAGCGGATGCCATCAAGCCCAGATCACCAAATACATCGCCGTAAATGTAAGGAAGCGTTGCATTGAATAGGTTTTGACCGAAAACGATTACAATGGAGTGCAAGCAAAGCGACAGGAAAGCTTTATTTTTGGCTAATGTAACAAAAATATCAGTAACTTTTGTCGGCTCGGCTTGTTCCTCTGCGGCAAGTTTTGCTGCAACATTCCGTTCCTCCGTTCCCCAATAGTGGAAGAAGACCAGCAAACCACCTAATACAGCTACGAAGATACCTGCAACCATATAACCTGTTGTATTTTCGCCTAAACGCGCAAGAATCACCGGTAAAGCCATGGAACCGATCAGACCACCGAGCGTTGATCCCATACCACGAGCTGAAGATAAAGTCGTTCTCTCTTTATCATTTAAGGCCATCACCCCAAGAACGGATCCCATAGCAATATTCATCATGGTGTAACCTAACTCGTAAATAATTTTCAATAGAAAAATTGCTACCAAACGCATGGTTCCTTCAAACATTGAAGGTACAGAGAAGAATGCAATAAGGCCTATCACAATTAGCGGGATAGAGCGCAACATCCAAGGACGGAACTTATCTTTTTTGCCCTGTACCTTAGAGAAAGACTTATCCATAAAAGTCCCCATCATTGGATCGTTGACCATATCCCAAATATTCCAAACAAGCAACAGTACAGATAGCGTCGCAAATGATACGCCCAATATATTTGTAATATATCGGTTCATGAACGTTCCGATCAGCACAAGGGTAACAACCCCACCGGCATCTCCGGCTCCATAAGCTAATCTATGCTTCAGGGTTAAGTTACTTTTCATATCGTTTGCTGGATTTTGCTGCTTAACAACTTTTTCTTCTGCCATAAGATTTTCCTCTTTTCTCTACAATGGTTAGTGAACTATTAAGAGAAGATGACCCCGATAGCTTATCATCATCTTCTCGGGCTTTATAATACAGTTATTTTTGTTATCCGGTGTAGGCCGGCTCCCTCCGTAACCGCTAACATTATTGTCCTTGCCTTGCTCAAAAATGAAAAATCGTAGCTTTAGTCATTTACTGCAGGGATTGCATTAGGGATCGCTTGAGGCATTTCTGCTTCATTATCGTGATCACTTGGGTCTGCTTGTTTCATTGCTGCAATTTTAATTTGAACACTTTCCATCGTTTCTTTATCCAATGGGTAGAATTTCATGAACATTAATGCAATAAGTGTACCGACTAAAGGCAAAACTGAAATCATTACAATACCAGCCAGGCGCAATTGTGGCGAAAGCGGTGTGTCAGCCGTTGGATAAGCTTACGCAAATCCTACAGCGGCTAAGATCCACCCGATCGACATTGGAGCGAACGATGATGCTACAGAGTCAGTCAATGAGAACATAGTGCTCAACATACCGGAAACATAACGCCCGGAAACACTTGTTTCATAGTCGGAGACATCAGCTGCCATCGTCAAGGCCAAGCCTGATGGTGTGGATGTGAAACCTTTCGCACAGGCAAAAATGATTGTGAAGGCAACTGTCCATAACGTTACATTAGAGAAGCTTAAGTCTCCTGGATTTGCAAAGAAAAGCAAGCCGCCTAATAGGGCCAATGAAACAACGGCACCCTGCAAGTAACGAACGTAGGAGTAACGCAATCCTCTTTTTTGAGCAATGGTTGCCGCAAAGGTTGTGAATAAAAGGTTAGGCAAAATCAGCACTAACGAGATTGTTCCTGACAAACCAAAGTTACCGAAAATAATACCGAACAGGATCATCAATACAACTTGGTCTCCGAACATTTGTGCATTGAATTTCACAAAAGCTGCTGCCATGGTCAACATTTGCAAAGGTCTGTTGCCTTTGATGATTGCCCAGTAATCTTTGAATGATGTTTTGGTTGTTTTTTCACCGATACCGAAGTATTGTTTGTTGTCTTTTTCCGCAATACCAATGATTGCCAAAATTCCTAGAACAGCTGAAATGATCATGACTCCTGGAATAAATACTTTGAAGAATTCCGGAGTAAAACCGCCGTATTTCGGCACTAGGAAGTTTGCGACAACAATTTGACCACCCGTAAACAATAATGTCGTTACCCAACCATCAACGATATTGAAGATAGGACGCTGTTTCGGATCGCTTGTCAACGCTGCTTGGCCGGCTTTTGTAACCGTTGCTTGCAAGGAGTAGCCGATTTTATGCACGACTAATGCAAGTAAGAAAATCGGAATTTTCATTCCTTCGCCCAGACCATGAATATTAAATAATACCAAGAAGGAAATAACAGTAATAAGATTGCCCAAAACCATAATAGGACGATACTTGCCGAATTTAGTATCTGTTTTGTCAATCAAAACTCCAATAGCCGGATCGATTACACCATCAAAGATACGGATATACCCCATAATTTGACTGACGAACAACGCGGTTAAGCCTACAAGCCCTGTGGAATAGTAGACGACAAAACCAAAGGCGAACAAGTATATATTTGTTGATGAGTTATTCAAAGTGAATAACACGATCTGCCATAGTTTGGCTCGATTGAGTTTCGTTTCGTTCAGAACCGTTGAATCCTTTTTTGACATATAATTCCCCTCCAAATTAAAAATCCAGAACTTATAAACAGGTTTTTATTATCACATCGTGAAACTTAGTTGCTTTAAAAAGAATTCGCAACGTATTTAATAAAACCTGGTTGTAAGACCTAAGGAAAGAATATCACCGAAAGGTAACCGGTTACAACTCTTTTATTATTAACAATTTGTGAACGCTATCATCCTCGCCGAGATAAGTGCCTTACGATGCCATTTCTTGATGGTTTAGACTCCTCTTGCGGATGCTCCAATTTCCATTTGGGACCGCTTCGATAAGCATTTTTCAAAATCTGTATTGACAAATCCACTTTAACGACTATTTTTTGGAAATTGGGCAAAAAAAATAAAGAAGATGATCCCGATTGCGGCTTGGGATCATCTTCTTTAGACTGCATGATGCAGTTTTATTGTCATAATAGAGAACTTTTATAGAATCAAAAGTGCATCACCGTTGGTGTTTTATAGAGTTTCAAAATATTCTATGCACCCCAAAGCATTGGCTAGCTGCACGGGTTAGCCCTTCGGAAAAAAGAATAAGGAACCTCTTGTCTCTGCGAGCCAAGACATACTATTCGACTTGTCATGGTTCTTGCCATCTTTGATGGCTTAGAAACATGATACAACTGACCGGTACGGTCACGTTGATTCCTTTGTTTCGGAAGTCTCTCAGCAATTGCGCTCTACGATGCTCATTTGCATGGGACTCTTAGGGATTCATCCCTTAGAGCACCAGTATAAGGTGACCGTAGGGAACGTTGCGAGGCCAGATTTCCTAAATTGTCATGACTCTTGCGATTTCAATCGCTTAATCCTGTCATCAGGCCATCCAACTGATTTCGTAGTGAGGCCCTCTGATGTCGCACTGTGACATCAGAGTACTTGACCGATTAGGTCACAGTGTTTCCTTAATCAGGGCTGAGCGAACCCGTTTCGCTTTTCTTATACTTCTTCGCCTTCGTCGAATTGGCTGTTGTAGAGTTCGGCGTAGAAGCCGCCATTCGCCAGCAATTCTTCGTGGGTTCCTTGTTCGACGATGTCCCCGTTGTTCATGCAGAGGATCAGGTCGGCATTTTTGATGGTCGACAGACGATGCGCGATGATGAAGCTCGTCCTGCCGTGCATCAGCGTGTCCATCGCTTTCTGGATCAGCACTTCCGTCCGCGTATCGACCGAACTCGTCGCTTCATCCAGGATCATGATCTGCGGATCGGCAAGGATGGCGCGCGCGATCGTCAACAATTGCTTCTCTCCCTGAGAAACGTTGTTGGCTTCCTCGTTCAGGACCATGTCATAACCATCCGGCAATGTCCGGACAAAGTGATCCACTTGCGCAGCTTTCGCGGCAGCGATGACTTCCTCATCCGTCGCATCCAGTTTCCCGTAGCGGATGTTTTCCATAATGGTGCCGTTGTATAGCCATGTATCCTGCAGCACCATCCCGAATTCCGTCCGCAGATCGCTGCGCGTGAAATCGGTAAGTTTGTGGTTGTCGATGTAGATGGCTCCACCCGTCAAATCGTAGAAACGCATCAGCAATTTCACCATCGTCGTCTTGCCGGCACCGGTAGGACCAACGAGCGCGACTTTTTGTCCTTCTTTGATATCAGCGGAGAAGTCCTTGATGACCAGATGATCCGGTTCATAACCGAACTTGACATGCTCGAAACGGACATTCCCTTTCACATCAGCGGTCGCCATTTCGATTTTTGCTTCGGTCACTGTCTCTTCTTCCTCTTCCAGGAATTCGAAGATTCGTTCAGAGGCAGCCACCATCCGTTGCAATTGACTCCCCACTTGCGCGACTTGCGTCAAAGGTTGGGTGAAGTTGCGCACGTACTGTAGGAAGGCTTGGATATCCCCGATCGTCATATTTCCGGCAGCCGCCATCGCACCACCCATGATGCAGACTACGACATACCCAAGATTTCCGATCAGGCTCAACAAGGGCATCATCAAACCGGAAAGGAATTCAGCTTTGAATCCGGCTTCGATCAATTGATCATTCTCTTTATCGAAAGCGGCAACCGATTTTGCTTCCCCGTTGAAGGCTTTCATAACCACATGTCCGCCATACATCTCTTCAACATGGCCATTGACCGCACCCAAGTATTTTTGCTGATTAGCGAAGTGCTTCTGCGACTTCGACATGATCAGCATCAGGAGCATCATGGACACAATCAGCACGCCAAGGATGACAAGTGTCAGCGACCAACTGATCGTCAGCATCATGATGAAAACACCTACCAGTGTTGTGATCGACGTGATGATCTGGGTGAGGCTCTGGTTCAGACTGGTATTCAGCGTATCCACATCATTCGTGATCCTGGAAAGCACGTCCCCTTGGCTGTTCTTGTGGAAATAAGCCAGCGGCAATTTGTTGATTTTCTCCATGATATCTTTGCGCAGTTTATAGGAAACTTTTGCGGAGACACCCGACATCAGAAACCCTTGCAGATAAGAGAAAGTGGCACTCAGCACGTACAAGCCCAAAAGCCCCAACAGTACGGTACCGATGTAATCGAAATCGATTTCGCCGGATCCGCCAGTGAATTTCAGCATGATGCCGGCGACCAATTTATCGATGGCCAAAGCCATGATTTTTGGTCCGACAATCCCGAATAGAGAGGACGAAATCGCCAAAATGAAGACAACTGCCATCAGCCATTTGAACGGCGACAGATACGCGGCCAATTTTTTGAATCCGCCTTTGAAGTCCTTCGCTTTCACCACCGGAGCGCTCATCCCACCCATGGGACCATGGCCTCCGCCCGGTCCGCCTTGCGTTCTTCTTTGTTTCATTTCGCTCATGCTAATTCCTCCTCCGAAAGCTGAGATTTAGCAATTTCTTGATAAGTCTCACAGTTTTTCATCAACGCATCGTGAGTCCCTATCCCAACGATCCTGCCTTTATCTAGAACGATGATCTGTTCCGCATCCATTATCGTGCTGATCCGCTGCGCCACGATCAGGACAGTTGCGTTATCCGTGTAGGCATCCAAAGCCGAACGTAAAGCCGCATCCGTTTTGAAGTCCAACGCTGAGAAACTATCGTCAAAAATATAGATCGGCGCTTTTTTAACCAATGCACGCGCAATGGACAAGCGCTGTTTCTGCCCACCGCTGACGTTGCCGCCACCTTGTGCAATAGCCGTTTCGATGCCGTCTTCCATCTCAGAAACAAAGTTTTTCGCTTGGGCGACTTCGAGTGCTTTCATGATTTCATCCGTCGAAGCATCATCTTTTCCATACGCTATGTTGGATACAATATTCCCTGAGAAAAGCATCCCCTTCTGCGGGACATAGCCAATGTTAGCGCGCAGATCGGCTTGTGTCATTTTGCGGATGTCGATGCCGTCGATTTCGATGGCGCCGTCCGTCACATCATAGAAGCGCGGAATCAGATTGATCAATGTCGATTTACCGGAACCGGTCGAACCAATGATTGCCGTCGTTTCGCCTGGTCTAGCGGTAAAGGAAATGTTGTTCAACACGTTCTCGCTCGCCTTCGGATAATGATAAGAAACATCTTTGAAGGTGATAAGGCCTTCATTCTTTAAGCTCGGTTGCGCGTCGTTTGGATCCGTGATGCTCAAATCCGTATCCAACACTTCCCCGATCCGTGTTGCCGATACAGAAGCACGCGGCAGGAAGATGAACATCATTGAAATCATCAAGAAGGCCATGATGATCTGCATCACATATTGGATATAGGCCATCATATCCCCGATCTGCAGAGCAGAATCAGCGACTTGCTGGCTTCCGAACCAGATGATCAACAGCGAAACACCGTTCATGACGAGCATCATCGCCGGCATCAACAGGGACATCAAACGCTGCACAAAGCGGTTTGTGTAGGTGTAATCTTCATTGGCGTCGTTAAATCGGTTCTCTTCAAACGGTTCATTACCGAAAGCGCGGATGACCATCATGCCGGAAAGGTTCTCGCGGCTGACAAGATTCAATCTGTCCGTCAAGCTTTGCAGCACTTTGAACTTCGGCATCGCAATCGACAGGATTGTCATCATAATGCCGACAAGGGCGATAACCGCAACGGCAATCGTCCACGCCAGCGAAACGCTTTTGTCGATTGCCATAATCAGACCACCGGTAGCCAAAATCGGTGCGTAGCATAGCATGCGGATGCCTATCGTGATCAGTTGCTGGATTTGCTGCACGTCATTGGTTGTGCGCGTAATCAGGGATGCTGTTGAAAAATTATCGAACTCAGTGTTGGAAAAACTTTCGACTTTGGCGAAGACATCCCTTCTCATCCGACCGGACACTTTCGCGGCGATACGCGAAGAGAAATACGCGACCGCTACGGAAGCAACGGACACCGCAACTGCGATGGCGAGCATCTGTGCGCCTTTCGTCATGATGTATTGGTTTTGGAGCGCATCCATATCCGCTCCTAGATCTTGATAGAATAGTTTCGTGAACAGGATCCCGATTTGGCTGTAGAGCATCGGCTCGGCAGCATCGGCAACATCCATCGATGCAGTGAACGCTTCCTGTGGCAGCTGTTGCAGTTGCGGCACCAACGCGTACAGTTGATCCAAATCGACATTCTCGAAGCCGCTCTCGGCATCGACTGCCGCGGTACCGCCTTGCTGTCCGCCCATTTCCTGCATAAACGTCACGAAGCTGTAGCTTGCCTTGCTGAAGATGCTCTCCAACGAGATCAGTTGTTCCGGATCGGTTTCATCCAGCACGTAGAAATCCGTTTCCTGGCTTTCCGGAAATTCTGCGTTGTAGGCCTCGGCTTCCGCCGATCCACCCTCGAGCAGCTCATAGCTTTCCTGGAACGTTTCCTTATCCTCTTCATCCATGAACAATGTCATAAGCGCGAAACCTTCCGCCGGCAGTGCTTCAGGCGCTTCCTGTTCGACGCCTCCGTTCTGGATGCCCGTGTTGACGATGTCACTCATCAGATTCGGCAGGCTCAATTCGCCGATCGCCTGACCGAACAAAATCAGCAAGCTGACCAGTATCGTACCGGCAAAAGGTTTTAAGTACTTCATTATCACTTTCATATGCTTTCCCTATTCTTTCCTAAATTTAGTTGTTTTCTTTTTTATGCACATGCCCGTGTCCATGTCCATGTTGGTGGCTGCAGCCGCCTTCCAGGTTGTGCAGCATCCTTATGAAGCATTCTTCCAACACATTCAGTTCCTCTTCAGTAAAGCCTTCGAAAACTTTTTTATTGGCTTCATGCATAGCCCGCTTCATCTCTTCTGAGGCGGCGATGCTTTTTTCGGTCAGATGGATGCTCTTGGAGCGGGCATCCTTCGAACTGACCGTCCGTGTGACAAACCCCTTCGCTTCCAACCGTTTGATGATTCCGGTCACGGTCGGATTAGTAAGATTGAAAGTCTCCTCGATGTCTTTTTGGATCACTTCCTCGTCACCACGGCTCTTCAGAAAGAAAAGGATATGAATCTGGGAAGTGGTCAGGTCGATTTTACCCACCAGGAGGTTCATCTGTTCCTTGAATTGGTTATGAAGCATCGGGATATAGGCCCCCATCATCTCGCGTGATATCAAAATGTCTCCTCCTTTCCGAGCAGTTATACATAGCACGCTATCTATTATCGCATCATCCATCCATTTGTCAATAGATTCGATCCGATGCGAGCCATTTTCGGGAAAATTGAATATAATGGAGGTAGCATAAAATGAATTGGAAAGGAGGATCAGCATGGAAGAAAAAATTTCTGTCCGGGATCGGCTTATTGCCCTTTGCCAAGAACACGCGCATGTCATCGAAGATTATCCGTTCGGCGACTCGGAATGGACCGTCATGCGCCACGAAGGCAACCCGAAAACTTTCGCTTACATCTATGAACGGAACGGTGAAGTTTGGCTGAACGTAAAGAATACTCCCGAGCGGAACGAATTTCTGCGCGAGACGATTCCGGAAATCATGCCCGCCTATCATATGAACAAGACCCATTGGATCACCTTGCGGCTCGTTTCTGAAGAGCTTTACCCGATTGCGGACCGCATCATCACGGAAAGCTACCGGTTGACGCAGACCAAACCGAGGAAAAAAGCCTTGGCACGCCAAAAAGAGGAAGAGCTTTGATTAGCTCCTCCTCTTTTTGGTTGATTTGCCTTCTTTCTAGCGGAAATACGGCTTCAGTTGTTCCAATTCCGCTTCGTTGAGCGGCCGGTAGCTGCCCGGCGGAATCGATTCATCCAATTCGATCGGTCCCATCGTCAGGCGTTTCAGGTAAGTGACCTTCTTGCCGACCGAGAGGAACATCTTCTTCACTTGGTGGAATTTCCCTTCGCTGATGTCCAGCAGCACGCGGCTTTCATCGTCTCCGTGGCTGAGGATGGTCAACCGGGCAGGTTTGCAGGTCGTCCGTCTGTGGAAGACGATTCCTTCAGCGAAGGCTTCCTGATCGGCGGTAGTCACGCGCTCGTTCACGACGACTTCATAGCGCTTCATCACTTTTTTATGCGGCAGCAACAGCTGATAGCCCAGCTGCCCATTGTCCGTGATCAGCAGCAGCCCTTCCGTGTCCTTGTCCAGCCGTCCCACAGGATAGAGGCCCGGTCTGCGGTCGGACGGATCGATCAGATCGATGACGGTGCGGTTGCTTTCATCGGATACCGCCGTAACAACGCCAGCCGGTTTGTGCAGCATATAGTAGACATTGGTCCGGTGCACCAGCGTTTTCCCCGAGACGATGACCGTCTGGAGCTGCGGATCGACATTGCGGTTGTCCGCTAGCACGATTTCCCCGTCGATTCTGACCTGTTTGCTTCTGATCAATTTTTTCACTTGTCCTCGCGAACCGTAGCCGCATTCGCAGAGCAGTTTATCCAATCGCATCCAGCCTCTTCCTTTCTGTCCATATTGCAGTCCTTACATTCTAAGCGGAAAAGATACTTGATGCAAGTTCTCGCAAAAAACCAGAACGTGAATCCATTGTTCCCATATGCTCAGATTTTTTCCACATTATTTTCTAATCTTCCCCTCACACTTTCCAGCCAGTTCTGCTATACTATCCACTATATAAAAATAAGCTGTATTCATTATAAACGAAAGAAGGTTCCGTACATGTTCATCCAAGCCAGAAAATTATCGATTGCCCGCGGTTTCTCGGAGGCCGCTGTAAATAAATTCAAGAACAGTACCTTACTGCCTCAACAACCCGGTTTCGATAGGATTGAGACCTATGTCCGATCCGTCAACAAAGAGAGCGAAGAAGTACTCGTCCTGATCAAATGGGATTCCAAAAAGGATTGGCAGAACTGGGAAAAGAGCGATGCCCACAAAGCCGGTCACCGCATCAAGAAAGAACGTCCTGAGTATATCTTGGGTATGGAAATGAGCTACTACGAAAGTTTTTGACAATAGTCTTCAATACTTTCTTTTTTGAAATATAGCCTGTTGTACTTGCGTGTCGATTGCTTGTGGGTTGCTTGGAGGTTGTCCGATTCTTCGTTGTTATCGGACAACCAGCAGATCAAACACTCATACGTAACAAGCCCCGCGCAAGTTTATTCTGCGCGGGGCTTGTTACGTATGGGATTCACATCATTTTCTCCTGCCAGCTCCGTCGGGATTTCCATCAACGCCGCGTTCAAAGGCTGCCAAATGCTTTTCGGATGCGGTCATCAAGCGTTCAAAGACGCTTCTGACATCATCCGGCAAATCTTCGGCCCCAAGAAATTGCCCATAAACAGAGATGTTTTCGATTTCACCGGCCACGCCTTTTTCAAAGCTTTCCGCCAAAGACGCAGGCAACTCAATTCGAGCTTCCGCTTCATTTTCCGGAACTTCAAATCCATAAGTTTCGAACAGTGGTAACAATAAGGAAATGTGTGTGCCTTCCGCTTTGGAGATGCTCGTGAATGGCTTGATTGTTCCGTATGCATCCATGATTGCAAGGTAGGACGCTTCAGCCATGTATTCATCCTGGATGGCGTAAACCAACATTTCTTCTATTGTATACGTTTCGCCTTCGCTGACCGCTGCTGCGCCATATAACTCTTCGTCCTCGGATGCCATTACGCCTGTGCCGCTGAACAATAACACTGCCAAAGCCCCGCCTACAATTCCGTTCCGCCATTTTTTCATTTTGATTCGCTCCCTTTTTTGTATGTTTGATGATCCTCTTTTCTACAGGTTCAGTATAGGAAAAAAGTATGTCGAAAGGATGGCAAAAACGGGACGAAAAGAGAACGTTTTCATTCCATTTGCCAAGAGCGGGGAAAAATCACTCCCCTTCTTCTGAATTGGTGCTTTTGATTTCCCAATGAATGACGACCGTCAGCACAACCCGCAGGATGACGATGGCTGAGAGCACGATGAATTCGTCGATTGTCTGGATGATGACTGTCTTCAATATTTCCGCGGCCAGTTTGAACTCCAGACTGAACGCCAGCGCTTTGGCCAACTCGAGTTTCGGTTGGTTGTTGCTCAGATTCAGCTTGTCCATAATGAACAGATACAACGACTTGACGCATCCATAGAGGATGATCAGGACACCGATGCCTTCGATCAGACTTGCCAATGTCGGGATGACTTGGGTTAAAACAGCATGTAGATCCATCATATGCCTCCTTTTATAATTCAGATAATCCAGCAAGACGGCTCATTATTTGCTCTGTTTCTTTTTTTGCTTCGCTTCTTCGACCCGGAAGCGGACGATCCGGCGCACAAGCTCGTATGGGATAGGTTTCGTAAGCGGAAATTGGATGGCGCCTTTTGAGGTCTTGTATTCCGTCAATTCTTCCTTGAAAGCCGCAACGCCACTTGGTGCGGGATAGAAACCGATATGATTTTTCTGCACTGCAAAATGCACCAGGTTCCCGTTCAGGTAGAAGGTCGGCATCTGATAGCTGATTTTCTCTTTCGCATCGGGGGCTTCTTCCTTTATCACCCGGCGGAACTCCTGCAGGATTGCCTGGATATCCCCATCATAGCGGCTGATATATGCATCGATCGTTTCAATTTTTATAGCTGATTCTTCCATTTTAGTCCACCTCAACAGTCTGGATTTTTCGTTATTTGCGTTCTTGTCAATAGTATATCATATGGCAATGCAAGTGCTTGCAAGCTACACGGACTGACGATCAAATTCATCGGCAACAATAAAAAAGTGATGGGTAGCCATACGAATCGCCGTTTGGGAAATGTTGCCAGAGGCATTGCGACTTTGGTGATGTTCGGCATCGGCTTACTGTTCTTGAAGGATTTGTTCCGATTTTAGCGGACAACTCCGCTACGGCAAACACTTCTTTCGTCGGGAATTCCGGACGCTCCCGGCGGTGTTTTCCCGGCGAGCATTCCTTCACCGGGAATTCCGGGCATTTGAAGTGCTTTTTCGCTCCCTTTCACTTCTTTTACGGAAGCCATTCCCTTTTCATAAAAATGTGTTATGATATGGATTGAAAATTTGTACGGTAAAGAAAGGAAAGTAAAATGAATACACCTTCTATTTATGGATTGACTTTGGATCAGCTGGAAGCCTGGCTGTTGGAACAAGGCCAGAAAAAATTCCGCGCCCAACAGATCTGGGATTGGCTATATATCAAACGCGTCCTGGACTTTTCGGAAATGACAAACTTGTCAAAAGATTTGGTTGCCCTTCTCTCCGACACCTTCTTGCTGCAGCCCCTAAATCAAGTGGTCGTCCAAGAATCAGCGGACGGCACAACGAAATATCTTTTCCAACTGGAAGATAAACTGATGATCGAAACCGTTCTGATGCGTCAGGAATACGGACTGTCCGTCTGCGTTACGACCCAAGTCGGCTGCGATATCGGCTGCACGTTCTGCGCAAGCGGCCTGAAACGCAAACAACGCGATCTGACTGCCGGCGAAATCGTTGCACAGATCATGCAGATCCAGCACTACTTGGATCAAAAAGGCAATGGCGAACGTGTCAGCCATATCGTCGTGATGGGCATCGGCGAACCGTTCGACAACTACGACAATGTCATCGCCTTCCTGAACATCGTCAACCACGCCAAAGGTTTGGCAATCGGCGCTCGCCACATCACCGTTTCCACCAGCGGATTGGCTCCGAAAATTCGCGAATTCGCAGAAAACGGACTGCAAGTCAACTTGGCTTTGTCCCTACACGCGCCGAACGACGAAATCCGCAGCCGCATGATGCGCATCAACCGTAAACATCCTCTGAAGGAAGTCATGGCTGCCATCGACGAATATCTGGAAAAGACCAACCGCCGCATCACTTTCGAATACATCATGATTTCTGGTGTGAACGACAGACCGGAGCAGGCGCACGAATTGGTTGCCTTGTTGAAGGACAAGCGTCACCTTTCCTACGTGAACCTGATCCCTTACAATCCGGTTGCCGAACACATCAAATACGAACGCAGCACCAAAAAGGATATTTTGGCATTCTATGATATCCTCAAAAAGAACAACATCAACTGCGTCATCCGCAAGGAGCACGGCACCGACATCGATGCTGCCTGCGGCCAACTGCGCAGCAAGCATCTAGAAAAAGCAACCAAATAATCTGATTTTCGGCAGAGGTCGTCTCAAAGCAATATGAGACGACCTCTGTTTTTTTTCGTTTCTGATTTTATCGCCGGTGTAGACCTTAGCTTGATGCATGGTTGGGCTGAAATTGTCGAATGCAGGAAGTGTATTCGACAATTTTATTGCCGTACGGGATGAAATTGCCGAATGCTTGAGGACATTCGACAATTTTGCATCTGAATGAGACATAATGGTTGAATGCAAGAAGTGCATTCGACAATTTGACCCAACGCTAGCCAACAAACCTGCTCCTGCTTGTTTATTCCTCGTCAGGCGCGGTCTCCTGCATCCAACCTTTGAATCCGCAATGTGGGCAGGTCAAGCGTTTGCCTTGCTTGCCTCCGTTCAAAGACAGCAGATCCGTCAGGAAGCTGATTTTGAATTTCCGGCGGCACTGAGGGCAGCTGTACGCATTCACGCGCGAATGATAATAGACGATAGTCAACAAAACGGCGATTCCCGCCAAAACCATCAACGCCGGATAGAAGCCGCCTGCTTTCTGAGCCGCGGGAAAGCCAACCACCAAGAACAGCACATATCCCGCAACCGCAAGCATCGTAACGCGATCAGATTTCCGGTTTTTACCTCTCTTATCCATGCCTCATTCTTCCCTTCCTGGTTCTGATGCCATCATAACACTTTTTGGTCGGGCACTAAAAGTGTGGTATATTGGAACCAACAAATTAAGTCCATTGGCAATAATATATTTGACCATTGGAGACGGAGGAATAACATGAGCAGAGTAATCCTTACGACTGAAAGCGGCGCGGATATCCCCACTGAGTTGGCAAAGAAACACACTATCCGGATTGTCCCGATGCACGTCATCATGGATGATGTCGATCATCTTGATGGCTCTTTTCCGGTCACAGATCTGTATGATTATTACGAGCGAACCAAAAAAAACCCTTCCACGACCGCAACCAATCCGAACGAATATACCGCCTTTTTCGAAAAAATCCGCTCTGAGCATCCCGAAAGCAGCATCGTGCATATCGGCTATACCTCCAAGGCTTCCTCCTCATTTCAGAGTGCCGTGTTGGCGGCGGAAGATTTCGAGAACATCCACCTCATCGATGCCCTGAACGTATCCGGCGGCTTGGCCGCGATCGTACTTTATGCCGCTGATTTGCTTGAAAAGGAACCGGATATCGCAGTGGGAAAATTGGTTTCCGCCATCGAATCTGTAGTGCCGCGCACGCACTTCTCGTTCATGCCATCCGGTCTCGAATTCCTGCGGGCAGGCGGCCGCGTCTCCAATGCAGCTTATTTGGGGGCATCGCTGCTGAAGATAAAACCAACAATCGAATTGATCGACGGCAAATTGGTTTCCACAAAAAAATACCGCGGCATGATGAACCGCGTCGTTGTCGATTTTTTTGATGACTACCTGAAGGCTTACGCAATTGACGACAACAAGCTGTACCTCATCCATTCGCTCGGTTTGGATGAAGAAATCATGACCCAAATGGAAGACTACGCGAAGCAAAACGGCTTCCGGGATGTCACTTGGGTACAGACCGGCGGCGTCATCACTTCCCATGGCGGTCCCGGCGCTTTCGGGATTGCCGGAATCAAAAAATCAGGAAACGCCGAATAAAAGAAAAAACTTCTGCATTACGGAATAATTCCGTAATGCAGAAGTTTTTTGTTTGTCCACTAATTCTCTCCGATATCCTCAGGCAGGATCGTGAACAGGTCGGCCTCCTCATCTTCGGCCAAGCGGTTGCTTTGGTGCAGCTTCGCCTTCTCGAAGAGGCTCCTGGCTGTGCGGGCGTTGCCGAAATGGCTGTCGCGTGTTGTATAGGACTGCACGAACAGATTCTTCACTTTCTCCTGGGCTTCCTCCGTCAGCACAAAACCTTGCTGAGTGGCGGCCATGTGGAAAATTTCTGTCAGTTCTTCACTATCGTAATCCGGGAAATCGACCGTGTAGGCGATACGGCTGCGGATGCCGGAGTTCATGCTGAGCATCTGCTCCATCTCGCTCGGATAGCCCGCCATGATGACGACCAATTTGTCGCGGTTGTCCTCCATCTCCTTGATCAAGGTGCTGATGGCTTCATAACCGAAATCGTTTTCGGAAGCGGAATAAAGGGAATAGGCCTCATCGATGAACAGGACGCCGCCGTACGCTTCCTTGATTTTCTCCAATGTCTTCGGTCCGGTCTGTCCGACGTACTGTCCGACCAAATCTTCCCTCGTGACTTCGATCATGTGTCCGCGCTTCAGCACACCGATGGATTTCAGGATTTGGCTGATCAATCGCGCGATGGTCGTCTTGCCTGTGCCGGGGTTGCCGGTGAAGACCATGTGCAAGGACAAATCGTTCATCGGATGCCCCATCTTTTCGCGGCGTTTCTCGGCGCGCACGTAGTTCATGATCGAGCTGACTTGTTTTTTGACATCCTTCAATCCGACCAGATTGCGCAGCTGAGCCATCAAGTCTTCGATATTATCCCCGAACAGCTGGTTCGGGTCGATGCCGAAATCGAGCGGCTCAAGGATGACCAAATCATCCTTCGTCACGGACTTTTCGCTCAGACGGAAAGCCCGTTCGCGCATCGCTTCTTCCATGATGTTTCGGACGGCACGGGCATTGGCGAACTGCGGAACGACTTTTTCCTGATTGATTTTCACCTTGAAGGCCTGCTCCGCTTCCTCGGTCAGCGTATAATGGTTATCCTTGGCTTGCGCCTTGGCGATTTCCAGCAGTTCATGGTCGGAAAAATCCTCGAAATCGATCTGCATATTGATCCGGCTCGACAGGCCAGGATTCGATTTCAGCAACTGCTTCATGCCGGTGTCATAACCCGCAAGGATCACGATGAAATCATTGCGGTGATCTTCCATCGATTTGATCAACGTATCGATGGCTTCGGATCCGTAATCAAGCGAATCGCTGTCCGAGGACGCCAAAGAATAGGCTTCATCGATGAACAGCACGCCGCCCATGGCCGATTCGATGACAGCTTTGGTCTTCTGGGCAGTCTGGCCGACATAGCCGCCGACCAGATCTGAGCGATCAACTTCCACCAACTGGCCCGATTCGAGGATGCCCAAGGAATAGAAGATGTCCCCCAGAATTCTGGCTACCGTCGTTTTCCCTGTGCCGGGATTGCCGGAAAAGGCGAAATGATAGGAAGGTTGTTCATTTTTCTCGATTGACAGCATGTAGGCCCGTTTCTTGTCGTATTCGACCAGCTTCACGATCCGGTTGATGGTCTCCTTTACTTCCGTCAGACCGATCAGATCATTCAGCTCGGCCAGAGACTCTTCCAAAGAAACTTTGACTTTTCGGTTGGAATGGGTCGCATCCATATGGAAATAATCAGTATGCGGAGCCCTTCTTGCCAGCCTGCTCGACTGCATGGTCGCGATCAGTTTGCCGACTTTTTCGGTGCTGTGCGAAAGCGGCCGTGTCCGTTCCAATTCCTTGTGGATACGGCGGCATTCGTCGAAACGGCCGTGGATATAGTAGGCATAAACGCGGTCGTATTCGATGGCATCGTCATAGCCGTATTTCTCGGATTCTTCTATGGATGACAGGATCGTTTCCAGTTCCTCTTCCTGTTGCAGGTAGATTTTCGATTTCAATCGCAATGCCGCGAAAGACTTCGGCGTATGCTTGAGTACCTGATCGACGAGTTCCAACGCCCGCGGGAGGTCGTTCTTTTCGAAGGCCATTTTCGCCAGCACAAGTGCCGCTTCCCAATTGGCGGGGTTGCGGGTGAAGGCGGCCTGCGCATAGCTCTCGGCTGCCTTGTCATCGTCGTCCTCCGCATAAAGCTTCGCCAGCAGCGTCAAATAGGCATCGCCGGTTCCGTCCAATTCCACCGCCCGCAGTGCATAATGCATCGCTTTTTCGAGATTGCGGTTCTTGTAGTGGCTAAGCCCCAACAAGTAATTCACATGCGGATGATCCGGATGCGTCCGGATGGCTTCCATCAAGACCGGGACGCTGCTCAAGGACATGTTTTTCCTGATGTTGTTCTCTATCCCTTTCAGCCTCTCGTCTATGTTTTCAGTTAAGTTCTCGTCTGTCATCCGAAGCTTCTTCCTTCCTGTTCGTATACTCTATTTATCTAATTTGGACCTTTTCATGATGCCCTTTATTTTAGCACAATTCCGTCCCTTTCCATGTGTATATGCTCGCCGCTTTTCTCGTTCTGGATAGGGTGCGGGCGCAAAAAAGCTATCTTTTGAGTTTGCCTGCCGACAGGGTTATACTTTGATTGAAAGCAAAAAGAACCACGTGCCATCCAGACAGGAGGAGTTACACATGATTTACACAATCACGCTGAATCCGACCATCGATTATATCGTCACCGTCCCCCAATTGACTTTGGGTCAATCCCATCACATGCAGGATGAACTGATAACGCCCGGCGGGAAAGGCATCATGGTTTCGCGCGTCCTGAAAGCACTCGGAATCCCATCGATTGCATTGGGCTTCCGCGGAGGCTTCACCGGTGACTTTGTGCGCGAATACATGGAGGAACTGAATATCCTCAACCAATTCACCGTGATCAAAGAGCGTACCCGCATCAATCTCGTCCTGAAGTCGGAGCAGGATACCGAAATCAGCGACTACGGTCCCAGCGCAACCGCTGAAGAAGTCACCCGTTTCATGAAAGGTTTCGAGGACATCTCAACGCAGGATTTCGTTGTGATGTCAGGCAGCAAACTGCCTTCCATGCCGAAGGATTTTTATGAACAGCTGATCCGCTCCCTGCATGAGGAAGGCGTGCCTTTTGCCTGCGACATCACAAAGGATGAATTGCGCAACAGCCTGCAGTACAACCCCTTGGTAGTCAAGCCGAACCAGAAGGAAGTCGGAGAATTTTTCGGCCGGACTTTCGCCACTTGGCAGGAGGTTATCCCTTACGGCAAGCAGTTGGTTGAATTGGGCGCCCAGCATGCCATCGTTTCCTTGGGCGGGGATGGCGCCTTGCTATTTACACCGAATGAAGTCATCTATGCGCCGCCTTTATCCGGAAAAGTCGCCAATCCGGTCGGAGCCGGAGATTCCATGGTGGCCGGGTTCGTGGGCACCTTCATCCGGACAGGAGACGCTTCGGAAGCTTTCCGGGTAGCAGTAGCTGCCGGAACTGCAACAGCTTTCTCCCCGGATATCGCAACCACTGAAGAAATCGAGGCGCAATTGGGCCGCGTTGTTCTGGAAAAAATCGAATAACTACACAATTTTAAAAGCGTTGGATAATCCCGGTCTCCGGAGGCTATCCAACGCTTTTTATCTTTATTAGCCTTCTGCTTCGGCCATTTCTTCCGCCAAGTTGTGGTAGCCGATTTCCTTGTCCATGAAATCATCGGATTGGACGGCGAAATGTTGCGTGATGCTTTCGATGGTTTGGATCTCGCATTTCGCGTTGTCCACGATGTAATCGAGGATGTGTCCGCCCAATTTGCGGTCATCGCTGATGAAATGGCAATGGAAGCCACCCTTGGCTACGCCATCAAACAATTCAGGTGTATAGATGCCGATTGCCGTCCCTTGCATATCGTAGGACTCGAATTCCGGCTGGACACGCGTTGCTTCGATCAGGCGCGGATACGGTTTTTGCTGCTTCGGCACCGCCCGCGTATGCATGTATTCAAAATGCCCGGTTATTTTGACGACCGAGAACACATTCCGGCTGCGCACGCGCTTGACAATATCCGACCTGACTTTTCTCAGCGTCATCGGCCGGTCGATGTCGTATTCACGGTCCGGTTGAAAAAAAGTCACCGCAGCATGCGGCGTTGTCTGGGATGGATCGACTTTCGAAATCGATCCGTCCGCCTTCGCTTGATAGGCGATGCCGTCCAACAGGATCAGTTCCCCTTCAAAATCATGGAAAGTCCCGATTCCGATGTCCCCATGCTTCAATAGTTCTTCAAATGTCAGGGTCCCATCGAATACCCCCGCCATCAGATCCCCCAGCGTCTGATGCTGATACAATGTACTTTCGCCCATCTGTTTCCGCCCTTCTGTGCCTTTGTGCAAGCATTTATTTTTCTGTCTGATCATGATAGCCCATTATATCACAGCGAGAAGGCGGCAAACAATCGCATCACATATCATGTCAGGCGGCAAACAAGGAGGGCCGCCTCTAAACGAGACAGCCCTCCATTCATAAACTATTACGCTAATTTTGTTTCCAAATAATCAACCAAAACATCTTTCGGATGGTAGCCTGTCAGTTTTTCCACCGGTTGTCCATCTTTGAACAACACCATTGTCGGAATGCTCATGATGCCGAACTGGGAAGCCGTCATTTGGTTCTCGTCGATGTTCAATTTGACAATTTTCACTTTATTGTCCATCTCTTCTTCGATTTCTTCCAAAACTGGTCCGAGCATGCGGCAAGGTCCGCACCAAGGCGCCCAAAAATCCATCAGTGTCAAACCGTCTTGTACTTCACTCTGCCATGTTGTATCTGTTACTTGTGTGCTCATTCTTTATCTATCCTTTCTTAAACTGTATATTTTTACTTTAATTTCTTATCAACAAAACGCATTATACCCCACCCGGTATTATTAGTAAATAAAAAAGATTCAAATGTAAGCAAGATGATTGACAATCCATTGTAACAGGCATAATATAGTTAGGGCACGAACTACATGGGTGGTGAAAAATAATGAGCAACACAGAACTGCTGGGATTTCGGATCAGGTCGGTTTGGCAACAAGTTAAGCGCCTCATGAACAGGCACTTGACCGAAAATGATGGTTATGGCCTGACCGGCATGCAATTTGCGATCGTTTCCTATCTCGCCAGAGAATCCATCGAAAGAGATGTCTTCCAGAAAGATCTCGAGCAGAAATTCGACATACGCAAATCGACCGTCACAGGCATTCTGAACACTATGGAAAGGGATGGCTTGCTGCTTCGGGAAACCGTTCCTTATGACGCCAGATTGCGAAAAATGATATTGACGGATAAGGCTTTGCATGCAAAAAAAAATACAGAGCAAGTGATTGATTCCGTGGAGAGCCAATTGTCCAAAGGATTGACCGAAGAAGAAATCGCCACTTTTTTGAGCCTGCTTGAAAAAATCTCAAAAAATGCAGAAGGCTGATTGCCTCAATCGTATCAAATTTCACCCAATCATTATTTAATGCCTGCTGAATAAATCCCTATTTTTAGCTTACGGCTTCATTAGGGGTTCAATTCTAGGGAAGCTCATCCATTGGATGAAAGTCAAAAAAATGCGCAATGAAACCTTGGACAGGTTCATTGTAAGGATGGATAAAGCAATCACACAGAGACTGGTCTCTTCAAGGCGTGTTCGAATAAGCCTGAGCCCATACTTTCTTTTCGCCAGGCTGAAGCCTCTCTCGACCTCTACTCGATCGCAGTTGTCGGTGTATTCTTGTTTTTTGTCAATCTTCTGATCCTTCTTGGGCCTACCGAGCGACGGGCCGGATAATCGGATTCCGAGTTCTTTGCAGTAGCTTAAGTTTGTGCGATTTCGGTATATTTTATCCGCCAAAACTCGTTCAGGATACACTCCCATCCGTTCTTTGTAGCGTTCCACCGCAACTATGAGGCATTCGCTCTCGTTGTAGGCATCGAAGGAAATTTTCTCGATTCGGGCGTACCCATTGGTTATGCTCATGTCCAGTTTGGCTCCGAATTCCACCGGGTTCTTGGCTTTTCCGCGGACAATTGGGCGGATAAATGGCTGGCTGATACTGACGATGCGATCCTGCACTTTGTGCGTCCTACTTGTGTGCATGTAGAGCTGCTGTTCATACAATTTCCGCAAAGTTCCCAACAGGTCGACTTGCTTCGGTCCTAGCGTATAACCTTGCTCCATAAATGCGTCGATGTATCCTAAATCCCGCCGGATGTAGTTCAGTTGCTTGCCGATGGCTTTGCGAATTTGTTTGCCGCTTTTCTTTTTCTTGCGTGCGATGTTGAGATAATCCCTTCGGGCTATTTTCCGATAGGTACGCGGTTTGGGAAGGTGGTTTGCTTCGCAGATTTCGTCGATGATGCCTTCCAACTTTTCCCGACATTCGTTCAACAGTTCCGTGTCTTGCGGGAACTTGATTTCTGAAGGCGCGCAAGTGGCATCTAGAATGAGCGTCCCTTCATTCTTAGATCCCGATGCATCATTGTCATCACTATTGTCATTATCGTCAGCTTGGGAATCATCTGCTCCATCCTCTATAGGTTTGAGGATCAATTCATTGATTTCAATCAGAATTTCGGAGGAGAGACGTTTGCGGAAGTGCACCATCGAAGAAGCATCGAACGGCTTTTCATCCTTATAGGAAGGTAGTCCGACAAAGTACTGCA